>NZ_LAJE02000085.1 GCF_000970465.2 Devosia insulae DS-56
GGGGTTTGGGGTATGGCGGCTGAAGCCGATATCGAGGGTGGCGAAGGCGCCGCACCCGGCAAGAAGAAGCTGCCCATCATGCTGATCGCCATGGTCGTGGCGGCCGTGGTGCTGCTCGGCGGGGGCGCCGCGGCCTACTTCCTGTTGTTTTCGGGCCCCAAGCCGGACGAGACGCATCTGGCGGCGGTGCCCGAGACCTTCATCTTCAACCTGCCGACCATGACGGTGAACCTGCGCGGTGATGGCGAGCGCGAGCAGTTCATGAAGCTCACGGTGGCGCTGGAAGTCGCCAATGAAGAGGTGATGACCGAGATCCAGCCGCGCATGGCCAAGGTCGTCGATGCCTTCCAGGTCTACCTGCGCGAGCTGCGCAAGACCGACCTCGAGGGCTCGGCCGGTATCTACCGGCTCAAGGAAGAGCTGCGCCGCCGCGTCAACATCGCGATCTTCCCGGCGCAGGTGGATTCGATCCTGTTCAAGGAAATCCTGGTGCAGTGATGGCGGGGCCCGGCGAACAGGACAAACTCAGCGACGAATGGGGGCTGGATCCGGCCAGCGGTGGCGCGTCGGCGCCGGCCAAGGCGGCCGAGGACGACATGGGGGCCGAATGGGCCGCCATGCTCGAGGCCGACAGCGTTGAAGCCGGCGCCGCCGACCGGGTGCTGAACCAGGACGAGATCGACAGCCTGCTCGGCTTTGATCCCAATGCCGGCGGCGGCGCAGAACTCACCGGCGTGCAGGCGCTGATCAACTCGGCGCTGGTCTCCTACGAGCGCCTGCCGATGCTCGAAATCGTCTTCGACCGGCTGGTCCGGCTGGCGACGACCTCACTGCGCAATTTCACCTCCGACAACGTCGAAGTGGCGCTCGACTCGATCTCCTCGGTGCGCTTCGGCGACTATCTCAATTCCATTCCGCTGCCGGCCATCCTGTCGGTGATCAAGGCGGAGGAATGGGAGAATTACGGACTGCTGACCGTCGACTCCTCGCTGATCTACTCGATGATCGACGTGCTGCTGGGCGGCCGCCGCGTCGGCGGGCAGATCCGGGTCGAGGGTCGGCCCTACACCACCATCGAGATGGCGCTGGCGCGCCGGATGATCGAGGTTATCCTCGAGGACACGCATCGCGCCTTCGAGCCGGTGACCGAGGTGAACTTCCGGGTCGAGCGGCTCGAAACCAACCCGCGCTTCGCCGCCATCTCGCGCCCGGCCAATGCGGCGATCCTGATCGAACTCCGGATCGAGATGGATGATCGCGGCGGCAAGATCGAAATCCTCTTGCCCTACGCGACGATCGAGCCAATCCGCGAGCAGCTGCTGCAGATGTATATGGGCGAGAAGTTCGGCCGCGACCCGATCTGGGAAGGCCATCTCGCTACCGAAATCTTCGCCGCGGACGTCGAGGTCGACGCGATCCTGCATGAGATGGATCTGCCGCTCAGCCGGGTGCTGTCGATGCAGCCGGGCGACACGGTGATGTTCGACCGCACGCCGAGCGATCCGATCGGACTCAGGTGCGGCAATATCGATCTCACCGAAGCGATCATGGGGCATATCGGCAACCACGTGTCGGTGCGCGTCTCGCGCCCGCTGAACGCGCCGAAGGTAACGATGGCGGCCTTCGAAGCCATCGATGAAAACAAGCAGGAGGGCCGCTGATGTTCGGTTTGCCGTTGGGAATCGTGATTGAAACGCTGGTCACGATTTTGCTCGCCACGACAATCGGCTATTGCGTGATCCTCAACCAGCGCCTGAAGCGGCTGCACGCCGATCGCGGTGAGCTGAAGCAGATGGTGGCCGACCTGGTACAGGCCACCGGGCTCGCCAATACGGCGATCCAGGAGCTCAAGCACACGGCGCAGGAAGCTGAGACGGTGCTCGAGACGCGGCTGGGGGAAGCGGAGCGTTTCGGCGTCGAGCTCGCCAACCATGTCAATGCCGGCCAGCAGATCATGGACCGGCTGGCGCGCATCACCAGCGCGGCGCGCGGCACGCAGCCGTTCGACGATCGGCTGGATGAGCCCAACAAGGTGCAGTCGGCGCTGCAGCAACTCTCCATGCGCCCGCGCATCCGAGGTAACGCCGCCTGATGAAAACGCCGCGCCTGCTCCCGGTCGTCATAGCTGCCGCCACCGCGCTCCTGCTCTTCAAGGGCATCGGGCTGGTGACGACCGGCGGCTATGTGCTGACCGGCACGGGCAGCGCGGTGGCCGCCGGCGGTGGCGGTGGCGAGCACGCGGCGCCAGCCGCGACTGGTGGGGCCGGGGCCGATCCGACCATGGCGCTGCCGCCCGACACGACGATGGCCGATACCAGCCCGACGCTGAGCGATGGCGCTCCAGTGTTGCCGCTCGAACCCGAGGGGGCGGCGGAAGCCGGTGGGCATGGCGCCGAGCCGGCGACGGAAGCGCCAGCCGAAACGGCGCCGGCGGAAGGGCCTGCGCCCGCGCCGATCGAGATGGCGTGCGCCCCCGAGGCGGCGACAGAACCCGCGGCCGGACATGGCGAGGCCCCGGCCGATGCGGCCGCGCCGCTGGCCGATTGCCCGCCCTCGGTCAACGAGCATGGCGACGCCCTGCCGATGGAGCTGAACAGCGCCGGCGTACTGGCGCCGATGGAGAGTGAAGGCGGCAGCGAGAGCGAGCTGCTCGGTCGGCTGGGCGAGCGCCGCGACTCGCTCGATGCGCGCGAGAAGGAACTCGAGATGCGCATGGCGCTGGTCGAGGCGGCGGAGAAACGGCTCGACGAGCGGACCGCGACGCTGAAGGCCATCGAAGCCAAGATCAACGCGTTGGTCGACGAGAAGAAGGCGGCCGAGAACGAGCAGTTCGCTTCGATCGTCGCCATGTACGAGACGATGAAGCCCAAGGAAGCGGCGACCATCTTCAACCAGCTCGATATGGGCGTGCTGATGCGGGTGGCGAAGGCGATGAACCCGCGCAAGATGGCGCCGGTGCTGGCCCGGATGGACCCGATGAAGGCCAAATCGCTGACCGCGGGGCTGGCCACCGAGCAGCCCGAACCGTCCCTCGATACGCCGGTCGAGGATCTCGCCAGCCTGCCGCAGATCGTCGGCCAGTAGCCTCTCGAAACTCGCATTTCCGCGGCGTTTGTCACGGTGCCGGTTAGGCCCGCGTTAAGCCCGTCTGCCTATGCTCGCCACACCAGAAGAGTGTAGGGCGGGCAGAAGCCGGCATGACATCGCGGGTCGCATATCGGCGAGGGACGTTCGCGTTCCCGTGGCGCTTGGTTGCTTTGGCGTTGCTCTTCGCCTGCAGCCTCTTGCCCAGCCTCGCTTCGGCACAGGAAAAAGCGCAGATCTTCGCCACGCCCGAGAACGGGTTTGGTCGGCTGATCATCGCCTTCCCCGAGCGGATGGACCTGCCCAAATACAAGGTGAAGTACGAAAACGGCGTGCTCGCCATCGAGTTCGAGCAGCCGATCTCGATCCTCTTGCCCGATATTTCCCTCGCCATGCCGGACTACGCCACCATCGCGCGCGTCGATCCGGACCAGCGCGGTATCCGTATCGGGCTCCGCACCACCTTCAACATCAACCGCATGGATGCGGGCGAAAAACTCTATATCGATCTGCTGCCGACCAGTTGGGTCGGCCTGCCGCCGGCCCTTCCGGCCGAGGTGGTGAAGGCGCTGGCCGACCGCTCCGAGAAGCTGGCTAAGATCGCCGAGCAGAAGCGCAAGGAAGAAGAAGCCAAGCTCCTGCAGCCGGTGGCCACGGTGCGGGTCGGCCGCAACCCGACATTCCTCCGCATCCAGTTCGATTGGAATGTCGACGCCAAGGCCAAGTTCGCGCTGAAGGGGACCAAGGGAACGCTGGCCTTCGACTGGCCGGTGCCGATCGATCTCTATGCACTGAAGGCGGACATGCCGCCAGAGTTCACGGGCGCCAGCAACGCCGTCAGTCCGGCCGGCTCAGCGGTCGATTTATCCGTCGCCGAAGGCGTGGTGCCGCGCTTTTACGAGCTGTCGCCGCGGCAATTCGTGGTCGATGTCGATATCGCGCCCGAAGAGGGTCTGAAGGCGGCGCTGGCGGCCGAGGAGAAGGCCAAGCAGGCCAGGCTTGACCTCGAGGTCGCGGCGGCCGAGCAGGAGCAGCGCCGCGCCGCCCGGCTCGGGCTCGAGACCGGGCACGACAACACGTCCGAGTTGTACCCGACATCGCGTGGCGTGGTGACGCCGACAGTGACCACGGTTGGCAAGACCGTGCGCATCGCTTTCCCGTTCGATGCCGATACGCCGGCGGCAGTGTTCCGGCGCGGCGATACCGTGTGGATGGTGTTCGACACGCCGCAATCGGTAGTAGCGCCGCCGCCGTCCGATGCGCTCTCCAGCATTGCCAGCAATTTCGAGATGGTGGCCGCCGGCGAAACCAAGGTCGCGCGCATGGACCTGTCATCCGACCGGCTGGCGACGCTGGGATCAGAGGGCAGGGCCTGGGTGCTGTCGCTCGGCGATGCGCTGCTCAGCGCCACCGAGCCGATGACGCTCGACCGCGAGCGCGACGAGGACGGCCGGTTCGAGATGACCGCCGATATCGAGCGGCCGGGCAAGGTGCACGTGCTGCGCGACCCGGTGGTCGGCGACAGCCTCAGGGTGGTGACGGTGATGCCGCCGGCGCGCGGCCTGACCCGCAACCTGCAGTTCGTCGATTTCGACGCGCTGCGCTCGGCGCATGGCCTCGTGATCAAGCCGCGCAATGACAGCCTCGACGTCGAGGTAGAGGATAAGGTTGCAGTCATTTCGGCTGCGAACGGCCTGACGCTGTCGACGCTGGAAACCTCGCGCAAACTCGATGCCGGCAACTCGCCGGAGTTCCGCCAGAGTTACCTCGATCTTGGGGTGTGGCGCGAGGACAACCCCGAGGCCTTTACGACGCGCAAGGAAGAGACGATGGCGCGGGCGGCGTCAGCGGAAGGGCAGTTGCGCGACGTGGCGCGGCTCGACCTGGCGCAGCTCTATGTGGCGAACGAGCTCTCCTACGAGGCGATCGGCGTGCTCGGCATCCTCGATGAAGAACTGAAGAGCGAGGACCTGCGCAAGAAGACCCGGCTGGTCCGCGCCATCGCCGATACGCTGGCCGGGCGCTGGCGCGATGCGCTGATGACGCTCAACGGCGGCACCTTCCCCGAAGAGAGTGACGCGCTGATGTGGCGGACCATGGCGCGCACCGATAGCGGCGATTTTCGCGGTGCGCGGCTCGATGCGCTCGCCGCCGAGGGGATCGTCGAGACTTATCCGATCTGGATCCAGACCAAGTTCCTGTTCGCGGCCCTGCGTGCGGCGGTCGAGACCAACGATGCGCAGATGGCGCTGCGGCTGCTCGGCGAGGTGGATTTCCCCAAGCTCGATCCGGAACAGACCAGCTTCTTCCAGCTGATGCAGGGGCGGGTCGCCGAGCTCGAAGGGCACGACCAGGACGCGGTCGATACCTATGGGCAGGTGATCGCCTATGACTTCCGCCCGACCCGGGCCGAGGCGGTTTACCGCACGCTGGTCCTGCTGCGCAAAGCGGGCAAGGTCGATCTCGCCAAGGCCACCGAAACGCTGTCGGCCGAGTCGCTGATGTGGCGCGGCACCGCGCTCGAGGCCGATATGCAGAAGCTGTTGGCGGAGCTCTATTTCGCCAATCACGACTATCGCGATGGGTTCGATGCGGTGAAGCAGGCGGCCGCCAGCTTCCCCGAAAGCGAATCGACCGACACGCTGCTGGGCGAGGCGCAGCAGACATTTGAGGATCTCTACCTCAACGGCGCGGCCGACAACCTCAGCGACCTCGACGCGCTGGCGCTGTACTATGATTTCCGCCAGCTCACCCCACCGGGAACGCGCGGCGACGAGATGATCCGCAACCTGGCGCGCCGGCTGGTCAAGGTCGACCTCTTGACCCAGGCGGCGGACCTGCTCGAATACCAGATCGACAGCCGGCTCACCGGCGTGGCGCAGTCGCAGGTGGCGGCCGACCTGGCGCTGATCCGCATTGCCGACCGCAACCCCGAAGGCGCGCTGCGGGTGCTCAACCGCACCCGGCTCGCCGACCTGCCGCCGCAGCTGGAGCGGCAGCGACGCATCCTCGAATCGCGGGCGCTGATCGATGCCGGCCGGCAGGAGCTGGCGCTCGATTTGATCTCCAAGCTCACCGGCAAGGACGCCGATATCCTCAGGGTCGACGGCTACTGGAAGTCGAAGAACTACGCCATGGCGTCGGAGCTGCTCGAAATCCTCAACGCGCCGATCGACGGCAAGCTGTCGCAGCCGGCCCGGATGAGCGTGGTCAAAGCTGCGGTCGGGTTCGTCCTGGCGGGGGATGAGCTCGGGCTGTCGCGCATCCGCTCGAAATTCTCCGAGCAGATGGCGAACTCGGCCGAATGGCCGCTGTTCGAATACGTGACCCGCGACATCGCCCCGCAATCGGTGGAGTTCCGCAAGGTGGCGCGCGAAGTCGCCAGCGCCGACTCGCTCGATGCGTTCCTCGCGTCGTACCGAGAGCTCTATGGCAGCGCCGAGATGGTGCCGGACAAGTCGGTGCCGGGAGCGGCTTAGGCTGCGGACCTGCGGGTGTCGCAGGTTAGTTTAGGCGCTAACGTCTCCTCGCCCACGGTGTCACCCCGGCGCAGGCCGGGGCCCATCCCGAGGGCTTTCGGTAGATCAGTGCGCGGGCCGTCACCCCAAGCACACCCCTGGTTGCCGGTCCGGCAGGCTGCCTATCCATCTCAGTCCACCACAGCATCTCAGGATGGCCCCCGGCCTTCGCCGGGGTGACACCGTGGGTGTGGGGAGGTCGGTGGCCCAAGCGCCGGTCTACGTACTCACAAAACTGCGGATCAGCGAGCCGGCGACCAGGTGCCAGCCGTCGACCAAGACGAAGAAGATCAGCTTGAACGGCAGCGAGATCACCACCGGCGGCAGCATCATCATGCCCATCGACATCAGCACCGACGCCACCACCATGTCGATGATGACGAAGGGCAGGAACAACAGGAAGCCGATCTCGAAGGCGCGCCTAAGTTCCGAGATCATGAAGGCCGGGATCAGGATCTGCAGCGGGATCGCCGTGCGATCGGCGGGGGCCGGGGTCGACGACATGTCGAAGAACAGCTGCAGGTCGGCGGGCCGGACGTTCGCCGCCATGAAGTCATGCACCGGCGCCGAGGCCCGGGTGAAGGCCTCCTCGACCTGGATCTGACCGGCAACCAGCGGCGCAATGCCGTTGTCATAGCTCTGCTGCAGCGTCGGGCCCATCACGAAGATGGTGAGGAACAGCGCGAGGCTGACCATCACCGAGTTGGGCGGCGCGGTCTGGAGCCCGATCGCGGTGCGCAGCAGCGACAGCACCACGACGATGCGGGTGAAGCTCGTCACCATGACGAGGATTGACGGCGCCAGCGAGAGCAGGGTGATCAGCCCGACGAGCTGGACCGCCCGTTCGGTGATGGTCGCGTCGTTGCCGAAATCGATCGAGATGTCCTGGCCGAAGGCGAGGCCCGGCAGGATCAGCGCACAAAGAAAGGCAAGTAGCGTAAGGACCCGGCGAAGTGCGGGGCGACTAGCGGCTATCCGCCTTGGGTTCGTCCCCGAGATTGCGTTGAGCGCCAAGCGCAGTCCGCCCGTTGTCCTTGCCTGCGGGCGTTGTAGCTGAGTCGGCTTTGCCGCGGCCGGAGTTATCCCCAGCCATCGCCGGCATCGGGATAATGGCGGGCTCCATGGTGCTGACAGGGCGCAACAGGCCGGTATGGCGGAGCGAGGTGGATTTGCGCGCGCCCGGCCGGACGAACTCACGCAGCCGGTCGATCTCGGATGTGCTGAGCGTCGGGGTGGCGGGAGGCGGCACCTCCTGTTCGACGCTGCGGCGGGTCGGCATGGGCGGACGTTCGACCGGAATACCGGTTTCGACGATCACGTCCTGCGGGCCGCCGGTAAGGATCAGGTGCTCGACATTGTCGCGCCGGATGATCAGCAGCTGACGCTTGGCGTCGACCTGCATGTGATCGATGACGCTGAGCCGGCGGTTGCGGCCGCGGCCGACGACGGTGGTGCTGCGGGTGAGCAGTTTCAACGCCCAGAGGCCGAGGACAATCAGCACCAGAACGATGCCCAATGCGAGCACCGAGGTGACGATAGTTCCGGCCGACTCGCCCAGCAAACTCGTCATGAACTGCATCGCCGCGCACTCCCTGTCGCTCGGGGTGGCCATCCGAACGCAAATCAATGGAACTTATTGCCGAGTAATGCGCCCAGATTATGCAAAATGCGAGACAACTCGGCGTGCGGAGCCGCGTGGTTAATGTCTCGTTAACGCTTGCTAGGCAGGATTTGCCCAGTTCCTCAGGGGATTCTGGACCCGCTTCACCATGAAATTAGGACTGCTCGACGCCATTGGCGAGAAGATGCGCTGGCACCAGACGCGCCAGACCTTGCTCGCCGAAAATGTCGCCAATGCCGATACGCCCGGCTACCGCGGTCGCGACCTCAAGGCCTATGGCTTCGAGGAGCACATGAAGAGCCTGTCGACGGCAAAGATCGCGACGGTGACGACGCAGCCGGGGCATATCGCGATTTCCGGCACCGATGCCGACGGGTTCGGCCCCCGCACCATGAACAGCTTTGAGATCACCCCCGAGGGCAACGGCGTGACGCTCGAAGACGAGATGATGAAGGTTGCCGGCAACCAGATGGACTACCAGGCGATCACGACGCTCTACACGCGTTCCGTGAAACTGATCAAAACCGCCCTCGGCAAGCAGGCATAGCGATGAACGACTTTCTTTCGTCTCTGAAGATCGCGGCGACGGGCCTCCATGCCCAGTCGGCCCGCATGCGGGTGATCGCCGAAAATCTCGCCAACGCAGATTCTGCCGGCAAGACGCCGGGAGAGGATCCGTATCGGCGCAAGATCCCGACCTTCAAGGCGGTGATGGACAACGAGCTGGGTGCCACCAAGGTGGAGATCGGACGCATTGCCTACGACCAGTCCGACTTCACCTCGCGCTTCGAGCCCGGTCATCCCGCCGCCGATGCCACCGGCTATGTCCGCTACCCCAACGTCAACTCGCTGATCGAGACGATGGATATGCGCGAGGCGCAGCGCAGCTACGAGGCCAACCTCAACGTCGTCACCGTCACCCGGCAGATGCTGGGTTCCACCCTCGATATCCTGCGCGGCTGACGCGTTTTTTCCAGGAACTGATCATGGCCCTTCCAATCAACGCCGCCACTGCGGCCTATTCGAATGCCGCCAAGCTCCTGGGGCAGGGGCAGAAGCCGCAGCTCAACCAGGTCGCCGATCTCGGCGGCGGCGGCGATTTTGCCAAGATGCTCGGCCAGGCCGTGCAAGGCGTGGTCGACAGCGGCAAGGTCGCCGACACCAAGGCGATGGAGATGGTCAGCGGGCGCGGCGACATGGTCGACGTCGTGACCGCCATCAGCCAGACCGAGCTCGCCATGGACACCATGGTGACGGTCCGCGACCGGGTGATCTCGGCCTATGAGGAAATCATGCGGATGCCGATCTGACGGTTCGCGACTCGCGATATCGTGGGGTTACGAGGACTCTGCTTCATGTTCCATGCCTGCCCAAGCACCGCCGTCATCCCCGCGAAAGCGGGGATCTCCGTTTGCGATGGTGAGGGGGGCGTCAAAACAGAGGTTCCCGCTTTCGCGGGAATGACCCCTGTCTCTTATCAACATCTGACTCTGCCGACCAGCGCGCTAGTGTATGT
>NZ_LAJE02000086.1 GCF_000970465.2 Devosia insulae DS-56
CCCCCCGCCCCTCCCCTCAAGGGGGAGGGGAGCGGACAACCAGCGGCGCTCTAGGGAAAGACCAGCAGCTTCACCGCCAGCGCGATCGACACCACCACCACCAGCGGTCGGATCAGTTTGGCGCCGAAGCGGATGCCGGTGAGGGCGCCGAGATAGCCGCCGATGATCTGCCCGACGATCATCACTCCCGCCACGAGCCACACTACGTTTCCCGAAGGGATGAACAGCGCCAGCGCTCCGAGGTTCGAGGTGAGGTTCAGCACCTTGGTGTGCCCCGCCGCGCGCGTCACCCCGAACCCGAACAGCGTGACGAAGCCGAGCGTCATGAACGAGCCCGTCCCCGGCCCCAGGATGCCGTCGTAGAACCCGACGGCGAACCCCATCAGCGGCAGGAAGGTGGCGACGCCGAGCCGGGCGTGGCTGTCTTCGTCGGTGAGCCTGGGCGCGAACGCGAAGTAGAGCGCCACCGCGATCAGTGCCACCGGCACGGCATATTGCAGCACGGTCGTATCGATCGACTTGACTGCCAGCGCCCCGAGGAACGAGCCGCCAAAGGTCAGTGGAATGGCGATCGCCAGCAGCCGCAGCGATACGAACCCCTTGCGCCAGTAGGTGAAGGCGGCGATCACCGTGCCCACCACCGATTGCAGCTTGTTGGTCCCGAACGCGGTGACCGGTGGAATGCCGACCGCCAGCAGCGCCGGAATGGCGATCAACCCGCCGCCGCCGGCAATGGCATCAACGAACCCCGCGAGCAGCCCCACGAAGCCAAGCGCGACGAGGATCGTCAGGTCGAAGCTCACAGCAGGGTGGAGATCCCCGGCGGCACCCCGCCCATGATCGACAGCAGCGCTTCGAGCTGCGCCTTCCTGAGCGGCGTCCAGTCGGCGGTCCGCGAGACGATCAGGTTCGCCTCCGACTTCATGATCAGTCCGTCCTCCAGCACCCTGAGCTGGTTGGCGGCGAGGGTGGAGCCGGTCGAAGTGATGTCGACGATCAGGTCGGCCGATCCCGCGGCCGGCGCCGATTCGGTCGCCCCGGCGCTCTCGACGATGCGGTATTCGGCAATGCCGTACTTGGCGAAGTGCCGCCGCGTCAGGTTCACATACTTGGTCGCAACGCGCAGCCAGCGCCCGTGGCGCGAGCGAAAATCCGAGGCCACATCGGCGAGGTCGGTCATCTGCTGCACGTCGATCCAGCTGTCGGGGATCGCCACCACCACATTGGCTTCGCCGAAACCAAGCCCGCGCACGAACAGTACGTTCTCTTCGCCGTTCTCCGAGGCCTCGTGGATCAGGTCCGAGCCGGTGACGCCGATATCGACGCCGCCGAGGATCAGCTCGCGCGCAATCTCGGCCGCCGGATAAAACCGCACCGTCACCTGCGGCTGGTTCTTGATCGAGCCGACATAGGAACGTGCGCCACCCGGACGGGCGATGTTCATCCGCGCCGTCGAGAAGGCCTTGCGGGTCAGCTCCTCGAGCCGCCCCTTGCTGGGGATCGCAAGCGTCAGGCCGCCGGGCAAAGTGCTCATTGTTCGGCCTCCCTCTCGAGCCGGTCAACCCACAGCGCGCAGCCCGAAGCCTTCACCGGCTCGCCAGCTCCCAGCCGCTCCAGCATACGGTCATACTCGCCGCCCGATGCCAGCACCTCGCCGTCCGAGCCGGTCATTTCGAACACGATGCCGGTGTAGTAATCGAGGCGCGGCGAGAAGCTCGCATCGAAGATCACGTCTGCATTGGGCGATAGCGCCGCCAGCGCCGCCGCGTGGTTCCGCACCTGATACAGCGGCTCGTCGAAATCGAAGCCGGCCTGCTTGCACATCTCCGAGATGCGCTCGAATGCCGTCTCGGTGCTCTCGGCAACCGACAGATAGTTCTGCAAGAGCGCTACCGTCTCGGGCGGGATCGGCGCCGATTCGAGCGCCTGCTTTTCGAGGTATCGATCGGCAATCTCTTCCGGCGTGCGGCTGCCGATCAGGCTCAACCCGCCCGACAGCATGGCGTCAGTGACGATTTCGATCACCGTATCACGGCTATCGGGGGCAGGGGCCTCCACCCGCTCTTCCGGGTTGGCGAGCCGTTCCATCAGCCGCTCCAGCGCCTCGGGGTGGCCGAAGCGGTGGCGGATGCGGCTGCGCCACGCCACTGGAATCTGCGCCGCCTCGAGGAACGCCTCGAACAACCCGACGCCGCCCAGCCGTACGCTCGGCGCGGTGATGTCGTAGATGGCCAGCGCCCAGCGCGCAAAGGTCAGCACCTGGTCGAGCGCGTTGTCGGCGTCGGCCTGGCCCAGGAGTTCCAGCCCGGCCTGTTCGAACTCGACCGGGGTGGACTGGTACTGACGGAAGATCGGGCCGAGATAGGTGTAGGCCGAGGGCGCGCCAGTGAGCCCGTCCTCGAGATACTGCTGCGCGATCGGCAGCGTGAAATCCGGCCTCAGGCAGTACTCGACGCCGTTATTCGTGGTGGTCAGCAACAGGTTCCGGCCGAATTCCTCGCCCGCGAGGTCGAAATACGGGCCCGCCGGCAGGAGCAGCGCCGGCGTGGCGCGCGTCACCGTGCGCGACTCGACCAGCCGTACCAGCGCCGCGTATCGCTCCGATGCTGTCTTCACTTATTGGCATCCAGATAGGCGGACACCGCCGGCAGTTCGGAGATGGCGGCAACAATCGCGTCGAGGTCACCGTCACATTCAAACTGGCCCGGCCGCGCCGCCTTGTATTCGGCATTGTCGGCAATCGCTTTGGCCGCCTCTTTGCCGGCGATCAGGTCCTTGATCTGCACCTTGCCGAGTTCGCGTTCCTGCGTACCTTCGATGATCACCGCCGGGGAGTTGCGCTTGTCGGCATAGGCCACCTGCTTGCCGAAATTCTTGGTGTTGCCCATGAACATCTCGGCCCGGATGCCGGCCCGGCGCAGCCGCGAGGTGATCGCCTGGTAGCGCGCCGTCTGCTCCTTATCGAGCACCAGCACCACCACCGGCCCGAGCGGCTCCTCGGCCCCGAGATTGCCGGTCAGCCGCAGCGCATGGGCGAGGCGCGAGACACCGATCGAGAACCCCGTTGCCGGCACCGGCTCCGAGCGGAACCGGCTGACCAGCCCGTCATAGCGGCCGCCGCCGCCAACCGCGCCGAACACCACATCCTGGCCCTTCTCGTTCTGCACCTTGAAGGTCAGTTCGATCTCGAACACCGGACCGGTGTAATATTCGAGGCCGCGCACCACTGCCGGATCGATCTTGATCCGATCCGCGCCATAGCCCGCCGCATCGAACAGCGCCTGCATGGCGTTGAGTTCGGCGATCCCTTCATTGTGCTCAGGCTCCTCGCCCCGCACATAGTTCAGCACCACGGCGCGCTGTTCGTCGCTGAGGCCCGCGCCCTTGGTGAAGTCGCCGCTCTCGTCCTTGCGGCCTTCGCCGAGCAGCAGCGCCACCCCCTCGGTGCCGAACTTGTCGAGCTTGTCGATGGCGCGCAGCACCGCGAGCTTCTGCCCTTCGTCGACGACACCGGCAGATGCCAGCACCCCGTCCAGCACCTTGCGGTTGTTGACCTTCACCACGTATTTGCCGGCGAGGCCGAGCGCATCCATGGTGTCGGCCATCATCATGCACATCTCGGCATCTGCCTCGGCCCCTGCCGCGCCGACTGTGTCGGCGTCGAACTGCATGAACTGGCGGAACCGCCCCGGGCCCGGCTTCTCATTGCGGAACACATAGCCGGCCCGATAGCTGCGATAGGGTTTGGCCAGCTTGTCGAAATTCTCGGCAAAATGCCGGGCCAGCGGCGCCGTCAGGTCGTAGCGGAGACTCATCCACTGCTCGTCTTCGTCCTGGAGGCTGAACACGCCGGCGTTCGGCCGGTCGGTGTCGGGCAGGAACTTGCCGAGCGTCTCGGTATATTCGAGCAGCGGCGTTTCGACCGAATCGAAGCCATAGCGCTCATAGACCGCGCGGATCTTCGCCGTCATTGCGTTCACCGCCGAAATATCGGCGGGCAAACGATCTTCGAAGCCGCGCGGCAACCGCGGCGCGATGAGCTTCTTCTTGTCGGTCATGGTGTCTGCTGGTCAGAGCCCGGAATCTGAGGCTGGTTCCTAACGGAAAGCCCCCGCTGACTCAAGGAAACCACCTGTGTCTTTGCAGCAACAGTATCATGCGTGGTGCGTCAGCCTGCCGCATCCGGGGTTGGCATCGGGTTCGAGTCGGCGTATCAGCCCCCTCGTTCAACGCCAACCAAAGAGGAGGCGACGCATGATTCATTCGATGTTCGTTTCCGGTCCTGGCGTTAACCCAGCTGGTCTCGCTCGCGCCTAATGGCGCCGACCCCTCCCCGGGGTCCTCTGTTCCAGCCCTTTCTAGCCTCGACTGAACCCCAGTAACCGGCATCGCCATTCGGCGTCTTCGCGCGTCCGGATTCCGTCGCCACCACCATTGTCTCTCAACCAGAGGACCGGGCCGCATTGCGCCCGGATGAGATCATGACTCTTGAGCTCCAGACCCGTGCCCCGGCACGCACCAATCGCGCTCAGGCGCACACCCATGTCGGCGTCGCCGGCGCGCTGGTTTCAGCAGCCGTCACGATGCTGGCCAACGCCCAGCTGGCGCGCGCGGCGAGACGCTACAAGTCTCGCGGGTCGCCACCTGTGCCCAGTCATCTCCGTCGCGATCTCGGGCTGATGCCCGAGGTGATGGAGCCGAAAAGCCACTGGGACTACCGCTAAGCGCTTGCTCCGGACCTTGGGGTCTGGAGCAAGGCTCGGCCGTCCCACCGCTTTCATCAGAGGACCGGGCTTCGCCCGGACAAGTGAGATGGTTCTCATCGTACGGGACCGCGCCACGTCGCGCATCCTCAACACGCCCGAATTCGACATCGGGCAAATCGGCCTCATCGGCCGTATCCGCCTGTTCATCGCCCGGCGCCGTGCCGATGCGATGCTGCGTCGCGTGCTCCGGCCCTATCGCCGCGGCAGCGCTGCTCCGTTGTCGCCGCACCTGCTCAGGGACATCGGGCTGCCGCCCGATTTCCCCATGTAGAGCGTTCTCAGGGCGCCGGGCCGGACGAGGGCAAACCCTTGCCGGGACCGGCGCCCGTCATCAGATTCATCATTCAAGGAGCCGGCGCGTAACGCGTCCGGACACGCACATGCTTTTGTTCAAACGCCCTGGCGGGAGCCGCCGGAAGCCAGACCTCAGCCAGCCCTTGCCGCCTCGCGAGAGGCATAGGGACGGCCTGCCGCTGCTCGGCAACATCACCGGCCTCGAGCTCATGGCTCTGTTCATGAGCCGCTGACCGCTACCCATCCTCACGGGAGCCGGCGCGTGATGCGTCCGGATACACACATGTTCCTGTTCAAACGGCCCGGCGACCGCCGCCGGAATGGCACTGTCGACGAACCGCTTCCGCCGCGGGAGTGGCGGAACAACGAAATGCCACCCTTTGGCAACGTCACCGGCCTCGAACTGATGGTCCTGTTCCTGAGCCGCCAACAGCAAACCCGCTATTGAGGGAGCCGGCGCAACCGCCGGACGACACGATGTTCTTCCCCCGCAAACTCGGCCTCCGCCGCAACGCGCAAAAGCCGAAACAGCACCTCGACCCGAGCGACGAGCTGCGCCCCGAGCTCAAGCTGTCCAAGCTCGAGCTGATGGCCCTGCTGCTGATCAGGTAGTCAGCCGGATCGAATAGGAGGGGCGTCAGGGCATGCTCACGCGCCTCAAACTCGGTGTCATTCCCGCGAAAGCGGGAACCTCTGTTTTCTTGGCCTGCTGCACGATCGCAAACGGAGGTCCCCGCTTTCGCGGGGATGACGTCGAGCGTGGGCGCGGTATTTGGAGCCTATTTCGGCCGCTTCAACGCATCCCGCTCCGCCGCCGTCTCGGCCCGACAGAAGCACCCGTCCACGTGGTCGTTCACCAGGCCCATCGCCTGCATGAACGCATAGCTCGTCGTCGGGCCGACGAACGAGAACCCGCGCTTCCTGAGGTCCTTGCTCATGGCCTTCGACGCCTCGGTCTCGGCCGGGATACTCCCCGAGACGATCGGACCCTTCACCGGTTCCGGCTCGAAACTCCAGAAATAGGCGGCCAGGGAGCCGAACTCCTGCTGCAGCTCCAGCGCGCGTTTGGCGTTGTTGATGGTCGAGGCGATCTTGCCGCGATGCCGGATGATCCCGGCGTCCTGCAGCAGCCGTTCGATGTCGGCGTCGTCCATCGCCGCCACCTGCTTCAGGTCGAAGCCATGGAACGCCGCGCGGAAATTCTCGCGCTTGCGCAGAATGGTGATCCACGCGAGGCCCGACTGGAACCCTTCGAGGCAGAGCTTCTCGAACAGCCGCGTATCGTCGGTCACCGGCCGCCCCCATTCGCGGTCGTGATAGTGCTGGTAGAGCGCGTCGCTCCCCGCCCAGCTGCAGCGCGTCACCTCGGTCGGCGTTGACATGGTTAACTCCCGGTAAATAGATGAGCCCGCATAGCGATCAGCAGAGGTTGTAGACCTTCCGGTTCGATCGCCCGTCAAGCCAGCAAGATTGGAAGTCCGCACGCTTCCGATCTCATGACAATCATAACTGGCGAATCGGCTGGGGGGCCAAACGCCAATGATCCTGCCACAGGACCTGAAGGCGCTCGTCGTCGACGACAATGCCTATGCGCGCGCCGCGGTGGCGGCAACCCTGCGCAAGCTCGGCCTCGTTTCAATCGATGAACTGGCGGGCGCCGCGCCCGCCGTGGGCGCCATCCAGGCAACGCGCTACGATATCGTGTTCATGGATTGGTACATGCCGGAAATGAACGGCGCGGCACTGCTGGAGGTGATCCGCGATCCGCGCTTTTCCCCCAATGGACGCGTCCCGGTGGTGATGATCACTGCCTATCCCAACCGCGAGACCATTGCCCGCGCCAGGGAACTGGGCGCCAGCGAAGTGCTCACCAAGCCCTTCAGCCTCGCCCATGCCGCCGCTGCCCTCGGCCGCCTGCTGCCCGACGGCTGGCAGATCCCCGACGAGCCGGAGGCAGGGCAGGTGCTGCTGTAGGGTAGGGGCGATCAGGGGCGGCATGCCCGTGTTTCAGTCATCCCTTGACCATCTATAACCAAGGCGTTATAGAACGTTGAGGTTATAGATGGAGACCCAGCATGCCCGCAGCTCTGACGATCACCCACCCCTCTGACAACGCCGTCACCGTGTCGCGCAGCTTCGACGCGCCTGCCGACCTGGTCTTTGCCTCCCATAGCCAGCCACAGCTGGTGCAGCGCTGGCAGCTCGGTCCGCCGGGCTGGAGTATGCCCATCTGCGAGATCGACCTGCGCGTTGGCGGCACCTACCGCTACATCTGGCGCAGCGACGCCGACGCCTCCGAGTTCGGCTTCACCGGGCGCTACCGCGAGATCGTCGTCCCCTCCCGTATCGTCCACACCGAGGGGATGATCGGTACGCCTGGCGAGGCGGTGGTCACCACCACCTTCGAGGAACGCGGCGGCCGCACCACGCTCACCCTCACCATGAGCTTCGACAGCCAGGAGGTTCGCGACCAGGTGCTGCTCACCGGCATGACCGACGGCATGGCTCAGAGCTACGACCGCCTGGATGCGCTGCTGGCCGAGCGGGTGGCGTAACGCGTCGCTGTCCACGCCTCGACTCCGGCCGGTGGTTGCTGTTACCGGCCGGCTCATCTGCTCCTCCAACAGCAAACCGGCGCCCCCGCGTCACTTCTACTTAACCACCTTCCTTCACGCCTCATTCGATATTCTCGTTAATACTGCGGCCGCCCGACTCCCTCGGGCGTCCGCGTACTAATGATGAGTGTGTGCCATGCTGCGTTCGTCCCGGGCGGTGCTCGCCGCCACTGCCTGCCTCGTGTCCCTGTCCGTGTTCGCCGATACGGCCAACGCGGCGCAGGGCCTGTTCATGTTCGATCTGTCGCGTCCGTCGCTGCAGGATGCCAAGCCCCATCCGGGCTACAAGGTGAAGAGCAACAAGGTGCGTCTGGCGCCCGAGTTCCGCCGGCAGATCGTTGCCTACAAATCCAACCAGAAGGCCGGCACCATCATCGTCAACACCGGCGAAAAGCACCTCTACCTGGTGCTCGGCGACGGCAAGGCGTTGCGCTACGGCATCGGCACGGCCCGCGATGGTTTCGAGTGGAGCGGCACGCACAAGGTTTCCAACAAGCGTCAGTGGCCGGGCTGGACGCCGCCCGAAGAGATGAAGCGCCGGCAGCCGAACCTGCCCGACTATATGCCCGGCGGCATCAACAACCCGCTCGGCGCCCGCGCCATCTATATCGGTTCGACCCTCTACCGCATCCATGGCACCAACGAGCCCTGGACCATCGGCCAGGATGTCTCATCGGGCTGCATCCGCATGGTCAACGATGATGTCGAAGATCTCTACGAACGCGTCAAAATTGGCGCCAAGGTGATTGTGCTTTAGTTAGGAATTTCAGCGACACTGACGCCGGAATTCTGGGGGTTTTCCGGCGCCATGCGCGGTATTTTCGAGCTTTTCAAGCGGTTCCGCGCCGATGAGCGCGGCGTTTTCGCAGTCATCTTCGGCCTGATGGCCATCGTCCTCGTCGCCATGGCCGGCGCCGCCGTGGATTACACGTCGATGGAAACCGCTCGCACCAAGATGCAGATCGCGCTTGATTCAGCGGCACTGGGGCTTGCCCCCAAGATCTACAGCCAGACCGAGGAACAACTGCGCAAGTCCGCCGAGGACCTGGTGCTCGAGCGGCTGAACGACGACAGCCTGACCGTCAGCGTCGACTGGGCCGACGCCACCACCACAACTGGCACCCTTAAGCTCAAGGGGACGATCACCGTTCCGATGGCCTTCGTCACGCTGGTCGGTATTCAAGACATGACGACCAGCATCGTGTCCGAGGCCACGCGTGGCTCGGTAAACCTCGAAGTGGCGGTGGCACTCGATACGACCGGCTCGATGGGCAGCTCAGGCATTTCCACTTTGCAGACCGCCCTCGCCACCTTGATTCCGCTTGTCGTGCACGATGAGCAGACTCCGACCTACTCCAAGATGGCCCTGGTGCCATACTCGACGGCCGTCAATGTCGGCTCTGCCTATGCCGACGAGTCGCGCGGCACGATCCCCGCTTCCAAGACGATCAGCTCCGCAGCGTGGTGGGATGTCGAAAAGGACATCAGTGGCGCGACCCAGGCGCGCCCCGTGGTCATCACCCAGAACGCTCACGGCCTCAACAATGACGACATGATCTATATCACTGGCGTCAAGGGCATGACCGAGTTGAACAACAAGGCGTATATCGTAAAGAACAAGACGACGAACACCTTCGAGCTCTATGGGACGAACGGCTCGCGCGTCGATGGTCGAAACTATTCGGCCTACCAGACGACCACAGCCGACAAGATGAAACGCTGCATCATTGCGGCGAGCTGCAACATTGTCATCACTTCGACGGCGCATGGCTTCGCAAACAACGACTATGTGCGCCTCACGAACGTCTCGTCCAATATGTCGTCGCTCAACGACGACGACTATCAGATCACCAAGCTGAGCAACGACACGTTTTCCATCCCGGTCGTCGGTTACGGCAGCACCTATGTACAGCCAGTGACGACAGGCAAGGCCTGGTGCACCAAGTACGGCTGCCAGTACTACCGTATGAGTTCGAGCCGCACTTACGAAGCTACCCCGGCGTGCGTAACTGAACGATCGAGCAACAGTTTCACTGACACCGCGCCAAGCACCACGCCGCTTGCCATCCACTACACGTCCAACGGCACCTGCGGTAGCGCGGCCAAGATCCTGCCATTGACCTCCAACAAGACCAAGCTCAATGCCTACACCGCATCCGGCGCGCTCAGCGCCAGCGGCGCCACTGCCGGTCAACTGGGCACGGCCTGGGCGTGGTACCTGGTCGCGCCCAACTTCGCCGAACTCTTCGATGATCCTCAGGCGACCGTGGGTGGCGACTACGAGTCGCGGCCGGCCGCCTATACTGCTCCCAACACGATGAAGATCGTCATCATCATGACCGACGGTGAGTACAACACGGAGTACTGCAAGGGTGTCAGTCCCAGCTATTCCGGCTGCAGCGCGCCCGACGGAACTACCGGCACCATGACCGGGCCATTCGGCCAAGCCGAGGATCTCTGCTACAACATGAAGCAGAAGGACGTGGTGGTCTACACGGTTGGTTTCAATCTCGGCACCACGGGTAACGCCGTGTCGCTACTGAACAAGTGCGCATCTGAGCCGAGCAAGGCCAAGCTCGCCAACGACAGCGCCGGCCTCGTGGCAGCCTTCCGCGAAATTGGCGAGAACATTTCAGACCTCCGTCTGTCGCAGTGACCTAACCCTGCAAAACGAAGCGCTTGCCGCCGGGAAAGGCGGCGAGCGCCGCTTGCTGCTCCGCCTCGGTGAGCCCCTCGAAGCGGATCGCCATGGGCAGCTCTGGCGCATCGATCGGCGCGATCGGATTGGTAGGCCGCAACCGCGCGTTGTGCGCCGCGGCCAGCCATGACTTCGCCCTGCGGCTGGCAATTGGGGAAGTCAGTCTGTAGGCGCGGCGATCCATCTCGAATACTCCATATGCACGGGCCAACTCAGTAACGCCGGGATGGTAAGACTGGTTGCCGCGCATCCCTCTCATTTCTCAGTCAAATCCGCGTCAGTTCGAACTTCTGGCAGAGAGCGCCCTTGCAGCCATTGATGGTCATGGTGTCGCCGTCAACCAGGGTCAGGGTGCCCTTTACCACTTCGCCCATATATTCGGCGCTGCCGCGCCATTTGTTCTCGAGCGCGCGCTTGGCGCCCTTCAGCACGTAGGAGTCGAGATAGCTAAGGTTCTCGGCGGTGCGCGCATCGTCACGCAGCCATACCAGCTTGGCGCAGAGCTCGGTGCCATCGCCGCACAGCGTCACCTCGAACCGCGACTCGCCGCTGACCGTCTGCCAGGTCCCGGCCGGGGACTGCGCGGCAAAGGCCGGCGCGATGGCGAGGGCCGTGGCGACGATGGCGGTGGCAATGAGCGTGAACGACTTCGGCATGAAGGAGCCCCTCGGCAACATGGTGAATGCATTGTTGCCATTCCCACTGCCTGCAGGTGCTTGAACCCGTCGCGAACGCTTCGTTCAGTCAGGGTTCATCACCGGGCCGATCAGCGACCGCACCATGGCGACCCGCTGGTCGACTGGCAGGGCAGGGATCCGCACCAGCTCAAACCCGAACCGCTCATACGCCTCGATGTGAAAGCGCTCGAACCGCATCGAATCCGCGAGGCTGATCCGCCGTACCTCCGTATTGGTGATGAAGCCCAGGAGCTCGACGAACAGTACCTGCCGCTCATACTGGCCAGACGCCAGCATCGAACCGATTGATTCGACGAGCAGCTCCGGCACTGGATGGTCGAGGTACTCCGCCAGCGCCAGCGTGCAGACCAGTGACCGATCCGCCACCCGCACTGCCCCCGTCGCAGGCCGCGCCGCCCGGAGCAGCTGCAGCCTGGCGATGTCGGTGATGAACTCGGGCTGTCGCCACGGCTCCTCGATCCCACGCCCCTGGTCGAGCGCGATCACATCGGTCGCCGCCTCCTCGACCACGTCTACGCCCTGGGCTTCAAGCGCCCTGAGGATAACGGTTTTCCCGGCGCCCGGGGCACCGGTCAGGATGAATTCGCGGGCCATCGCCTCGCTCCATGTCAGGGTGACGCCAAACCCGGATGGGTCAGCGCAATTTACGTGTCAGCGGGGGGATTTGCTTAGTGCCGGGCCAGTGCGGGAATGGTACCGCCTCCCCGGATCGAACGGGGGACCTCTAGATCCACAATCTAGCGCTCTAACCAACTGAGCTAAGGCGGCCCGGCAAGCGCGGCGGACCATAGTTTCACTTATCGCTGCTGGCAAGCGTCGATTTGAGCCTGTTTTTCATCGCCTGTTGACAGCCTGCGGCTTAACCATCGGCAGCGAATGCCGGCCGCTGACGTCCGCGCGATATGGACCGGGCGGGGGCCCCGGGATATTTAGAGAAGATTAAATTCCGAGTTCGCTTTGTGTCGAATTGGCACGAGGCAGGAAAAGAGTACGCGTGCGCGCTGAGTGGATCAAATCGCCGACGGCCCGGCTGGTGCTGGTGCACTGGGCCGACGCGCGCCCCGCCTGGCTATGGTCGCAGGATGGCGAAACCCTGCTCTGGCGCAACGATGCCGCGCGCTACTTCCACGGCAAGATCAAGAAGCACGGGCTGAAGCTGGCGCCCGAGGCGGTGCCGATCAAGGGGCAGATCGCCCGCCTGATCCGGCTCGGCTCGATGGGGCGCTCGAGCCTCAGCCGCATCCAGTTCCTCGCCGGCGAACGGCCGGTCTCCACCACCTGCACCTGTACCCCGCTCGAACTCGAAAGCGGCGACACGGGCCTGTTGATCGTCGGCGTCGATCCGATCGAGCCCGAACTGCTCGAGGCGCATGATCCGATGCAGGGCGATGCCCTGACCGCGCACCTGCTGCCTGATGGCGCCGAGTACCTGCTGGTCAGCGAGGACGGGCAGATTGCCGGCGGCTCGCGCCATGCGCTCGAGCACTTCGCCCCGATCATCGAGAGCGAGGGCCTGCCGCACGACGCCGAAAGCGCCGAGGTGACCCTCGCCGGCGACACGATGCTGCTGACCCGTTTCAAGGCCAGCCCGCACGACGCCATGCTGCTGCTGTTCGAGCGCCACGCCGCCGCGGCGCTGGAGATCGCCGATGTGCGGGCGGAAGAGGGCGTTATCGCCCGCGAAGATGCGCCGGCCCTGCCGCCGCGCACCGTCCCCGAGCCCGAGCCGCTGCTGCCGATGGGCCTGCCGCCGGTCGAGCACGCCGACGATGAGCCGGTGATTGCCGAGGAAGACAACTGGGTCGAGCCGATTCCCGCTGCTCCGGACGTGCCGGGCACGCTGGCTTCGCTGTTCGACCGTCTTGCCGATGACGGCGGCCTCTACACCGCGCTCAGCCCCGGCGACGAGCACTTCGCCGGCCCGCCGCCCGAACTGGTGGATGAGCCGCTGGTACCCGAGGCGGTCGAAGCGGACGAGGCCCTGCCGCTGCCCGAACTGCCGGCCGAGGTTGAGCCGGTACCACTCCCGCCTCCGCCCGCGCTCGATGTCATCGGCGCGCTGATCGACTTCGCCGACGAGGACGAGGTCGCCGAACCCCACGCGGTCGCGCCGGCCGCAGGGATTGCGGCAGTGGAACCGGTGGTTGCGGGCGCGGAAGTCATCGCCGACACGGCCGAGCCCGAACCTGAACCCGTTGCCGCCACAACCTGGCGTGTCATTGGCCGCGGCTTTGCGGCGCTCGCCCCGGAACAGCCTGCCGAGGACGAGCCGGGCGAAGTCGTCACTGCGATCCCTGACGCCGAAACCGTGGAGCGCGTCTCGCGCTACAATTTCGATGAGCTGAGCCGCATCCTCACCGATCGCGTCAGCGCCCATCCGTCGCCGCCGCCCGCCGATGCGCCGGCGCCGCCCCCTGCCGCCAACGAAGGCGCCCTGATCAACCTCACCGGCGAGACCTTCATCCTCAACCGGCTGCCGCTCGGCATCCTGGTGTTCCGCGATCAGCAGGTGCTGTTCGCCAACCGGGCGCTGACCGACCTCACCGGCTACGAGTCGATCGAAAGTCTGCGCGCCGCCGGCCTCACCGCCATCTTCCCGTCCGAGGACAGCGCCGTCTCGGGACCGGTGACCCAACTGGTGCGTCGCGATGGCAGCCTCGCCTCGGTGAACGCCCGGCTGCAGTCGATCACCTGGCACGGCCGTCCGGCTCTGATGCTCTCGGCCGGCATCGCCGAGAATCGTATCGGCCACGAGGCCGCCGTCCGCACCTTCGCCGAGCTCGCCGCCGAAACCAGCGACGACGGCTTCATCGCCGCCGACCGCTCCGGCACCATCACCACGGTGTCGCTGCACGGCCGTATCGTCCTCGGCCATGTCGAGGAGGATATTGTCGGCAAGCCTTTGGCGAGCTTCATCGAGCCCTCGCAACTGGGCGATCTCAAGCGCTTCCTCGAACGCCCGGCCCGCTTCGCCGAGACCGCACGCCCGGCCATCACCTTCACCGGGGCGGTGCCCAATACCCGCATCACGCTGTTCGCCGAGGGGCAGGCCGGCATCATCGCCGGCTACTACGCCTTCGTCCGCAAAGCGGCGTCGCCGATCCCGCCGGTCCCGATCGTCAAGCCCGCCGAAGACATCGAGCCCTCTATGCTCACCCGCATCAGCCGCGGCGTGCGCCGGCCGCTCAATACCGTCATCGGCTTTGCCGACCTGATCCGCTCGGCCTCCTTCGGCTCGATCGACAACCAGCGCTACCTGGAATATGCGCAGGACATCAAAACCGCCGGCCAGGAGATCGCCCACCTCGTCGACGAACTGGATGATTACAGCCGCCTGCGTGAGGGACGCTACCCGGCCGAGGCCAACGACATCGACCTCGTGCTGCTGCTGGAAAGCTGCCTTGCCCGCGTCCGTAGCCAGGCCGGCGAAGCCCGGGTCCTCGTGCGTAACGCCGTTTCCGAGCGGTTGCCGCGCATCACTGCCGACACCGCCTCGCTGACCCAGGCCATCCTCAATCTGCTGGCCAGCGCTATCGACCAGACCCCGGTCGGCGGCTCGGTCATCCTCTCTGCCCAGCAGGAGGACGACGGCGCCGTGATCGTCAATGTGCGCGATGGCGGCGAGGCCCGCCGCGATCTCGGCGAGCGCTTCGTGGTGTTCCGCGATGGCGTCGGCAAGGACGGCGAAGCCCTGCAACCGGTCCGCTCCAGCGTCGGTCTGGCGCTCACCCGCTCGCTGCTGGCGGTCAACGCGCTGTCGCTCTCGGTCGATCCGGCCGTCGGCGTGGGCACCATGTTTTCGCTGTTGATTCCTGCCGACCTGGTCCGCGAGACCAGCCAGTGAGCCGGGAGATCCGGCTGGTTGGCGCCATCGCGGTCCGTCCTGCAATCCTCGCGCTCATCCCCGAGTTTGAGGCTGCCACCGGCTATGCCGTCGCGGCCCGCTGGGAGCTCAATCCCATCGTCAAGCAGCAGATCGAAGCCAGCGTACCCTTCGATCTCGTGGTCATCAACCCCAACCTGGTCGCCGACCTCGCCGCACAGGGCAAGCTCGAGGTGGCAAGCCAGGTGTCGTTCGGCCGGATCGCCATGGGCGTCGCGGCGAGAGCTGGTGGCCAGCCGCTCGACCTCGGCTCGGTGGCGGCGTTCGAACGCACCCTGCAGGCCGCCGCGTCGATCGCCTATGCCAACGAGGGCACCAGCGGCAGCTACTTTATCGGCCTGCTCGAGCAGCTTGGCATAGCGAATGAAGTGCGGCCAAAGCTTGTCCCTACCTCCGGCGGGCAAACCGCGGCGGCGGTGGCTCGCGGCGAGGCCGAACTGGCAGTGATCCCGGTGAGCTCCATCCTCGCCGCCGCGCCCGACGTCGTGCTGGCCGGCCGCTTTCCGTCCGAGCTGCAAAGCTACATCGACTTCGCCGTCGGCATCAGCACCGGCGCGCGCGATGCGAAGGCAGCCAGGGTGCTGTCCGCCTTCCTCACCTCTGCCGCATCGGACGAGGTTCTCGCCGCCAAGGGTCTCGAACGCCGCTGAACCACTTCACGATCCGGTTTGTTGACTTGGTCGGTCAGAAAAAGCAAAAACCACGCCGAGCGGGAGCCTCCCGCGATCCGGATCCGATCATGACCATGCTCCCGCGCCTTGCTACCGCCCTCGTTCTTACGCTGGCAGCGGGGCCAGCTCTGGCGCAGAGCGGCGAGGTCAATGTCTATAGCTACCGCGAACCCGGTCTGATCCAGCCGCTGCTCGATAAGTTCACCGCCGAAACCGGCATCAAGACCAACGTGCTGTTCGCCGGCGATGGCCTGCTCGAGCGCGTTGCGGCCGAGGGCGAGTTGTCGCCCGCCGACGTGGTGCTCACCGTCGATATCGGCAACCTCGCCAATGCCAAGGATTTCGGCATCACCCAGACCATCCCGGCCGAGGCGCAGGCCCGCGTGCCCGCCGCCTATCAGGATCCGGATGGCCAGTGGATCGCCCTGTCGTTGCGGGCCCGCGTCTTCTACGCCAGCAAGGATCGTGTCCCTGAGACCGCGCTGACCTATGAGGATATCGCCAAGCCGGAATGGAAGGGGCGCCTCTGCACCCGCTCCGGCCAGCATGTCTACAATATCGGCTTGATCGCCACCCGCATCGCCCATTGGGGCGTCGACAAGACCCGCGACTGGCTGACCGCCGTGCGCGACAATCTCAACGGCCCGGTCTCCGGCGCCGACCGCGATCAGGTCAAGAAAATCCTTGATGGCAGCTGCGACCTCGCCATCGGCAACACCTATTACATGGGCTTGATGCTCAACAACGAAGCCGAGCCCGAGCAGAAAACCTGGGCCGCCGCAGCCCGCATCATCTACCCCGATCCCGATGGCGACGGCACGCAGGTCAACGTCTCGGGCGCCGTCATCGCCAAGTATGCACCCAACCAGGCCAATGCCCAGAAGCTGGTGGAATTTCTGCTCTCCGACGAAGCCCAGCACCTCTATGCCAGCGGCAACTATGAGTTCCCGGTGGTGGCCGGCGTCGCCCCATCCGATCTCGTCGCCAGCTGGGGCGAGCTCAAGGCCGACAAGACGCCGCTGACCGAGATCGCCGCGCACCGCAAAGAGGCCAGCGCGCTGGTCGACGAGCTGCGCTTCGACGAAGGCCCGCAGAACTGATCGGACACGTTGCCGCAGCGATCGCGCCAGGGGGTCGCGCTGAAACCGGCGGCTTGGCTGACGAGCTCATCGGCGTTCTGGAACGGTTCTAAAAGACGGTCACAAACCGGCAACATTCCGCCGCCCTGCATTGTTGACTTTGTTGCTCAGAATTCGTGATTGCAGCCGGTCACCGGTGGCCTGAGGGGGCGCCGATAACGGGAGTCTGCCATGACCATGACGATGCGACTATCCGCTGCGCTGCTTGGCGCTGCGATGATTGCCGGCACCGCCGGGCCGAGCTTTGCCCAGAGCGGCGAAGTCAATATTTACAGCTATCGCGAGCCCGGCCTGATCCAGCCGCTGCTCGACAAATTCTCCGCCAGCACCGGCGTCAAGGCCACCGTGCTCTACGCTGGCGACGGCCTGCTCGAGCGCGTCGCCGCCGAGGGCGAATTGTCGCCCGTCGACGTGGTGCTCACCGTTGATATTGGCAACCTGGTCGGTGCCAGGACGCAAGGCTTGACCCAGCCGATCACCACCCCGGCGCTGACCGAGCGCCTGTCGCCCGAGTTCCGTGACGCCGAAGGCCACTGGGCCGCGCTGTCGCTGCGCGCCCGCGTCTTCTATGTCAGCAAGGACCGCGTCGACGCCACTGCGCTCACCTACGAAGATATCGCCAAGCCCGAATGGAAGGGGCGCCTCTGCACCCGGCCGGGCGACCACGCCTACAATATCGGCCTCGTCGCCAACCGTCTCGCCGCCTGGGACGAGGACAGGACCCGTACTTGGCTCACCGCGGTGCGCGACAACCTGTCGGCCCCGCCCGCCGGCAATGACCGGGCCCAGGTGAAGGCCATCCTCGAGGGCTCTTGCGACCTCGCCATCGCCAACACCTATTACATGGGCCTGATGCTGACCAATGAGGCCGAGCCTGAGCAGAAGGACTGGGCGGCCTCCGCGCGGATCGTCTATCCCGACGCCGAGGCAGATGGCACCCAGGTGAACGCTGCCGGCGCCTTCATCGCCAAGTACGCCCCGAATGCCGAGAACGCCAACAGGCTGGTCGAATTCCTGCTCTCCGACGAGGCGCAGCAGCTTTACGCCGATGCCAACTACGAGTATCCGGCGGTAACCAGCGTCAAGCCGGCTGAACTGACCCAGAGCTGGGGCCTTCTCAACCCCTCGAAGGTCTCACTTACCACCACTGCCGATTTCCGCGACGAAGCGGCGGCGCTGATCGATGAGCTGAAGTTCAACGAAGGCGCACAGAACTAGTCCCAAGACGGGAGGCTGCCCCATCAGCCGAACGACCGTGGCATCGATGAAATCCGGAACCGGCGGCAGGAAGCTCCCGCCGGTTTCGGCCATCCTGCTGCTGGCCCTGATGGGGCTGCCGATCCTCTGGCTGGCCGTGGCCGCGCTCGACACCACCGGCGCCGGTGGCCTCGCCGCTGCCATGCTGCCGACGGCGTTGCGCGAAACTGCGACGCTCATGGCCTGGGTCGGGGTGATCACTGGCATCCTCGGCCTCGTCTCGGCCTGGCTGGTGACGCATTTCGAGTTCCCCGGTCGCCGCATCTTCGAATGGGCGCTGGTGTTGCCGCTGGCCATCCCGACTTACCTCGCAGCCTACACCTATGTCGAATTCCTCGATTTCACCGGTCCGATCCAGCAGGCGCTGCGCGCCGTCATCGGCGGCGAGACCATCAAGGACTACTGGTTCCCACAGATCAAAAGCCCCAGCGGTGCCGCCTTCGTCCTGTCGATGGTGCTCTACCCCTACGTCTATGCCTCCTGCCGCGCCTTCTTCGTCATGCAGTCGGGCTCCATCTCGGCCGCGGCGCGCACCCTCGGGGCAGGGGGCTTTCGCGCCTTCTTTTCCGTCACCCTGCCACTGAGCCGGCCGGCCCTCGTCGTCGGCATCACGCTGGCCATGATGGAGGTGGTGAACGACCTCGGCGCCGTGCAGTATTTTGGCGTCAACAGCCTCACCGCGGTGATCTATTCCACCTGGATCAACCGTTCGAACTTTGGCGGCGCCGCGCAACTGGCGGTAATGATCGTGCTCATCATTGGCCTCCTGATCCTGCTCGAGCAATGGGCCCGTCGCGACCGCGTCTATGCGCTGCATCGCGACAGCCGCGTCGCCCCACCGCGCGAACAGCTCGTCGGCGCCGAGCGCGGCCTCGCCATCGGCTTCTGCACTATCCTGCTGCTGCTCGGCTTCGGCGTTCCGGTCGGCGAGTTACTGGTGCTCGCCATCCGCAACCTCGGCCCCGATGCCTTCGGCCTCACTATCAACGCCGGGCTCACCACCATCACCCTCGCGGGGCTCGGTGCCCTCATCACCGTGATTGTCGGCCTCGCTGCCGCCCGCATCGGCAAGTCGCGCGCCGCCCACGGGCTCATCCGCATCGCCACCCTCGGCTACGCCATCCCCGGCACCGTGCTGGCGCTGGGCCTGTTGCAGCCACTCGGCCAGGCCGACCTGTGGTTCAACCGGATGACCATGGCGATGGCCAACTGGCGCCCCGGCCTCATCCTGTCCGGCTCCATCGCCGCGCTGCTTTACGTCTATGCCATCCGCTTTCTCGCGGTGTCGCACTCGACTATCGATGCGGCGATGAAGAAGCGCGGCGACACCATGCTCGACGCCGGTCGGGTTCTCGGCGTCACCGGTTGGCGACTGTTGTTCCGGGTCGATTTGCCCACCTTGTCACCGGCTCTGCTGACCGCCGCGACGCTGGTCTTTGTCGAGATCGTCAAGGAATTGCCGGCGACGCTGTTGCTGCGGCCGCTCGGTGTCGAAACACTGGCCACTGTGGTTTATGCCCGCGCCAATGTGAGCCTGTTCACCGAAGCAGCGCTCCCCGCCCTGACCATCGTCTTGGTCGGCCTCGTTCCCGTTATCCTTTCGACCCGGTTCAGCGATCGGCGCTGACACGATACATTGGAAATTAACCGGTCATTGACTAAGCATTAGCCGGTTAGGTCTTTCCTTCACTTGGTTGGTTCTTGGGGCGCCGGGGCATGAGAGATTACATCCTCACGCGGCTCGCATTGGCAGTCGGAGCGGTCCTCGGCGCCGCCGCGTTGCTGTTCCTCCTGCTCGACATCCTGCCCGGCGCCGGCGGTACCGATCGGCCCGCCTGGGTCCGCTTCCTCGGGCTGTTCACCGGCGATACCGGAGCGCCCAACACCCTTGGCGAGCGCCTCGCCGTCACCCTGCCACTGGCGCTGCTGGCGCTGGTTATTGCCGGCGCCGTCGGGACCGGCCTTGGCCTCGCCGCCGGCCGCTATCGCGGCATGGTCGATGGGCTGGTGCGCGCGCTTTCCGGTGTGCTCGCGCTGTTGCCGCCATTCTGGCTTGGCATGCTGCTGGCACTGCTGTTCGCCGCTCTCCTGAAACTGTTGCCGGCCAGCGGCTTCGTCCCCTGGAGCAACCTGCCCGGCGCGCTCGCCTCGCTGCTGCTGCCGGCGCTCGCGCTCGGCCTCCCCTATGCCGGTCAGCTTGCGCTCCGCATCCGCCGCGATCTCGGCAGCGTGGCTGAAGACGACGTGCAGCGGCTGCGCGCCCAAGGTGTCGCCGCCTCCGCGGCGCGCTGGAAACTCGGCCTCGCTGGCGCGCTGCCCGAATTGCCGCAGGCCATGGCGCGCATCTTCGGCGCCCTGTTGATCGGCGCCGCGCTGGTCGAGAGTGTCTTCTTCCTCCCCGGCCTCGGGCGCCAGATTCTCGGCGCCGCCGAACAGCACGACCTGGGACTGCTGCGCGGCGGACTGCTGCTGCTGATCATGGTTGCCGCCTGCGGCATGCTGCTCCTGGCGCTGCTGCGCGTGCTGGTCGACCCGGCGCTGCGGGCGGAGTGGCGTCGATGACCCTCGAAGCGGCGCCCGTCCGGCCCGGCATCGACCCGCGCATCGTCCTCGGCGCCACGCTCGCGGTGATCATCGCGTTCCTTGCGCTGGTCTCCCTCGCCTGGACCCCGCACGGCGCTGCCAGCCTGACCCCGCTCGCCGAACCCGACGCCATCCACTGGATCGGCACCGACGCGATCGGCCGCGACGGCACCTCCGTGCTGATGACCGCAACGCTCACGACGCTGCTGCTCGCCGTCTTCGGCACGCTTGCCAGCCTGTTCGTCGGCATTCCCGTCGGCGCTGCTCTCGCCGTGCGTCTGCCGCCCTCGCGCCGCACGGCGCATGTCACCAGCATGCTGCCGCCGGCGCTGCTCATCGGCATGCTCGTCAGTGGCCTCGCCGCGCCCGCCAACCTCACGCTGTTCCTCGCCATTGCGCTCCCGGGCACGGTAGTCGCGGCCACTATCACCCGCCGTGTCCTCGCGCCGCTATGGCACCGCGACTACGTCACCGCCGCGCGCCTTGCCGGCCTCCGTCCGCTCGCCGCTGCGCAGCGCCACGTGTTGCCACGGCTTTTGCCGCAACTGGGCGCTCTTGGGCTTGAACTGCTGGCCATCGCCATCCTGATCGAGGTCAGTCTCTCCTTCGCCGGCCTCGGCGTCCTGCCGCCCGGCACGAGCCTCGGCCTGATGTTGCGCGAGGCCCAGCAGTTCATGGCCATCCGGCCGCTGCTGATCCTCGTTCCAGGGGCCGTTGCGGTCGTCACTGCGCTGGCCCTGATGCTGGCCGCCACTGGCCTCAGGGGAGCACGCCATGGCGCTTGAGCTCACCAGCCTCGGCGTAGCCATCGCCGGCAAGCATCCGGTCACCGGCCTCGATCTGGCACTGGCCGATGGTGCCGTCCTCGCCATCGTCGGCCGCGCCAATAGCGGCAAGACGCTGCTGGCGCAGGCTATCGCCGGCCTCCTGCCCGCCGGCGCCACCGTTCATGGCACCGGGCTCCCCAGCAAACGCCCCGGCGTCATCGGACCCGATGCCAATCCAATCGAGCTCGCCCGCTGCCTCGACCGCGGTGTCGATCTCCTCGTCTGCGACGAGCCGGGCAGCGCCCTTACCCTTGCTGCGCAACGCGACCTGCTGACCGCTTTGCTCATCGCCAACCGCGATCGCGGCGTGGCGCTCTTGATCCTCACGCGCGATTTTCGCCTGCCAAGTGCCATGGGGCTCGAAACCGCCATCCTCTCGGGCGGCAAGCTGGTCGAACGCGGCCTCGCCACCGCGCTGCAGGAGCGCCCGCAGCACGCTGCGACGCGCGAACTGGTCAATGCCGGCAAGCCCCGTACCCGCACCATGGCGCGCCCACCCATCGGCGAGCCGCTGCTCGAACTGCAGGGCGTCGGCAAGCGCATCGCCGATCCCACCTCGCGGCTCTGGAAGCGCAAGTCGCCGATCGCGGTGCTTGAGAACATTACGCTGTCGGTTCGTCGCGGCGAGGCTGTCGGCCTGCTCGGTGCCGCCGGCGCCGGCAAGTCGGAGCTGCTCCACCTGATCGCCGGCCTCGGCCGCGTCAGCGCCGGCGAGCTGGCTTTCGATCGCACCCCCTATCACGGCGACGATCTGGTCCGCGAGGCGCGCGCCCGCATCAGTCTGCTGTTTCCCGATCCGCACGCCGCCTTCAATCCGGACCTGGCGGTGGGGTTGTCGCTCACCGAGCCGCTGCGCGTCGAAGAGCAACTGCTGATCGACGAGCAGGCCGATCGTCTGGTCGAAGCAGTGCGCGTCGTTGGCCTCGCCCCTGATGTGCTCGACCATCTGCCCGGCCAGTTCACCACCGCTGAGCTGCAACGCCTCGCCCTGGCCCGCGCGCTGGTGAGCCGCCCCAGCCTCATCATCCTCGATGAGCCGACCGCGGCGCTCGATCCGGTCGAAGAGGCCGAGTTCCTCGTGTTGTTCAACCGCGTCCGCTCGGACTACGGCCTCACCGTGCTCTGCGCCAGCCGCGACTTCGACGTGCTGCGCCTCGTTGCTGACCGCATTCTCGTGCTCGAAGCCGGTCACATCGTCGAAGGTGGCAAGCCGTCCGAGCTGGCCGAAACCGGTCACCACGCGGCTACCGTCGCGCTGCTCGCCGTCCGCTATCCCGAGCCGCTGCCGCCCGCACTGCCACAGGCGCCCGAGCCGCTACCGGCCGCTCCCGAACCGCCGGTCCCTCCCGAGGAATCGCCGGCCCCGCCTGAGGAACCGCCGGCGCCTGAGCTAGAGCACAGCCCCGACGAAACCGCCGAAAGCCGGCAGGCTGAGGTCGCCGTCACCGACGGGAGCAGCGACCGAGCCGGGAGCGTCGATCCCCTTGACCCCGAGCCCGTCGGGCAGGCGGACGACGATCGGGCCGCCAGTCATGTTGAAGGCACAAAGTAGCGTCTCGGCACCAGCCGTCCGGGTGAACATCAGCACCCCCTCAGGTGCCTCGAGCGTCTTGATCGTCCCTTTCACCAGCGCCTGGTGCTGCCGCCGGAACTTCAGCGTTGCCCGATAGTGGTGCAGCAGCGAGTCGTTCTGCTTTTCCTGCAAGTCCGGCGCTTTCAGCAGGTGATCGCCCGGCACTGGCAGCCACGCCCGCGGTGCGGTCGAGAAACCGCCCAGATGGGCTGAGGACTGCCACACCATCGGCGTCCGGCATCCGTCGCGGCCCTTGAACTGCGGCCAGAACTCGATGCCATAAGGGTCCACCAGGTCCTCGAACGCCAGTTCCGCCTCGGTCAGCCCCAGCTCTTCGCCCTGGTAGAGGCACACCGAGCCGCGCATCGTCAGCAGCATCGTCGCGGTCAGCTTACCGAACGCTTCGCGATCGCCGTGGCTCATCCATCGGCTCACATGCCGCACCACGTCGTGGTTGGAGAAGGCGAGGCAGATCCAGCCGTCTGGCGCGTCTTTCTCGGTCAGGTCGATCGACGTCTTGAAATGCTGGGCGTCAAATGCCCCGCCGAGATAATCGAAGGTGTAAGCCATGTGCAGCTTGTCGGTGCCCGAGGTATACTGCGCCATCACCTCGAGCTGATGCTGGCTGTCGCCGATCTCACCCACGCTGGTCCGCCCCGGGTACTCGTCGAGCAGCGCGCGGATACGGGTCAGGAATTCGAGGTTCTCCGGCCGGCTCTTGTCGTAGAGATGCTCCTGGAAATTATAGGGGTTCACCGCCGGCGCAGTGGAGGCATTGAAATCCTCCGGCTTTACTACGGGGTTCGACTCGAGCCCGAGCGAAGCGAAATAGAAGTTCACCGTGTCGAGCCGGAACCCGTCGACCCCGCGCTCCAGCCAGAACCGCATGTCGCTGAGCACCGCGTCCTGCACTTGCTGGTTGTGGAAGTTGAGGTCGGGCTGCGAGGTGAGGAAATTGTGCATGTAGTACTGCATGCGCCGGCTGTCCCAGGCCCAGGCCGAGCCGCCGAAGATCGACAGCCAGTTGTTGGGCGGCGTGCCATCGGGGTTCGGGTCGGCCCACATGTACCAGTCGTGCCGCGGGTTGGTTCGGTTCTGCCGGCTCTCCGAGAACCACGGGTGCTTGTCGGAGGTGTGCGAGATCACCTGGTCGATGATCACCTTCAGCCCGCGTGAATGCGCCTTTTCCAGCAGCCGGTCGAAATCCCCGAGTGTGCCGAAGATCGGATCGACGTCGCGGTAGTTGGAAACGTCGTAGCCGAAATCCTTCATCGGCGAGGTGAAGAACGGGCTGAGCCAGATCGCGTCCACCCCGAGATCGGCAACATAGTCGAGCCGCTCGGTGATCCCGACGAGGTCGCCAACGCCGTCGCCGTTATGGTCCTGAAACGAGCGCGGATAGATCTGGTAGATCACCGCGCCGCGCCACCAGTCCTTGTCGAGAGGCTGCTCGGGCGTCGACTTCTGCTCCGTCATCGGCGGAACGGCCATCATCGGCGGCACAACGCTCATGCTCAAACTCCCTGGGCTGGCTCTCGCGACGTGTGGCGCGAGGGCAGGGCCGGAGTCAACCGCAGGTGTATGCGCAGGAGCCTTGCACCTGCATTCGTGGAGCGAAGGGCCCGTCCACCGCAACCCCTCAAAACGAAAGGGCGGCCCAGTGGACCGCCCTCCCGTTCGTGACCTTCGTGAGAAGATCGGATGTCGTCTTGCCCGCAGGGCATCGGCCGTGGGCCGCCCCCGCTGAGGTCCAGCGTTCGGGCCGTTGCCCGAACGCGGTGCCGACCGTGAGCCAGAACTTGCTAAGGCGTAAGCCTTAGAAGTCCATGCCGCCCATGCCGCCCATGCCGCCGCCGCCGCCCGGCATTGCCGGGGCTGCGTCCTTCGGCAGTTCGGCAATCATCGCCTCGGTGGTGATGAGCAGCGAGGCGACCGAAGCCGCATCCTGCAGCGCCGTGCGAACCACCTTCACCGGATCGACCACGCCCATGGCGATCAGGTCGCCATATTCGGCCGTCTGGGCATTGTAGCCGAAGTTCGGGTTGCTGCTTTCGAGGATCTTGCCGACAACCACCGAGCCTTCATCGCCGGCATTGTTGACGATCTGACGGATCGGCTCCTGCAGGGCGCGACGGACAAGGTTCACACCGGCCTGCTGGTCGGCATTGGCACCCTTGACGGTGAGGGCGTTCGAAGCGCGCAACAGCGCGACGCCGCCGCCCGGCACGATGCCCTCTTCAACCGCAGCGCGGGTCGCGTTCAGGGCGTCGTCGACGCGGTCCTTGCGCTCCTTCACTTCGATTTCGGTCGAGCCGCCGACCTTGATCACCGCAACACCGCCGGCGAGCTTGGCCAGACGTTCCTGCAGCTTCTCCTTGTCGTAGTCCGAAGTGGTCTCTTCGATCTGCGCCTTGATCTGGGCCACGCGGCCTTCGATGTCGGACTTCTGGCCCGAGCCGTCGACGATCGTGGTGTTCTCCTTGGAGATTTCCACGCGCTTGGCAGTGCCGAGCATGTCGAGGGTGACGTTCTCGAGCTTGATACCCAGATCTTCCGAGATCACCTGGCCGCCGGTCAGGACGGCGATGTCTTCGAGCATGGCCTTGCGGCGATCGCCAAAGCCCGGAGCCTTGACGGCAGCGACCTTGAGGCCACCACGCAGACGGTTGACGACGAGCGTGGCCAGAGCCTCGCCCTCGATGTCCTCGGCAACGATCAGTAGCGGACGCTGCGACTGCACCACGGCTTCGAGGATCGGCAGCATGGCCTGCAGGTTCGAGAGCTTCTTCTCGTGCAGCAGGATCACCGGATCCTCGAGCACCGCAACCATCTTCTCGGCATTGGTGACGAAGTACGGCGACAGGTAGCCGCGGTCGAACTGCATACCCTCGACGACGTCGAGTTCGGTCTCGGCGGTCTTGGCTTCCTCGACGGTGATCACACCCTCGTTGCCGACCTTCTGCATCGCATTGGCGATCATCTCGCCGATCGAGGCTTCACCGTTGGCCGAGATGGTGCCGACCTGGGCAACTTCGGAATTCGACGAGATGATCTTCTTGGCCTTGCCAAGGTTCTCGACGACTTCAGCAACGGCCAGATCGATGCCGCGCTTCAGGTCCATCGGGTTCATGCCGGCAGCGACGAGCTTGACGCCCTCGTTGACGATGGCCTGCGCCAGTACGGTCGCGGTGGTGGTGCCGTCGCCGGCAATGTCGTTGGTCTTGGACGCAACGGCGCGCACCATCTGGGCGCCCATGTTCTCGAACTTGTCTTCGAGCTCGATTTCCTTGGCGACGGTGACGCCGTCCTTGGTGATGCGCGGTGCGCCGAACGACTTGTCGATCACGACGTTACGGCCCTTCGGACCCAGCGTGACCTTCACCGCATTGGCGAGGATGTTGACGCCACGGACCATCTTGTCGCGGGCATCGGTGGAGAACTTTACGTCTTTCGCAGCCATGAGAGGCGCTCCTTACGAGTTAGGGGAGTGGTCGAAACCGGCGGAGCGCCTGGTTACGAGATCACGCCCATGATGTCGGATTCTTTCATGATCAGCAGATCCTTGCCGTCGAGCTTCACCTCGGTGCCGCTCCACTTGCCGAACAGGATCCGGTCGCCGGCCTTGACGTCCAGCGCCACGACCTTGCCGCTCTCGTCACGGGCGCCGGGGCCGACGGCCTCGACGATACCCTCGGAGGGCTTTTCCTTGGCGGTATCGGGGATGATGATGCCGCCAGCCGATTTCTCTTCGCTGTCGACGCGCCGGACGACCACGCGGTCGTGCAGGGGACGGAAAGCCATTTTTGCTCCTATCAGCCTCTATATGATTTCGCGCCTGTTAGCACTCATGATCGAGGAGTGCTAACAGCTGGCAGGGGATATAGGAGGGGGTCGGAAGCGAGTCAAGGACGAGGCGAGCCATACGATGAGGATGTGGCAGCCATGCGACGAAGGCATGAAACGGGCGTGCTGCCGCCACGTTTGTGGTGCCGAGAGAAACCGTAAACCGCCCCGATGGTAAGTTGCAAAGCGCCCAGCTTGGCAGTACCTGAGGCGCTTGAGATACTTCCGGAGCAGACGTGACCGTCGTCCAGTTCGATAGCCACCCCCGCAAATCCCCCGACAACTGGGTCGCCCCGCAGCTCGCGGTGATCGTCCCCAGCTACAATGAGCGCGATAACGTCGCGCTGCTGTACGACAAGGTCACGGCGGCCCTTGGCGCCACCCCATTCGAGTTCATCGTCGTCGATGACAATTCCCCCGACGGCACCTCGGAAGTGGTGCGCGACATGGCGCGCCGCCACCAGAACGTGCGCGGTATCCACCGCCTCGGCCGTCGCGGCCTGAGCTCTGCCGTGGTCGAGGGCATCCTCGCCAGCGCCGCTCCCTATTTTGCCGTCATCGATGCCGACCTGCAGCATGACGAAACCGTGCTGCCGCAGATGCTCGAGAAAGCCATTGCCGGCGACCACATCGTCGTCGGCACTCGCTATAGCGGCGAGGGCAGCGTCGGCGAGGGCCTGTCGAAAGCGCGCGAAGCCGGCAGCCGGTTTGCTACCAAGCTTTCGAGCCTCGTCACCGGCAAGGCGCTCAGCGATCCGATGAGCGGCTTCTTCCTGATGCGTCGCAGCGTCTTCGACGAAATCGCCCCCTCGCTCAGCGACGACGGCTTCAAGATCCTGCTCGATATCATCGTCTCGGCCGGCCGCTCGCGCGCCCGCCAGGGCAAGGAACTGCGCATCGGCGAGGTGCCCTATACCTTCCGTCCGCGCCATGCCGGCGAGAGCAAGATGAGTTCGATCGTCGTGGTGCAGTTCCTCGGGCTGATTGTCTCGAAGCTCTCCGGAGGCTTGCTGCCCACCACCTTCCTGCTGTTCGCCCTCGTCGGCGGTCTCGGCGTCGTGGTGCATATGGGAACGCTGTGGTTCACCCATGAGGTGCTGAACTTCAACTTCGTCTGGTCGCAGGTCGCGGCAACGCTCCTCGCCATGACCTTTAACTTCATGCTCAATAACGAGCTGACCTATGCCAACAAGAAGCTGCGCGGCTGGCGCTATCTCACCGGCATGCTCACCTTCTACGCCGTCTGCTCCATCGGCGCCCTCGCCAACGTCTCGGTTGCCAGCTGGATCTATGCCTATGACGGCCAGTTCTACGTCGCGGGCCTGCTCGGCGTGCTGATGAGCGTCGTTTTCAACTACTCCGTTACAAAGGTATTCACATGGCGGTAAGCGCAGAACTCGAAATCAAGCTCCGCCGCACCGGTGGCGTCGGTCCCAATACCAAGTGGGACTGGAGCCTCGTTGACGCCAGCGGCACCGTGGTGAAGAAGGGCTCCGCGCTGGGCGAAGAAGCCCGCGCCTTCGCCACGGCCAAGAAGGCCCGCGACAAGCTGAAGGGCTAGACCCTCTGGAGGGGCGCGTTCTAAGCCGCGCCCTTCTTGCCTTCCAGTTCCGCCCACGCCTGCCGCTTGCGGTAGATCGTCGAGGGGCTGAGCTCCAGTGCGGCGGCGGCGAGCGCGATGTTGCCGGCAAAACTCTCGATCGCTTCCTCGATGATCCGCTGCTCCTGTTGCCACATCGGCAGCACGGCCGGGCGCATCGGCGACTCCGCCGAAGCGGCGCGTCGTTCCGTCTCGCCGCCATCGAACATCGCGACGATTCGGCGGGCCACGCCTTCCAGATTCTTGGCACTCCCCGGCAGGTCGCGCGCTACGAAGTCGAGCACCGTCTGCAGCTGGCTCGAGGCGTCGATCAGGCCGGCGACGCGCTCCCGCTCGTCGGTACCACGGAACGCCCCGGCGATCGGCCGGCCGTAGCGCTGCGCCAGTTCGCTGAGCCGCGCCGAAAGGACCGCGCCATCGACTGGGCGGGTCACATGCTCATGCGCTCCGGCCTGCAATGCAGCGAGCGTCGCGGAGACCGAGTTGCCGTCGGAAAGCACCACCACCAGCGATCCCGGCGCCAGCCGCACCAGCCGCGCCACCGCGTCCTCGGCTTCAACCGAGAGGTCGCGCAGGCTGTCGAGGTCGGCCAGCAACAGGTCATAGGAGGCAAGCCGCAGCCGGTCTGCCGCTTCGCGGCCGCACGAGGCCAGCCCGATCTCGGGCGCGACGATGAATCCCCGATCGAGCATCTCGATCAGGCTGCGGGCCCCCGCCTCATCGCGGTCGACGAGCAGGATGCGGGCGGCGTTATCCAGGCCGAAGCCGGGAGCGGGCATGGCGACAAGTCCTTGGGCACGTGGCTGTGCTGAATGGAGTGTTGACGAACTGGGTAAATAAAGCGTTCCAGCCGATCTGTGCGGAAACGCGCCGGCCCCACGGTTTGCCACAGCTCCCGCGTCCCCGCGCCTTTCGGCAGGGCCCGGCCGATGCTATGACGGGATGCGTCGAATCCCGTTGGTCACTCTGGGAGCCCGAGCGTTAAGTGCAAGGCCTCGTCTACATCTTCATCGCGCTGGCCACGCTTGGCGTTGCGGCGGCGGCCTATTTCGGGATGACCTTTTCGCCGATCGAGGCTTTTGTCACCGCGATTGCCTTTGGTGCGCTGGCCGTCATGCTGATGGAGCGCCGCCTGCGCCAGCGCTCGGAAGCGCGGCTCGAGCGCGCCGTCGAGGACCTGGCGCGGCTGCTGTCGACCGATGCCAGGGCCGGGCAAGTGCTGAGCCAGCGCGTCAACGCCATTGCCGATACCAATGTGGGCAGCCGCCTCGATGGCATCGAGGCCGATATTTCGGTGCTCGGCACCGTCACCCGCCAACTGGCCGAGGCGCTGGCCGAGTTCGAGGAGGCTCGCCGCGCCGATGGTGGTTCGCGCCTCGCTGAAGCGACAGCCGAGCCGGCCGAGCCCGACGACGACATTTTCCTCGATCCGATGATCCCGGAGTCCGAGCTACGCGCTGCGCTCGATGCCAATCGGCTGGTCTTCCATATCGAGCCGGTGGTTCGCCTGCCGGCCAGGAAACCCCTTGGCTACGATCTCGTGCCGCGCCTGATGCAGGATGCCGGCGGCCTCGCCGATGCCCCCGATTTCATGCCGCGTCGCGGCGGCGAGGACCTGATCCGTCGCATCGAGGCAATGGCGCTCGAGGAAGCCGTCACTATCGCGCGGCGCGCCAAGACCTCCGGCCAGCCGATTACCCTATTCCTGCCGCTGGGCCGCGCCACCATCCTCGACAAGAAAGCGCTCGAGCAGGTGACCGCAACGCTGGTCGCCAACCAGGCGATCACCGCCTCGCTGAACTTCGCCGTCCGGCAGACCGAGTGGAAGCCGCTCGGCCCCACCGAGAAGCGCGCGCTCTACGAGTTTCGCAAGGCCGGGGCCGGGTTCGTCCTCACCGACGCCACCTCGCTGCGCTTTGATTTCGCCGAACTCGAGGGTCTCGGCTTCAGCGACGTGCGGTTCGATGCGACCCGCTTCCTGTCGCAGCCGCAAAGCTTCACCGATTTCCACACCGCCGATATCGCCCCCTATGCCAAGCGCTTCGAGATCGAGCTCTGCGGCACCGGGGTGATCGACGAGCAGCAGTTGCTCAGCCTGTTCGAAGATGGCATCAGCCTCGTGCAGGGACCGCATATCGGCCGGCCCGGCCCGGTCCGCCCGGATCTCGTCGCCGAGCGTCCGCGCGATGCCGAGCGCCGCATCGAGGCGCAAGCGTAACAGGATAGACTATGCAGGCACTTGCCGGACTGAGCGGGATCGCCCCCCGCTACGATGTGGTTTTGAGCGACATTTGGGGCGTCGTGCATAATGGCATTGCCGCCCACCCGACCGCCGTCGAGGCGCTGGTCAACTATCGCCGCAATGGCGGCCGTGTCGTCTTGATCAGCAACGCCCCGCGTCCGCATGGTCCGATCATCGAGATGATGGATCGGCTCGGCGTCTCGCGCGAGGCCTATGACGACGTGGTGACCTCGGGCGACGCCACCCGCGTCGTGCTCGAGCGCTACCGCGGCCAGACCGTCCACTATGTCGGCCCGCCACACGACAATGACAGCCTGTTCGAGGGCCTCGACATCACCATCGGTCGCGCCGAGGACGCCAAGGCGATCGTCGTCACCGACCTCGATACCGACCACGACACGCCGGACATGTACAATGACCGGATCACCCTGTGGCTCAGCCGCAACCTGCCGCTGATTGCCGCCAACCCGGATCGGGTGGTCGAGCATGGCGACCAGATCCTCTATTGCGGCGGCGCCCTCGCCGACCTCTACGAGGCGCGCGGCGGCATGATCGTCATGGTCGGCAAGCCCTACAAGCCGATCTATGCCGAGGCGCTGCGCCTCGCCGAGAAAGCCGCCGGCCACCCCGTCGATCGCCCCCGCATCCTCGCCATCGGCGACTCGGTGCGCACCGACGCCATCGGCGCCGCCGGCGCCGGACTCGACCTGCTGTTCATCACCGGCTCGATCCACGCCGCCGAACTCGATGCCTTCGGTAACCCTGACCCCGAAGCCATCCGCCGCCTGGTCGAACCGAGTGGCGCCAATGTCGCGGGCTTCATGCTGCGGCTGAGCTGGTAACCCTTCTCCTCCCCTGCTGAGCGGAGGAGGAGCGAGCTGCCGAAGGGACCGCGCAATCACCAACCCGCATAGCAGCCTCCAACCTTAGCTGCCTTGCAACCCATCCGGTTTCTTGCCATATCGCCATCACTCTCAAGGCGGGTACGAATTTGAGCGGCTTCATCAGGCTCGCTGGACTCGACCAGGTTCCGGCGTCGCTGCGCGGCGCCATGGTCGCGATCGGCAATTTCGACGGCTGCCACCGCGGTCATCAGCACGTGTTCCGGGCGCTGAAGGCCCGCGCCGCCGCGCTTGGCGTGCCGGCGCTGGTGCTCACCTTCGAACCGCATCCGCGTGATGTGTTCGCCCCGGCCCCCTTCATGTTCCGGCTGACCTATGCCGACCAGAAGGCCGAGATCGCCGAGGCGCTCGGGCTCGACGGCATCGTGGTGATGCCATTCTCGCTCGAATTCTCCCACATCGTCGCCGAGGAGTTCGTCACCCGCTTTCTCGTCGGTGCGCTCGGCGTCACCGGCGTGTCGGTCGGGGCCGATTTCCATTTCGGCTACAAGCGTGAGGGCACTCCGGATTTCCTGCGGGACGCCGGCGTGCGCCACGGCTTCGAGGTCGAAATCCTCGACATGCTCGACGAGGGCGACGACCACATCTCGTCCTCCCGCATCCGCGCCCTGCTCGGCGAAGGTGATGTCGCGGGCGCCGCCCAACTGCTCGGCTACCACTGGTTCCTCTCGGGCGTCGTGGTGAAGGGCGATCAGCGGGGCAGGGAGCTCGGCTTCCCCACCGCCAATACCGCGAGCCCCACCGGCTTCGGCCTCCTGCAAGGCGTCTACGCGGTGCGTGCCAAGCTCAATGGGCGCCTGCTCGATGGCGTCGCCAGTTACGGCAAGCCGATGTTCAACAATGAGCGTCCGCCCTTCGAAACCTGGATCTTCGATTTCGACGAGGACATTTACGGCGAGACGCTGGAAGTGGCGCTGCTCGGCACCGTGCGCGGCCAGGTCAAGTTCTCCGGCCTCGATGAGCTGATCGCCGCCGTCAACAACGACGCCGCCCAGGCCCGCCTGCTGCTGCAGTCGACCCTGCCGGTGTCGGAGCTTGACGAGAAGCTCGGGTTCTTCAGGTAGAGTCTCACTGCAGCAGACGGCCCCCTCCCGGCCTCCCCCATGAAGGGGGAGGTGAAGAGTCGAGGCTGTGGCTGGATCGTGCCAGACACTGGATGCGGCACCTCCCCCTTGTGGGGGAGGATGGGAGGGGGCCGTCTCTATCGGCTGAAACACTCTTTCACCCGCCGCCCTCGCTTGCTACAAGCCCGCAACTTCCCTTGAACATCGATCGATGACGATGAACGATACTGCGACCAGCGGCGCCGAGACCGACTATTCCGCGACGCTCTTCCTGCCCGAGACCGAGTTCCCGATGCGCGCCGGCTTGCCGGCCCGTGAGCCGGATTGGCTGAAGCGTTGGGAAGACATGGACATTTATGCCCGCCAGCGCGCTGCCGGTAAGGGCAAGCCTTTGTTCACGCTGCACGATGGCCCGCCCTACGCCAATGGCAACATCCATATCGGCCACGCGCTCAACAAGATCCTCAAGGATCTGGTGAGCCGGTCCAAGACCATGCTTGGCTACAACTCGGCCTATGTGCCGGGCTGGGACTGCCATGGCCTGCCGATTGAGTGGAAGGTCGAAGAGCAGTATCGCGCCAAAGGTAAGAACAAGGACGACGTCGAGATCAACGAGTTCCGCAACGAGTGCCGGAGCTTCGCGCAGTATTGGGTCGATACCCAGCGCGAGGAGTTCAAGCGGCTCGGCGTGGTCGGCGACTGGTCCCACCCCTACCTCACCATGAGCTTCGACGCCGAAGCGCAGATCGCCCGCGAGCTGATGAAGGTCGCCGCGTCCGGCCAGCTCTATCGCGGTTCCAAACCGGTGATGTGGTCGGTGGTCGAGCGCACCGCGCTCGCCGAGGCCGAGATCGAGTACCAGGACTACGAAAGCGATGCGATCTGGGTGAAGTTCCCGATCCACTCGGCCAACGGCGCCTTCGGCACCGGCTCATTCGAGGATTTCGGCTCGTCCTACGTCGTCATCTGGACCACCACGCCGTGGACCATCCCGGCCAACCGCGCCATCAGCTTCTCATCGAAGATCAGCTACGGCCTCTACGAGGTCACCGGCGCGCCCGAGGGCAACTGGGCTTCGAAGGGCGAGAAGTACGTGCTCGCCGACAAGCTGGCCGAGGAGACCCTCGGCAAGGCCAAGGTCGAAAGCTTCGTCCGCCTGCACGATGTCGATTGCAGTAAGATCGTCTCCTGCAACCACCCGCTGCGCGGGCTGGGCGGCGGCTACGAGTTCGAGGTGCCGCTGCTCGACGGTGAACATGTCACCGACGATGCCGGCACCGGGTTCGTCCACACCGCACCCAGCCATGGCCTCGACGACTTCGAGATCTGGATGGCTTCGGGCCGCAAGCTCACCGAGCGCGGCATCGACACCTCGATCCCCTTCGCCGTCGACGATGCCGGCTTCTACACCGCCGCCGCGCCCGGCTTCGAGGGGGCCCGGGTCATCGACGATACCGGCAAGAAGGGCGACGCCAACAACCGAGTCATCGCCGCGCTCGCCGAGCGCAACACCATGCTGGCGCGCGGCCGGCTGAAGCATCAGTACCCGCACTCCTGGCGTTCCAAGAAGCCGATCATCTACCGCAACACCCCGCAGTGGTTCGTCTACATGGACCGGCCCTACGCGGCGGAGAAGATCGCGACGCTGAAGCTGTCCTCCGACCATCCCGACCGGGTGCAGATCAAGCCGGGCGACACCGTCCGCAGCATCGCGCTGACCGCCATCGAGAACACCAAGTTCTACCCGCAGGCCGGGCAGAACCGGCTCCGTTCGATGATCGCCGACCGTCCGGACTGGGTGCTGAGCCGCCAGCGCGCCTGGGGCGTGCCGATCGCCGTGTTCTACAACGAGCAGACCGACACCATCCTCGTCGACGAGATGGTCAACCAGCGGATCGGCGCCGCCTTCGACGAAGAGGGCGCCGACGCCTGGTTCAAGCCCGGCGCCAAAGAGCGATTCCTTGGGCAAGCCGTGCCTGATCCGGATAACTGGAGCAAGGTCGACGACATCCTCGATGTCTGGTTCGAATCCGGCACCACGCATTCGTGGGTGCTCAGCAATCCACAGAAGTGGCCGGATATGCAGTTCCCGGCCGGCATGTATCTGGAGGGCTCGGACCAGCATCGTGGCTGGTTCCATTCGTCGCTGCTCGAGAGCAGCGCCACCAATGGCTATGCGCCCTACGCGAGCGTGTTGACGCATGGCTTCACCCTCGATGGCGAGGGCAAGAAGATGTCGAAATCGCTGGGCAACACCACCGCCCCGCAGGACGTCATCAAGCAGTTCGGCGCCGACATCCTCCGCCTCTGGGTCGCCCAGTCCGACTACTCGGATGACCTCCGGATCGGCAAGGAGATCATCAACTCCACCGTCGACAACTATCGCAAGCTTCGCAACACCATCCGCTGGCTGATCGGCAACCTCGCTCACCGCAAGGCCGAAGAAACCGTCGACTATCGCGACATGCCCGAACTCGAGCAGTTGATCCTGAGTAAGCTCAAGGACCTCGACGGGCTCGTGCGCGATGCCTACGAAAGCTATGACTACAAGCGCATCGTCGCGGCGCTCAGTAACTTCATGAACATCGACCTGTCGGCGTTCTACTTCGATATCCGCAAGGACGCGCTCTACTGCGATCCGATCAGTTCGGTCCGCCGCCGCGCCAGCCTCACCGTGCTTGATCATGTGTTCGACGCGCTGACCGCCTGGCTCGCCCCGATCCTGGTGTTCACCATGGAAGAGGCCTGGCTCGAGCGTCATCCGGGCGCCGATTCGTCGGTGCACTTGCGCGAGTTCCCGAAGCTCCCAGAGGAGTGGACGGATTCTAAGCTCGACGAGAAGTGGGAAGCCATCCGCGAAGTCCGCAAGGTCGTCACCGGCGCGCTGGAAATTGCTCGCCGTGAAAAGGTGATCGGCGCCTCGCTGGAAGCCGCGCCCAAGGTCTACATCACTGACGACAAGCTCGCCGCCGCTGTCCGTGGCACCGACATGGCCGAGATCTCGATCACCTCCGATATCGAGATCGTCGAAGGCGAAGGTCCGGCCGATGCCTTCCGCCTCGATGACGTCCGCGGCGTCGCCGTGGTGTTCGCCAAGGCCGAGGGCCAACGCTGCGCGCGGTCGTGGAGGATCCTGCCGGAGGTCGGCACCGATGCCGAGTATCCGGACCTGTCGCTGCGCGATGCGCAGGCGATGCGCGAGTTGAAGGCGGCGGGACGCTGAGCTTGAACGCGAGCAGACGGCCCCCTCCCATCCTCCCCCATGAAGGGGGAGGTGCCGCATCGAGTGTCAGGCACGATCAAGCCACGAACTCGACTCTTCACCTCCCACTTCATGGGGGACTTCGAGCCGTCCCGCAGGGCAAATCGCTCCAGTGGAGCGATTTGAGGGGAGAAGGCCATGAGAGCTATGCTCGAATGGCGAGGGAGGGGGCCGTCTCTATCGGCCGGGCACGCTTAGTCGAGCGCTCACCATGCTAGCGCGCCCCCACCTCATCGCCTCCCTCCTCGCCGGACTCGCCGCCTTCGCCCTCGATCGTGGCCACAAGTTCCTGCAGGTCAGTTCCGATTGCATCGGCGCTGCCTCGACGGTCTGCATCGAGCATCTCGGCTTCGTCACACCGGCCACCCCGCTCGGTTGGCAGGGCGGCGAGATCGTCCCGGTCACGCCGTTCTTCGACTACGTGCTGGTCTGGAACACCGGCGTTTCCTATGGCCTGCTCGGTGATCTGCCGGTTTGGGCGCTCGGCGCCATCGCGGTGGTCGCCATTCTGGCGCTCGGCGTCTGGTGGTCGCGCACCTCCGATGTGCTGGTGCGCTATGGCCTGATGCTCGCCATTGGCGGCGCCGTTTCAAATGCGCTTGATCGTGTACTTTATGGCGCCGTTGCGGATTTCTTTCACTTTCATTGGCAGGATTGGTCGTTCTACATTTTCAATATCGCCGACGTGGCGATCACTTTGGGGGTGTTGCTGCTACTCCTCGACTTCGTCGGGATCGGCCGCAGGAAGCCCGCCTGAACGCAAAGGCGCCTCAATCTGGTCTTACGGCCGGTCATGGTCTATAAGGCCCGCGCGGGGCGCACGGGCCGGGGAAAAGGGAAGTTTCATGCTGAGTGATTTGACCGGGCGGCGGCCCAACTTCAAAGCCGTGACCCGGGGCGGATTGCTGACCGTTGGTATCGTGCTCGGCCTCGGCCTGAGCGCCTGCACCACCACCGAAGGCACCAATGCCCTGACCGATGTCGGCACCTTCGAGCGCGAAGTGCTGACCGAGACCATGAAGGGCATGGGCATGATGGAGCGCGAGGAGAAGGCGGAGAACGCCGAACGTCGCGGCCCGCTGGTGCTCCCCAAGTCCACCTCGCTGCCGGCTCCTTCCGATCCGAAGGCGACCAAGACCGCGCTGATCCCCGAGGATTCGAGCCGCGTGCAGATCGATACCACCAACATTTCGGAAGCCGACCTGAAGCGGCTGCGCAACGCCCGCGTCGTCGACTTGCGCACCCTCAACGGCCGTCCGCTCACCGAGGTCGAAACCAAGCAGCTTACCGCTCGCATGACCGCCGCCAAGCTGAAGGGCGGTCCCAAGCCGCTCTATCTGCCGCCCGATGAGTACTACACCACGGTCAAGGGCCAGGACATGGTTTGCCTGGCCGCCAATGGCGAGCTCGTACCGCTCACCGACAAATCGTGCCCGCCCGACGTCCGCAAGGCCCTGGCCGCGCAGGCGAACTAATCTCAACTCGAAAGATGCGCTGACCCCCGGGCAATCCTGCCCGGCCCCGGTCCCGCAGGAGTTATCGCATGTCGAATGTCTCAGCCGTCCCGACGGACGGCGATCGCTTGGCCAAGGTCATCGCTCGGTCCGGTCTCTGCTCTCGCCGCGATGCCGAAGGCTGGATCAAGGATGGGCGCGTTACCGTCAACGGTAAGAAGGTCCTGACCCCGGCCTTCAACGTCTCCGAAAAAGACAAGATCAAGGTCGATGGCGAGCCGCTGGCGGCGCGCCAGGGCACCCGCGTCTGGCTCTACCACAAGCCTGCCGGCCTCGTGGTCACCGAGAAGGACCCGGAAGGCCGCCCCACCGTGTTCGAGGCGCTCGAAGAAAAAGAGCTGCCGCGCGTCGTCTCCATCGGCCGTCTCGATATCAACACCGAGGGCCTGCTGCTGGTCACCAATGATGGTGGCCTGAAGCGGGTGCTCGAGCTGCCGGCCACCGGCTGGCTGCGTCGCTACCGCGTCCGCGCCTTTGGCTCGGTCACCCAGGCGCAGCTCGATACGCTGAAAGACGGCATCGAGATCGAGGGCATCCAGTATGGCCCGATCGAAGCCATTCTCGAACGCGCCCAGGGCTCCAACAGCTGGCTGGTGCTGAGCCTGCGCGAAGGCAAGAACCGCGAGGTCAAGAACGTCCTCGGGGCGCTCGGCCTGCAGGTCAACCGCCTGATCCGCGTCAGCTACGGCCCGTTCCAGCTCGGCGACCTGCCCGAGGGCGAGGTCGAGGTGGTGGCTGCCCGTGTGTTGCGCGAGCAGCTCGGCAAGCGTCTCGCCGCCGAGGCCAATACCGATTTCGAAAGCGACATGCCCGAAGTCGCGCCCAAGAAGAAGCCGGCGGTCAACCCCAAGCTGCGCGCTGCCGCGCCCGGCAAGGAGCTGAAGAAGGATTCGCCGCGCAAGTCGCGCGAGGGCAAGTTCCGCTTCGAAGACGATGAGACCGAGGCCGCGGCGGCCGCCGCGCTCGCCGAGCGCCCGCGCCAGGATCGCCCCGGCCGCTTCGACAAGAGGCCGGTCAAAGCGCCGAGCCGCCCGCGCCCGGTCGATCCCTCGGAGATTCGCACCATCCACTTTGACGATGGCCGCGAGGCCGAGATCCGCGTCAAGCCGCCCCGCCGCGAGGGCGTGGAAGGCGAAGAGCGCAAGCGCTGGAACGACCCCGAGGACAGCTCGGCCAAGAACTTCGGCCGCCCCGCTCATCACGAGGATCGCCCCGCCCGCGCTCCGGCCGGCGCCGACCGTCCGAAACGCGCCTATGGCGACAAGCCAGCGGGCAAGCGCCCCTATGGTGATAAGCCGCATGGTGACTTCGGCGATCGTCCGAAGCGGGCGCCCGGCGATAAGCCTGCCTATGGCGAGAAGCGCGCCTATGGCGACAAGTCGCGCTCGGCCCGTCCGGCGGGCGATCGCCCCTATGACGACAAGAAGCCCTACGCCCCGCGCGGCGATGGTCCGGCGCGCACATACGAGGGCAAGAAACCCTATGCGCCGCGCACCGCCGCCAGCGACCGTCCCAGCCGTTCGTTCGGTGACAAGAAACCCTCCGGCTCCCGCCCGCCCCGCGGCGCCCGGCCTGGCGGCGATCGTCCGCGTGACGGCG
>NZ_LAJE02000087.1 GCF_000970465.2 Devosia insulae DS-56
CCCCTCAAGGGGGAGGGGAGCTGCTCGCACTGAATAAAGTGCCCTTACCCCGCTGCCTCCAGCACCGACGCCAGCCGCACCTCACGCTGCCGCACGCCGTTGGCGCCGTCGCCGCCTGCGGCCCAGAGCGCCGCCAGCCGCCCCTTGTCGAACAGCGCATAAAGGCACGGCGCTACATAGCTGGCCCGGCTGATCGCCGGCGTGTTCTGCAGGAACGCCGCAACTTGCTTGGTCACCCCGGCCATCTGGCGCTTGCGCGCCGTCACCGATTCACCGGGCTCGAGCTTGGCCAGTGCCTCCGCCGCCATAGCGCTGGCATGGAGGGTGCGAAAGTCCTTGGCCGTCACTGCCACACCCGCCACCTCGCGCAGGTAGCGGTTGAGGTCGTCGGTGCGCAGCGGCTTCGACCTGCCGTCCTCGTCGCGATACATCAGCAGCCGGCGGCCGGGGATCGACTTCACCTTCTCGATCGCCGCCGCGAGCCGCGCATCGGCGAAGCCGTAGCTCGCTTTTTTGCCGCTCTTGGCCGGGAACCGGACCTGCACCTCGTCGCCCTCGACCACCACGTCGCGACTATAGAGCGTGCCGGCGCCGCGCGTGCCATGGGCGTCGAGATAGCGTTCGCGACCAACCCGCATGGCGGTGCGGTCGATCAGCGCCACGCCAAGCACCAGCGCCAGCTGCTTGCTGCCCGCCTCGGCCTCGAGGTCGTCGCGCACCCGTCGCCGGATACGCGGCAATGCGGCGGTGAGGAGGCCCAGCTGCAATTGCTTGTGCCGGACCCGCCGGGCCTCCCAATCCGGGTGATAGATATATTGCAGCCGCCCCGCCGCATCGGTGCCGCACGCCTGGATATGGGCCCGCGGGTTGGCGGCGATCCGCACCTCGGTCCAGGCCGGTGGAATCCCGAGCCCACGGGCGCGTTCGCGAATCTCGGCGTCGCGGATCAGCTCGCCGTCCTCGTCGACATAGCCGAAGCTGCGACCGTGCCGGCGGCGGCGGATCGTCAGCTCATCGCGGCTGACCCGCTTCAGTCTCGCCACGTCTGGCTTACACGCCCGTCGTCGTGTTGGGCGGCGGGGCCATGGCGTAGAACACCAGGTAGATCAGCCCGAAGGCGAGGACGATGCCGAGCACCGACCAGATCAGCACCCGGAAGTTCATCAGCCGCCCGCTGCCCTGGCGAACTTCGTTCGTCGACTTCTCGGCATCATAGGTTCGCATGGTGCTACTCGCTTGCAGATGAATGTGAAAACCAACGCGTCTGGAGCACCGCAGTTCCGTCCCCACTTGACCGTGACGAGCCGAACGAAGACGTTGGGACATGCAGATCACGGCCACGTCATGACGATTTCCCCCGAGCTCCTCACCCGCATGATCAAGGCGGGCGCCGGCGAGGTTCCGGCCGATGTGGTGATCAAGAACGTCCGGCTGCTCGACGTGATCTCCGGCTCCGTCACCCACACCGATATCGCCATCGTCGCCGACCGGATCGTCGGTACCTATGGCTACTACAACGGCAAGACGCTGATCCAAGGCGACAACCGCTTCGCGGTGCCCGGCTTCATCGATACGCACCTGCACATCGAATCCTCGCTGGTGACGCCGTTCGAGTTTGATCGCTGCGTCCTGCCGCATGGCGTCACCACGGTGATCTGCGATCCGCACGAGATCGCCAACGTGCTGGGCGCCGACGGCATCCGCTATTTCCTCGAGTGCGCCGAGCGCACTGTGATGGATATCCGGGTCAACCTCAGCTCCTGCGTGCCGGCAACACCGCACGAAACCTCCGGCGCCCGGCTCGAAATCGCCGACCTCGAGAAATTCCGCCATCACCGCCAGGTCATCGGCCTCGCCGAGATGATGAACTATCCGGGGGTGCTCGCGGCCGATCCGGGGATCATCGCCAAGCTCGTGGCATTCCAGGGTGAGCATATCGACGGTCACGCCCCGCTGGTCACCGACCTCGCCCTCAACGGCTACCTCGCTGCCGGCATCCGCACCGACCACGAGTCGACCACCGCGGTGGAGGCACGCGAAAAGCTTTCGAAGGGCATGGCGATCCTGATCCGCGAGGGTTCGGTGTCGAAGGACCTCGAGGCCTTGGCCGAGATCCTCGATGCCAATACCTCGGCCTATGTCGCGCTCTGCACCGATGACCGCAACCCGCTCGATACGCTCGAGGAAGGCCATCTCGATTCCTCGATCCGCCGGCTGATCGGTCGCGGCCGGCCGCTGCATCACGTCTATCGCGCCGCCTCGCACTCCGCCGCTCGCATTTTCGGGCTGAAAGACCGCGGCCTCGTCGCCCCCGGCTATCGCGCCGATATCGCGCTGCTCGATGATCTCGAGGGCTGCCGGGTCGCCGAGGTGATCACCGCCGGACGGCTGGTGCGGCCCGAGCTGTTCGCGGCCCGCCAGCCGGTGCCGCCGGTCGGCCTCGCCTCGATGAAGGCGCAGCGGGTCGGCCCCTCAACCTTCATCGTGCCGCCCAACCCGCGGCAGAACGAAACCCCTGTGATCGCGGTGCGGCCGGGGCTGATCCTCACCTATCGCGAGTCGGCGACGCTGGAAGTCTCCGACAAGGGCACCCTGCCCGACCTCGAGAACGACGTGATCAAGATCGCCGTGATCGAACGGCACGGCATCAACGGCAACGTGGCGCTGAACTTCACCAAGGGGTTTGGTCTGAAACGCGGCGCCATCGCCTCCTCGGTCGGGCACGACAGCCACAACATCACCGTGGTCGGCGCCGATGACGAGGATATGGCCGTGGCGGTCAACCGGCTGATCGAGCTGGGCGGCGGTTTCGCCGTCGCCGATGGCGGGCGGATTACCGCCGAACTGGCGCTGCCGATTGCCGGACTGATGAGTCTGCTCAGCTTTGAAACCGTCGCAGATAAGCTCCATCACCTGCGGCAGGCGGCCTATGACCTCGGCTGCACCCTGCCCGAACCATTCCTGCAGGTGGCCTTCCTCGCCCTGCCGGTGATCCCGCATCTGAAGATGACCGACCGGGGGCTGTTCGACGTGGACAAGTTCGACTTCGTCAAATGAGCTTTGCCAGCCGGTTCCTTGCCGACCTCTATAAGCTGCCGAAGCGCAGATGCGGCATCGTCCGCACCCGCAATATCCGGGTGCCGATGTATGACGGCGTTGCACTGGCGACCGAGCATTTCGCCCCGAAGCTGCCCGGCAAGCACCCCACCATCCTGATGCGCGAGCCCTATGGGCTCTCAGGCTTTGCGACGATTGGCGAAGTCTATGCCGAGCGCGGCTTCCACGTCGTGCTGCAGGCCTGCCGCGGCACCGACAAGTCGGAAGGCGAGTTCGACCCGTTCGGGCACGAGCGCGACGACGGGCTCGCCACCATCGACTGGATCAAGGCGCAACCCTGGTTCGATGGCCGGCTCGGCACCTCGGGCCCGAGCTATCTCGGCTATGCGCAATGGGCGATCTGTGACGCGCTGCCCAAACAGTCCGCCATGGCGATCAAGGTGACCAGCGCGGAGTTCCGCTCCATCGTCTTTCCCGGCGGCGGGCTGGCGGTCGGCCTGTGGCTGAGCTGGATCCAGACGGTCGAGGGCCTCCGCGGCAACCCGATGCGCACCGCGCAGCGGATGTTCACCGGCGGCATCGAACGCACGACGCTCCGCGCCACCATGAAGCTGCCGTTGCGCGATGCCGACAAACGTGTCACCGGCCGCGAGGTGCCGTTCTGGCGCCGCTGGATGGACGAGGCAATCGGCAACGATGCCTTCTGGCAGCCGCTCGACCACACCCACCGCATCGGCGCCCGCACCCCGCCGGTGAGCTTCACTTCGGGCTGGTACGATTTCATGCTCGACCAGCTGCTGCGCGATTACGCGACGCTGGTCGATGCCGGCCACACCCCGCAACTGACGGTCGGCCCGTGGTTCCACGTCAGCCCCGACCTGCAGATGGAGAGCGTCAAGCAGACGCTCGAGTGGATGAATGCCAAGCTGCTCGGCGACGCCACGAGCCTCAGGGCCAAGCCGGTGCGGCTCTACATTGGCGGGCTCGGCGAATGGCGCGAGTTCGAAAGCTACCCGCCGATGCAGGCCGAGAACCAGATCTGGCACATCCACCCCGAGCAGGTGCTGTCGCAGCGCCCGGTCCGCGCCTCAGCGCCCGATACCTACACCTATGATCCCGCCCATCCGACCCCGGCGGTCGGCGGCGCCATGTTTGCCTTCAACGGCGCCGGGCCGGTCGACAACGCGCCGCTCGAAAAGCGCGACGATGTGCTGGTCTACACCTCCGAGCCGTTGTTCAACCCCATCACCATCCTCGGCCAGGTGCGGATCGCGCTGCATGCCCGCTCGACCCTGCCCAACACCGATTTCTTCGTGCGGCTCTGCGATGTCGACGAGAAGGGCCTGTCGATCAATGTCTGCGACGGCATCATCCGCAAGACCTCGGCCGACCCGGCGGTGCCCGACGATATCTGGAAGCTGAACTTCCGCATGCACGCCACCGCTCACCGCTTCAACCGCAACCACCGGCTGCGCGTCATCGTCGCCAGCGGCGCCCACCCCCGCTACGCGAGGAACACCGGCACCGACGAGGCGCTGGGGGAGGCCTCGCACCTCGCCTCAGCCGATATCGAAATCTTCCACGATCCGGCGCACCCGAGCGCCATACATCTGCCGGTGGTGGAGCTGGATCGGGCCTGAACTGGATGTCGGCGGTCTGCGTCCCCTCGCCCCTGAGGGGAGAGGGTAGTGCAGCTAGGACCGTCAGGTCCGTAGCGGAACTAGGGTGAGGGGTTCAGCTTCTCGGCGAGCGCGTATGGCGTCGCTTCACCCCTCAACCGGCGCTTCGCGCCACCTTCTCCCCTGAGGGGAGAAGGGGCGCTTCACCCCTCAACCGGCGCTTCGCGCCACCTTCTCCCCTGAGGGGAGAAGGGACGAGGGCTCGACCACCAAACTCCCAACACCCACCGGCTGTCATCCCAGCGAAAGCCGGGACCCAACTCACAGCAAGCGCAAGTGGATGAATGGGTCCCAGCTTTCGCTGGGATGACACCGAGTTTGATGAAGCTGCGGTGGGCCATCAGCCAATTTCCAGCGAGAGAGCGGACCGCTGGACGATCGAGTTACACCCCCGCCTTAACCCGCTCCCGCGCCGCATGGAGGATCGGCTCGGTATACCCCGACGGCTGCACCGCGCCCTCGAGCGCCAGGTCGAGCGCTGCCTGATAGGCGATCGACGTCCCGAAATTCCCCGCCATCGGCCGGTACAGCGGATCGCCGGCATTCTGGCCATCGACCACCGCGGCCATCTTCTCGAACGAGGCCTTCACCTCGGCCTCGCTGACCAGCCCGTGCTTCAGCCAGTTGGCCACCGCCTGCGAGGAGATGCGGCAGGTGGCGCGGTCCTCCATCAGCCCGACATTGTTGATGTCGGGTACCTTGGAGCAGCCGACGCCCTGGTCGACCCAGCGCACCACGTAGCCCAGAATCCCCTGCGCGTTGTTGTCGAGCTCGCGCAGCACCGCTGCCCTATCGAGCGTCGAGGCGTCCAGCACCGGCATCGAGAACAGGTCCTCGAGACCAGGAATCGGCTGGTTATTGCCCTTCTGCCGAGCATCGCGCAGTTGCCATAGCCGCAGCTTCTGCTGCTCGAACACATCGATCTGGTGGTAGTGCAGCGCGTGCAGCGTTGCGGCCGTCGGCGACGGCACCCATGCGGTGTTGGCGCCGGCCTTGGGGTGGCCAACCTTGGCGTCCAGCATTGCCGCCATGTCGTCCGGCCGCGCCCACATCCCCTTGCCGATCTGCGCCTTGCCGGAGAAGCCCGCCTCAAGGCCGATCAGCACGTTGCGATCCTCATAGGACTGGATCCACTTTTCCGCCTTCACGTCGTCCTTGCGCAGCACCGGACCGGCCAGCATCGAGGTATGGATCTCGTCGCCGGTGCGATCGAGGAAGCCGGTATTGATGAAGAACACCCGCTTGCGGGCGGCATAGATGGCGGCCTTGAGGTTAGCCGAGGTGCGGCGCTCCTCGTCCATGATGCCGATCTTGATGGTCTCGGGCTTCAGCCCCAGCACCTTCTCCACCGCACCAAAAATCTCGCAGGCGAAAGCAACCTCGTCCGGCCCGTGCATCTTGGGCTTCACCACATAGATGGCGCCGTTGGTCGAGTTGACCTTGTCCGAGAGTGCGCAGAGCGCGGTAATCACCGCATCCATCAGGCCTTCGCCGATCTGATTTCCCTGAGGGTCGAGCACGGCTTTGGTGGTCATCAGGTGGCCAACATTGCGCACCAGCAGCAGCGCCCTGCCCTTCAGGGTCAGGGGCTGGCCGTAGATGTCCTTGTACTGCCGATCGGCATTGAGCTTGCGGGTCAGCGGCTTGCCGCCCTTTTCGAACGTCTCGCTCAGCGTGCCGTTCATCAGCCCGAGCCAGTTGCGATAGACCCCGACCTTGTCCTCGGCATCCACCGCTGCGACCGAATCCTCGCAGTCCTGAATGGTGGTCAGCGCCGACTCGATGATCACGTCGCTGAGGCCTGCCGGATGCAGTGCCCCGATCGGGCTCGCGGGATCGATGATCAGGACGACGTGCAGACCGTTATGGCGCAGCACCAGCTCGCCGCGTTCCTGCGTGCCGCCATAGCCGACGAACTGCGCGGGGTCCGTTAGGCCCACACGGCCAGCAACGGTATCGGCAACGAACACGCGCCGGTCGCCCTCCTTGACCACATGATAGCCGGTGACGTCGCGATGGCTGCCCGAGGCCAGCGGGAACGACGCATCGAGGAACTCGGCCGCGCGGGCGACAACGGCGGCGGCGCGGGCCGGGTTCAGCCCCTTGCCCGGCGCCAGTTCGCCCTCGCGCGAAATCGCGTCGGTGCCGTAGAGCGCGTCGTAGAGGCTGCCCCAGCGGGCGTTCGCAGCGTTCAGCGCATAGCGCGCGTTCGACACCGGCACCACCAGCTGCGGCCCGCAGATCGAGGTGATCTCCGGGTCGAGCCCGCTGGTCTCGATGGTGAAGTCGGCGGGCTCGGCAACGAGATAGCCGATCTCCTTGAGGAAAGCCTGGTACTTCGCGGGATCGGCGCCGACCGGCCCGTTGGCCTTGTGCCACTCATCGACCTGGGTCTGGATCCGGTCACGGATCGCCAGCAACTCGCGGTTGCGCGGCGCGAAATCCCGTACCAGCCCGGCGAGCCCGCTCCAGAACTGCTCGGCCGACACGGCAGTGACCGGAATGGCTTCCTGCTCGACGAAATCCACCAGCAGCCGATCGACCTTCAGGCCGGATTTCTCGATGTAGTCAGCCATTACTATCCTCGTTCTCTCTGCTCCCCTTCCCCCTGAGGGGAGGGGTGGGCGCCTGACTCTTATACACATCTCACGCTC
>NZ_LAJE02000088.1 GCF_000970465.2 Devosia insulae DS-56
GGACAGGGGTGGGGGTCCACAGCCACCGGGCTGCGGGCCGATCACTCCACCCGCACGGCCTGCCCGGTCTGCGAGCTCCTGGTCGCGGCTTCCGCCAGCTTCTGCGCCTGCAAGCCGTCATACCCGGACGGGGTCGGCGTAACCCCCTTGGTCATCGCGTCGATGAAACTGTTCACCTCGGCCGCATAGGCCGCGACATAGCGGTCGATGAAGAAATTCTGGATCACGTCCTGGGTGAAGCCGGCGCCGTCGGCCCGCTCGAGCGTCGTCATATGGACATTGCCGGCGCGCAGCATGCCCTTCGACCCATGCACTTCGACCCGCTGGTCGTATCCGTAAGTGGCGCGGCGCGAATTGGTGATCACCGCGATCTTGCCAGAAGCGGTCTGCATCTGCACTGCGGCCGTATCGACGTCGCCGGCCGCCCCGATCGCTTTGTCGACCAGCGCGCTGCCCAGTGCATGCACTGAGACGAAATCCTCGCCGACGAGGAAGCGCGCCATATCGAAATCGTGGATCATCATGTCGCGATAGAGCCCGCCCGAGCGCTCGATATAGCTGACCGGCGGCGGCGCCGGGTCGCGCGAAATGATGGTGACGATCTCGACCTCGCCGATCTCGCCACCCTTGATGCGCTGCTGCACGGCAGCGAAGTTCGGGTCGAACCGGCGGTTGAAGCCGATCATCAGCGGCACGCCGGCCTGTTTCACCACCGGCAGGCAGGCTTCGATGCGCTCGACCGACAGCGACACCGGCTTCTCGCAGAGGATGGCCTTGCCGGCCCGCGCCGCCTGCTCGATCAGGTCGGCATGCGTATCGGTGGGCGTGGCGATCAGGATCGCTTCGACGTCGGAGGCGAGAATCTGGTCGATCGACGCCACCTGTGCTCCGACGCTGGCGGCGAGCGCCGCAGCGGCATCGGGAATGGCGTCGGCGACGTAGGCGACGCTGGCGCGGCTGGAATTGGCGATGGTCCCCGCATGCACCTTGCCGATGCGCCCCGCCCCCAGAATGCCAAACCTGACCACGGGATTGTCTCCTTGCTGCACGCTCCTGGAGCGCCTGGTGATGATGATCGAAACATAGAACGTTCATTCCGAAAACAGTCACTTCGGAATTGACGTTTCATTCGCGCGAGGGATACAACGGCCGCTGAAAGCTGTCCAGTCAGACCACGCGGGGGAGATCATGCCGGAGGCCAAGCTCGATGTCATCACCATCGGGCGCTCGTCGGTGGACCTCTACGGCCAGCAGATCGGCAGCCGGCTCGAGGACATCGGCTCGTTCGCCAAATCGGTCGGCGGCTGCCCGGCCAATATCGCCGTCGGCACCGCCCGGCTTGGCCTGAAATCGGCTTTGATCACCCGCGTCGGCGCCGAGCAGATGGGCGGCTTCATCAAGGAGCAGCTGGGTCGCGAAGGCGTCGACACCACCGGGATCGCCACCGACGACAAGCGCCTCACCGCCCTGGTGCTGCTCGCCGTCGAGGCCGAAGGCGTCTCGCCAATGATCTTCGTTCGGACCGACTGCGCCGACATGGCGCTCGACGAAGCCGATATCGACGCGGACTTCATCCGCTCGGCCAGCGCCATTGTGGTGACCGGCACGCATTTCTCCACCCCCAACGCCGAGGCGGCGCAGCTCAAGGCCATCCGCATCGCCAAGGCGGCCGGCCGCAAGGTGGTGTTCGACATCGACTACCGGCCCAACCTCTGGGGCCTCGCCGGCCACGCCGCCGGCTTCGAGCGCTACGTAAAATCCGACTACGTCTCGGCCAAGATGCGGCCGGTGCTGGCCGATTGCGACCTGATCGTCGGCACCGAGGAAGAGGTGCTGGTGGCGGCAGGCGAGAGCGACCTGCTCGAGGCGCTTAAGGCGATCCGCGCCGTCACCGATGCCACCGTGGTGCTGAAGCGCGGCGCCAAGGGCTGCATCGTCTATGACGGCCCGATCGGCGACGACCTCGAACAGGGCATTGTCGGCCAGGGCTTCCCGATCGAGATCTACAATGTGCTGGGCGCCGGCGACGCCTTCATGAGCGGGTTCCTGCGCGGCTGGCTGAAAGGCGAGAGCCACCAGACCTCTGCCACCTGGGCCAATGCCTGCGGCGCCTTCGCCGTCTCCCGCCTGCTCTGCGCCCCGGAATATCCGAGCTGGACCGAGCTCGACTATTTTCTCAAGCACGGCAGCAAGTTCAAAGCCCTGCGCAAGGACGAACAGCTCAACCACCTGCACTGGGCGACGACCCGCCGGCAGCACTGGCCGCGGCTCACCGCCTTCGCCATCGATCATCGGAAGCAGATCGAGGACATCGCGGGCGCGCAGACCGACCGCATCCCCGCCTTCGAGGTGCTGGCGGTGAAGGCCGCGGCGCAGGTGGCGGACGGCCGGCCCGGCTTCGGCATGCTGCTCGACGACAAGTGGGGCCGCGACGCGCTGTTCGAGGTGCCCAAGAATTTCTGGATCGCTCGCCCGGTGGAACTGCCCGGCTCGATCCCGCTGGAATTCGAGTTTTCGCAGGATATCGGCAGCCGGCTGGTCGACTGGCCGGTGGATCATGCGCTGAAGGTGCTGTGCTTCTGGCACCCCGACGACCCCTCAGGCATCAATGCCCGCCAGCTCGAAAAACTGCGCACCGCCCATGAGGCCTGCCGCAAGGTCGGCCGCGATATCCTGATCGAGATCATTCCATCCAAGGTCGGTCCGTTCGACGACAGTACTACCGCCCGGGCGCTGGGCCAGCTCTACGCGGCCGGGCTGAAGCCCGATTGGTGGAAGCTCGAATCGCAGCCGAGCGCCGCGGCATGGGCCGCAGTCGATGCAGTGATCGAGGCCAACGACCCACTCTGCCGCGGCGTCGTGCTGCTCGGCCTCGATGCGCCGCAGGACGAACTGGCGCGCGGCTTTGCCATCGCGCGCTCCGCCCGCACGGTGCGCGGCTTCGCCGTCGGTCGCACCATATTTGGCGAAGCCGCCAAGGCGTGGTTTGCTGGCGGTATGACCGACGAACAGGCGATCGCCGACATGGCTTCGCGGTTCGCGGCGCTGGTGGGGATCTGGGGGGAGTGATGGGGGCCAAACCCCTCACCCGTCCCGGCTTCGCCGGTCCACCCTCTCCCCGACGGGGAGAGGAATACCGACTGCACAGTCGGCGCTCTGTTCTTCTCCCCGTCGGGGAGAAGGTGGCGCGTAGCGCCGGATGAGGGGTTCGCGCCACTGCGCGTGAGGAGGAAAGCAAATGACCAACAAGACCATCCGCCTCACCATGGCGCAGGCGCTGGCGCGGTTTATGACCCGGCAGATGACCATTATCGACGGCAACAAGGTGCCGATCTTCGGTGGGGTGTTCGCCATTTTCGGGCATGGCAATGTCGCGGGCTTCGGCGAGGCGCTGTACCAGGTGCGCGACGAGCTGCCGACCTATCGCGCCCATAACGAGCAGGGCATGGCGCACGCGGCGATCGCCTTCGCCAAGGCGAGTTTCCGCCGCCGCTTCATGGCCGCCACCTCCTCGATCGGGCCGGGCGCCACCAATATGGTGACCGCTGCGGCGCTGGCGCATGTCAACCGCCTGCCGGTACTGCTGCTGCCCGGCGACGTATTCGCCAACCGCGCCCCCGACCCGGTGCTGCAGCAGGTGGAAAGTTTTGGCGACGGCACGGTGAGCGCCAACGATGTGTTCCGCCCGGTCAGCCGCTATTTCGACCGCATCACCCGCCCCGAGCAGATCATCCCGGCACTGAACCGCGCCATGCAGGTGCTGACCGACCCGGCCGAATGCGGCCCGGTGACCCTCAGCCTCTGCCAGGACGTGCAGGCCGAGGCCTATGACTATCCCGAAGCCTTCTTCGCCGAGCGGGTGTGGACGCCGCGCCGGCCGATGCCGGATGTGAACGAGCTGGAAGCGGCGGTGGCTGCGATCAGGACAGCGGAAAAGCCGGTGATCATCGCCGGCGGCGGCGTGTTGTACTCCGAGGCAGCCGAAGGGCTGCGCGCCTTTGCCGAGCGTCACGGCGTGCCGGTGATGGAGACCAATGCCGGCAAATCCAGCCTGCCGCACGACCATCCGCTGAACATGGGATCGGTGGGGGTCACGGGGTCGTCGGCGTCGAACCTCCTCGCCGAGCAGGCCGACCTGGTGCTGGCGGTAGGCTCGCGCCTGCAGGACTTCACCACCGGCTCGTGGGCGCTGTTCAAGGCCGACAATGTCAGGATCATCGGGCTGAACACGCAGGTGTTCGACGCCTATAAGCATCGCGCCATGCCGTTGATCGCCGACGCCAAAGTCGGGCTCGACCTGCTCGATGGCAAGCTCGGGCCCTGGCATGCGAGCGATGCGTGGCAGGCGACCGCCAAAGAGGCCAAGGCCAGGTGGCTGGTTGCCGCCAAGGCGGTGACCGACCCGACCAATGCGCTGCCTTCCGACGCGCAGGTGATCGGCGCGGTGCACCGGGCCCGCGGCTCGGGGGCGACGCTGGTCTGCGCCTCCGGCGGGTTGCCGGGCGAGCTGCATAAGCTCTGGCCGGCGGGCGCGCCAGGCAGCTACCACATGGAATATGGCTACTCGACCATGGGCTACGAGATCGCCGGCGGGTTGGGCGTGAAGCTGGCTAAGCCCCATGACGATGTCATCGTCATGCTCGGCGACGGCAGCTACATGATGATGAATTCCGAGATCGCCAGCTCGGTGATGCTGGGGAAGAAACTCACCATCGTGGTGCTCGACAATCGCGGCTTCGGCTGCATCAACCGGCTGCAGATGGCGACCGGCGGGGCGAACTTCAACAACCTGTTGAAGGACACCTTCCACGAGACGCTGCCCGAGATCGACTTCGCCGCCCACGCCGCCGCGATGGGCGCCTGGGTCCGCAAGGCGGCCTCGATTGCCGAGCTCGAAAGCGCCCTCGCCGAGGCCGACAAGGTCGAGCGCACCACCGTGCTGGTGATCGACACCGACCCGCTGATCTCCACCGAGGCCGGCGGCCACTGGTGGGACGTGGCAGTGCCGGAAGTCTCGGTACGGCCTGAGGTTAACGCCGCGCGCAAGGAATATGAGGAAGCCCTGAAGGGTCAGCGGCTTTAGCTGGGCAGTCGGCAATAGGCAGTCGCGACTGCAAACACCTGCCGCCCACTGCTAACTGCCGACTGCCTACTGCCGACTGCCTATTGCCGACGCATCGAAGACCGAAGGATTGCTGCGAGAATGCTGAAAGCCAAACTGGGCATGTCCCCCATCGCGTGGTGGAACGACGATCTGCCGGAGCTGAGCGATGATGTGTCGCTGGAGGAGTGCCTCCGCCAATCGCGCTCGGCCGGCTTCACCGGCATGGAAAAGGGCCGGCGTTTCCCTGACGATCCCGACATCATGCTGCCGATCCTCAAAGCGGCGGATGTGACGCTGTGCGGGGGCTGGTTCTCCGGCACGCTGGTCAACGAGGATCTCGCGACCAACCAACAGCGCATCGCGCCGATGATCGAGCTGTTCAAGGCGGTGGACGCCCCCTGCATCGTCTATGGCGAGGTCGGTCGCTCGATCCAGGGCGACCGCAGCAAACCGCTGGCCACCAAGCCGAAGCTGAGCGACGACGAGATGAAGGCCTATGCGCGAAAGCTCACGCAGTTCGGCGAGTGGTGCGCCGATCAGGGCATGCCGCTGAGCTACCACCACCACATGGCCGCCGTGGTCGAGACCGAGCCGGAGCTCGATGCCTTCATGCGCTTTTCCGGCCCCGGCATCCCGCTGCTGCTCGATGCGGGGCACCTGGCCTTTGCCGGCGGCGACGTGCTGCGCGCCATCGACAACCACCACACCCGCATCAGCCACGTGCACGTCAAGGACATCCGCCGCGCCGTGGTCGATGGGCTGGATCGGACGAAACAGAGCTTCCTCGACGCGGTGGCGCTCGGCGCCTTCACCGTGCCTGGCGATGGCTCGCTGGATTTCGCCGCGATCGTAAAGAAGCTGGCCGACTATGGCTATGAAGGCTGGTTCGTGGTCGAGGCCGAGCAGGACCCCAAGGCCAACCCGCCGCTCCGCATGGCGCAGGTGGGCCATCAGGAGCTGATGCGGGTGATGACTTTGGCCGGCTACACCGTGGAGACGCAGGGTTTCCCCAACCGCTGACATCTGGGCGTTTGCGGGAGCGCCATGATCCGACTAGTTTCGGGTCTTTCCGGAGGCATCGGCGTGAGCGAAGACAACCAAGAGAACAAGAAGCCAGGCCTGTTCACCATGGGCTGGTTCAAGCCGCTGTACCGGCGGGTGATCCTCATCGCCATCATTGCGGTGTGGTGCGGCTGGGAGTGGCTCTACAACCACGACCAGTTCTGGGGCCTGATCACGGCGGCGGCGCTGGCCTACGGCGTCTGGACCTTCTTCATCAACTTCGAAAATGAGCTCAACAAGACCGATGGCAAACCTAAAAGCTAGGCCGGCGGCCGAACAGGGCCACGTCCACCACATCACCCCGCAGACTGCCGGCTGGACCTATGTCGGGTTCGATCTGCACAAGCTGCCCAATGTCGGCGATGTGGCGCGCGGCGGCGGCGATGACCGCGAGGTCTGCATCGTACTGATCTCGGGCCGCGCCAATGTGACCGTCGATGGCCAGGATTTCCTCGTCGGCGGCCGCATGAGCCCGTTCGAGGGGCCAGGTTATTCGGTTTATGCCCCGGCGGGCGCCAACTGGCGCATCGAGGCGCTGACGCCGCTCGAGGTCGCGATCTGCTCGGCCCCCGGCGTGCGCGGCGCCCGGCCGCCGCGGGTGATCGGCCCTGCTGATGTCGAAAAGCTGACCCGCGGCACCGGCACCAATACCCGCTACCCCACCAATATCCTGCCCGAGACCGCAGCGGCGGATTCGCTGCTGGTGGTCGAGGTGATCACCCCCGGCGGCCACACCTCGAGCTATCCGCCGCACCGCCACGACGAAGACGACCTGCCGCGCCAGAGCTTCCTCGAGGAAACCTACTACCACCGCTTTTCGAGGCCCCAGGGCTTTGGCTTCCAGCGCGTCTTCACCGACGATCGTTCGCTCGACGAAACCATGCTGATCGAGGACGGCGACGTGGTGATGGTGCCCAAGGGCTATCACCCGGTGGCGGCGGTGGCGGGGTACGACATCTACTACCTCAACGTGATGGCCGGCCCGAAGCGGACGTGGAAGTTCTACAATGCGCCCGAGCATGAGTGGATGCTGGGCTGAAGGGGCCGACTGATAGAGACGGCCCCCTCCCATCCTCCCCCATGAAGGGGGAGGTGCTCCGCCGGTGTGTTGGGCACGATCGAAGCCACAAGCTCGACTCTTCACCCTTTCTCTTATACACCTCTCCGATCCCCCCAGACAGTCCTATAGCACCTATGCCGCTTTCTTCTCGAA
>NZ_LAJE02000089.1 GCF_000970465.2 Devosia insulae DS-56
CCCCCCGGAGCGCAATTGCGCCCCGAGGAGGGGCGAGGGGACGCGAGCTGCACCGCCCGTGCCACAACGCCCCCTCGCCCCTCTGGGGAGAGGGCCGGGGTGAGGGGCAGCCAAGCGCGCTGAACTAGCGACCCGGAATCGCCGCCACCAGCCGCTCAGTGATGATGTCCGGCGCCGTAATTGCGGAGCCGCAGACCACGGCGAAGGCACCGCGCCCGAACGAGGCGGCGACGTGCTCGGGGGTCCAGATGCCGCCTTCGACCACCAGCGGCACGTCGAGCGCCGCAACGATCTCGGACACCAGGTCGAATGGCGGGCGGGCCTGGCCCTCGGTCAGCGCGGTGTGGCCGACCATGGTGGTGGCGATGAGGTCAGCACCCTCGGCGGCGGCCTGACGCGCTTCCTCGAGGGTCGCGATATCGGCCATCACCAGTCTGCCGAGGCGGTGGGTGGTCTCCGCGATCTCGGCAAAGGTCTCACCCGGCCGGGTGCCTGATGTGGCCTGGATGGCGACGATATCGGCGCCTGCGGCAGAGAGCGCCTCGGCGTCGGCGCTGGAGGTGGTGATGTAGTTGTCGAACCCTTCGCGGCTGTCCTTGACGATGCCGATGATCGGCAGGCTGGTGCGGGGTCGCAGCAGGCCGACGACATCGGCGCCGTTGAGGCGGAAGCCGCCGGCGCCGCCGAGCTCGGCGGCTTCGGCAAGCAGCGCCAGGATATCGGGGCGCTGGCGCAGCGGGCTTTTCGGCTTCATCGCCTGCGAGGAAACGATCAGCTGGCGCTCGAGGCGCTTGAGCAGGGTAGGGCTAGTCACGAGAGATCCCCGACGATGGTGAAGTCGACTTCGAAGCTGCGGTGCCAGGGGAAGCGGACAGCGGTGATGCCGAGGTCGTCCCGCCCGGTGAGGCGCTTCAGGGTGGCGTCGAGGCCGGCGCCGATTGCGGTCTCGGCCGCCGCTTCTTCGGCGCGGTCGGCAAAGGTATAGACGCCGGCGTTCAGCGGCCGACGCGCGTCGGTCATATAGGCAAAATCCTCGCTCAGCCGGTGCAGCAGCACGCGGCGGGCGGCGGCGGCATCGAGGGTGCCGGCGGCGCGACCGATCTGGATCGCCGCAGCAGCAGCGACCACCGAGCCGAGCGCATTGCCGGCGGTGTTCCAGCCGCCATAGGCGACGAGCTCGAGCAGGATGCTGCGGCGGTGCAGTTCCTCGATCAGCAGCGGATCGGCGCCGTTGGAATAGCGCAGGTCGGCAAGCGCCACCTCGCGGCCGGCGGCCAGCAGGCCGGCGATGAGGTCGGCGGTCTTCTTGGCCTCGGCCGCGTCGTCGGCATCGAAGATCGATTGGGCGCTGTCGTGTCCGGTGCCGGACTTTTCGACCACCATGCCGCAATGGTCACGGCGTTTCGGATCCGGCGCATGCACGACGAGCGCCATGGCGGCGGGGTTGGTGACGGTCACCGAGCCCGAGGCGCGGAGCTGGCGATCGACCGCCTCGTGCATCGGGCTGTTCTCGTATTTGGCGATGCGCTGCATGCCCGGCGGGTCAGCGCATTCGACGGTGAAGCGCGGAGTGACGCCGAAGCGGGCGCCGAGCTGGCGCGCCACCAGCACCGCCGCCACCTCGTCGGCGCCGGGGTACATCAACACCTCGCCCGTGATCGGCAGCACGTGGCTCCACTGCTTCAGCCAGACCTGCTCGGCCGAGCCGGCCGAGTGTTCGGCGGTATCGTCGGCGGTGATCAGCAGCGGATCGATGACGCCTTCTGAGGCGAGCGCGATGGCTTCGAGATTGACGTGATGGTTGCGCAACCGCCGGCGCTCGAAGTCGGCGACGATCTCGCCGGGCAGTACAGCACGCAGGGCAGCAAGCGCTTCAGCATTGCCGGCATGGCTGGCGCCAAGGGCTTCGAGCAGGTCGCGGTGGTGCAATGCGCCGAGCTTATGCAGTTCCATGCCGTGCTGGGCCCAGTACTCCGGCTCTTCCTGCGGGTTGTAGGAGTTGGAGGCGCGCATCACCAGCGACACGGCGCAGAGCGGCAACGCCGGGTGGGCGACATGGAGGCGGCGCAGCACGTCGAGCCGGGTGAGGGCGCTGAGCGTCGTATCGGCGGTGGTGCGGGCAGCGATCAGGCCGCCATAGCAGAGCATGTCGAGCGAGGCGATTACCGCGTCGGTCGTGGGCGCCGTGCTTTCGAGCCAGCGGCCGAGGCCGTCGGCATCGCCGGGTTGCCGCAGCTGGGGCAGCAGTTCGGCCGGCGGCAGCGCCAGGGTAGCGCCGGCAATGGCGGCGACACCGGCGGGCAGGCCGATATTGACCGGGCGCTCATCGAGAGGAAGGAAGGCGAGGGAAAGGGCACGTGTGGACGTCAATTCGTATTGTCTCTGCTCGTGCGGAAAATGACGAAATCGTAGGAGTAGCGGTCGGCGCGGTAGACGCTCTCGGCATATTCGATGCGCTGGTTCTTGGCATCGTAAGCAACGCGCAGCACCTTGAAGGCCGGCGAGAATTCGGGAACGCCGAGGAGTTTGGCCAAGGGCGGATCGAGCACCGTGGCGTGGATCGACTGCTCGGCCTTCTCGATCTTCAGGTGATAGGTCTCGGTCAGCATCTGGTAGAGCGAACCGGTGATGCCGCGCGCCGCGAGGCCGGGCGCGAGCTTCGCCGGGACATAGGTGTTCTCGATGCACATCGGCTCGCCATCGGCGGTGCGGACGCGCGAGATGTGGGCGACGAGATCGCGCGGGCTGAGCGCCAGTCGCGCCCCGATCTCGGCGCCGGCGGGGATTTCCTCGACCATCGTATCGAGCGAACCGGGGACGAGGCCGCGGGCCCGCATGTCCTGGGTGAACGAGGTCAGCTCCACCGATTTGGCGATGCGCGGCTCTGAGACGAAGGTGCCGGCCCCCTGGGTGCGGTAGACGCGGCCCTCGTAGCCCAGCTGGTCGAGGGCGCGGCGCACCGTCAGGCGCGTGACGCCGAAGGTCTCGGCGAGGTCGCGCTCGGTGGGCAGCTTTTCGTGCGGCTTCAACTCGCCCTCGATGAGGCCGAGCAGATAGCTCCGCAACTGGGCCCCCTTGGTGCCCGTGCGACCGTTTCCGGCGGTCTCAGCCATGATCGGATTCCCTCCACTCGCATGCATCAAAGCACAATTCGTCGCTGCCGGGCAAGTGAGTGGTATACTCCAATTGCACGGATATCCGTCTGTTTCATGCAGAATGTGACGCCATGTTGACGCGCTTCGAAAAATTGGGCTACACCATTTGACGGCATGTAGCCAAGGGAGAATTCAGGATGGAGCGGAAAGCTCAAGCTCGTGCGGCGCATGCCGCGATGTCGACCGCGCTGGGCGCGGTCATGCTGCTGGGTGGGGCGCTCGGCGCCTCAGCGCAGGACAAGACCGAGGTCACCTTCTCGTATCTGTGGGGCGGCGCGGAGGGCGCGGCGCTCGAGCAGATCATCACCGATTTCAACGCCAGCCAGGACAAGATCGTGGTCAAGGGCGTGTCGAGCCCGGACATGACCAAGCAGTTGGCGTCGATGTCGAGCGCCAAGGGTGCCTTCGACATCTCGGACAACTTCGCCTCCAACATCGCCTCGTGGGCGAACCAGGGTATCCTGTTGCCGCTCGATGAGTTCGGCCTCGATACCGCCGACTTCCCCGAGAGCGCCATGAAGCAACTGGTGGTCGACGGCGTGCTCTATTCGGTACCGATCGCCACGCATAATTTCCAGCTGGTCTACAACAAGAAGCTGCTCGATGAAGCCGGCGTCACCCCGCCGACCTCGATGGCCGAGCTCGCCGACGCCATCAAGAAGCTGACCAAGGTGGATGCCGAGGGCAACGTCACCCAGCTCGGCCTCGGGCTCACCGACATCTCGGCCGGCCTCAAGACACTCGGCTATGCGCATGGCGGCGACTGGAACCGCGACGGCAAGCCGACCCCGACCGATCCAGGGTTCGTCGAGGGCGTGCAGTTCTACTTCGACAACGTGGTGGCGCCGGTGACTCCCGCGGCCTACAACAAGTTCGTCGCTGGCTTCGGCCCCTATATGTCGGACCAGGACTCGTTCAAGCAGGGCAAGATTGCCATGGTGTTCGAAGGCGAGTGGCGCGCCAAGTTCAATACCGAAGCTGGGATGGATTGGGGCGTGGTGCAGGTGCCGGGCAAGACCCCCGAGCTCAACGGCTCGACCTGGGCGGACGTGTCGACGATCTTCATTCCGACCAACACCCAGAACAAGGAAGCCGCCGGCGAGTTCCTCAAGTATCTGATCAGCCCGCCGGCAATGGAAAAGTTCAGCCACGTGCTGGCCAACCTTCCGGGTCGCCTGTCGCTGGTCGACAGCGCCACCTATGACGACCTGCCGAACTTCAAGGTCTGGCTCGACGCGCTGAAGAACCCCAACACGCATGGCCTGCCGCCGGCGCTCTACATGGCCGAATACAATGCCGACCTTGCGTCCGCATTCGACTCGGTGCTGCAGGGCGCCCAGACTGCCGAAGCGGCGCTGCAGGGCGTTGCCGACCGTACCGGCTCGTACTCGCAGTAAGCTGTTGCAGAGCGCGCGTCCGAAACCGAGCGAACCGACAGGCCGGGCCCTTCTCAAGGGCCTGGCCTTCGCCTCGCCGTTCATCATCGGCTTCCTGGTGCTCTACCTGTGGCCGATCCTTGCCTCGGGCTATTACAGCCTCACCGATTTCAGCCTGTTCAAGGCGCCCAAATGGGTGGGGCTGGCCAATTACGAACGGATGATCTCGGACGCCAAGTTCTGGAAGAGCCTCTACAACACGCTGTTTTTCACCTTTGTCGGCGTGCCGGTGGATATCGCGATCTCGATCGCCGGCGCCCACATCCTCAACCAGAAGCTGAAGGGCCAGCCGCTATGGCGAGCGCTGGTCTACCTGCCCTCGATCGTGCCGGCCGTAGCGGCGGGCTTTTTGTGGCGCTGGCTGCTCAACGCCCAGTACGGCTTCGTCAACGAGATCCTGCGCTGGTTCCGCATCCCACAGCCGAACTGGCTGCTCGATGCGAGCTGGGGCGGCATTTCGGTGATCGTGTTGATGCTGTGGACGGTGGGCGGCACCATGCTGATCTACCTCGCGGCGCTCAAAAACGTGCCGCAGGAGCTCTACGAGGCGGCCGAACTCGACGGCGCCGGGCCGCTGCGCCGCTTCTGGCACATCACCTGGCCGATGATCTCGCCGGTGACGTTGTTCCAGGTGATCGTGCTGATCATCGCGTTCCTCCAGGTGTTCACCCAGCCGTTCGTGTTGTCGAAGGATCCGGGGCTCGGGACCCAGACCGCGACCGGACCGGGCGACTCGATGCTGAGCTACTCGATCTACCTGTTCCAGAACGGCTTCACTTTCCTGAAGATGGGCTACGCCTCGGCGATGGCCTGGGTGCTGCTGTTCGTGACGCTGGCCATCACCTTGCTGATCCTGTGGTCGGCCAAGAAGTGGGTGTTCTATGACAACCGCTGAGTATCAGGGCACCGCGGTCGGCGAGCGCGTGCCGGTCGGCGGCCGCTTCGGCTGGCTGATGACCATCTATCGCTACGCCCTGGTGATCCTCCTCGCCGGGGTGTTCGTCTTCCCGTTCATCGTCATGCTGACGACGGCGTTCAAGGTCTCGGACGAGATCTTCATGGCGCCGCCGGAGCTGCTGCCGCGCACCTGGACACTCGATCATTTCGTCGGGGCGCTGACGCAGATCCCGTTCTTCCGGTTCCTCCTCAACACCGTGGTGATCGCAGGCCTCAGCGTCCTCGGCACCGTGCTGGTCTCGCCGCTGGTCGCCTACTCGCTGAGTAAGCTGCGCTGGAAGGGCCGGAACCTCTTATTCATTATGGTGCTCGCCACCATGATGCTGCCGCCGCAGGTAACGCTGATCCCGATCTACATGATGTGGAACAAGGTCGGCGCCACCGGCACCATCCTGCCGCTCATTGTTCCGGCGTTCCTCGGCACGCCGTTCTTCATCTTCCTGATCCGGCAGTTCCTGCTGAGCGTGCCGGACGAGCTGATTGAAGCGGCCAAGGTTGATGGGGCCTCGGAGTTCCGCATCTACTGGTCGATCGTCCTACCCATCGCCCGGCCGGCGTTGATCACCTCGGCGGTGTTCCAGTTCGTCTGGGCGTGGACGGATTTCCTCTATCCGCTGATCTACCTCAATGACGAGGAGAGCTACACGCTGTCGATCGGGCTCTACTCGTTCCTCGGCGAGCACGGCGTGCAATGGGGGCCACTGATGGCGTCCTGCGTGCTGTTCACGCTGCCGGCCTTCCTGATCTTCCTGGTGTTCCAGCGCTACTTCATCGGCGGCATCGCCACGGGTGCCTTGAAGTGAGCGAGCTTGCCCTCGCCGTCGATATCGGCGGCACCAAGATCCTCGTCGGGCTGGTCGATGCCGCGGGTACTATCGTCACCAGCCGGCAGGTCGCGACCCCGGCCCGCGACGGGGCGGAGGCGATCATCACCGCAGTCGCCGCGCTGGCGAAGGAAGTTCTGGCGGGTGCGCCGTCAGCGGTCAGCCGCTGCGGCGTCGGCACCGCCGGCGTGGTCGGCGAACGTGGCGAGATCACCTCGGCGACCGACCATCTGAGCGGTTGGGCCGGCACGCAATTGCAGCAGCGGCTGACGGAAGAACTGGGCCTGCCGGTCACCGTGCTCAACGACGTGCAGGCGTCGGGGCTTTGCGAGGGTGTGCTCGGCGCCGCCGGCGGCAAGCGATCTGCGCTGATTGTGGCGCTCGGCACCGGGGTCGGCGGCTCGCTGGTGCGCAACGGGACGGTCGAGCGCGGCGCTTACGGCATTGCCGGCAGCGTCGGCCATCACCTGTCGCCGCTGCGGCAGGGCCGGGCGTGCCCGTGCGGTGGGACCGACCATCTCGAAGCCTACGCCAGCGGCACGGCGATGGAGCTCGAGTACGCACGGCGCACCGGGCAGGAGCGGAGCCTCCGCGAGATCGCGGTGCTGGCCGAAGCCGATGACGCCGAAGCGCAGTCGGTAATCGCCGAAGCCGCGGAGGTGCTGGGCGCGGTGCTGGGCAGCGCCAACAATGTGGTTGATGTCGAGATCATCGTGGTGGCCGGCGGCGTCCTGGCACTGGGCGACAGGTTGCTGCAGCCAGCGCGCGCCGCGGCGAAGCGCGAGGCGCTGGGACTGTCGAAAGCGGTGGAGATCGTGCCGGCAAAGTTCGGACCGACGGCGTGCCTGATCGGCGCGGCGCTGGCGGCGTTCGCCTCCCTCCCCCTTGAGGGGAGGGATTGAGGGGGGGGGTGGGCTGTCTCCTATGCACATCTG
>NZ_LAJE02000090.1 GCF_000970465.2 Devosia insulae DS-56
CCCGGCCTCCCATGAAGGGGGAGGTGCCCCGCCGGTGTGATTGGCAAAATCGGAGACAGAGTCTCGACTCTTCACCTCCCCCTTCATGGGAGGCCGGGAGGGGGCCGTCTCTCTCGGTCTGCTTACCCCCGCAAAAACTCCACCACCACCGGCGCAATCGCTTCCGGAGCCGGACCGTGTCCTTGCCCCGCCAGCGTCTTCCGGCCAGCCCCCAGCACCTTTGCCACCGCGTTCGCTCCTCCCGCCATGAACGGGAAGCTCGCGTCGCCATCCACCACCAGCACCGGCTGTGTCACCCGGTTCCAGCGCTGCGTCGTCGCCAGCCCGCCTTCCACGGCCTCCTTGCCCATGCAGAGCGCGTCGTACTCGATGGTGTGGCCGACCGGTTCCAGCATCGTCCAGAACGGGCTCTGCTTCATCGCTTCGACCTGCTCGGGCGGCATGTGGATGGAGGCGGTGAAGAAGTAGGTCAACGCCCCGGCCTTGTCGCCAGCCTCGCGGAACCCCGCCAGCTTCTCGAAATAATCCCTCGGCGGTGGTGTCCAGCTGTCGTCGACCACATAGGGCGGCTCGTACAGCACGAGTTTATCGACCGGCAGGCCGGACTGCGCGGCTTCGAGCGCCAGCGCGCAGCCGGACGAGGCGCCATAGAGCGAGGCGCGCCCGCCCGCCACGGCAATCAGCGCCGCGATGTCCTCGACTTCGCGGGCCACCGCATAGGGCAGGGTGTCGCCACTCTCGCCGCGGCCGCGACGGTCGTAGTTGATCACGCTGAAGCCGGCCTCCGCCAGCAGTCGCGCCAGCTCAGGCGTCTGCTGGTCGATGGCGCGATATTGCGTTGCGCCGGCGATGAGGATGATGGCCGGGCCGGCGCCGATTTTGGCGTAGCCGATGACGGTCCCGTCCCTGGAAACGGTGCTGCTCACGTCAAATCTCCTGAGGGTGTTTAGTCCTGGCGCTCGTCGTGCCGGGCGAGAAACTCGCGCACGGCGTCCCAGAACAGCGGTTTGTTGACGGCCTCGTGGCCGACATTGGCGATGATCGAGAGCTCGCCGGCGCCGAGGTGCCGGTAGAGCCGGTTGGCTTCCTCGGCGCCACCCAGGTGATCGCGGTCGCCCATGATCACCAGCGTCGGCGCCGAGATCGAGGCCAGCTGGCGCTCGCTGTAACTGGGCAGGGTGAGCCACAGCTCGGAAATCTGGCTGAGGAACGCCTTCCAGTAATCCGGACCATAGTGATGCATATGCGTCACCTTGATCTGCTCGAAATACGGGCCGTATTCGGCCGCCACGCGGTCGAAATCGACCTTGCCCGGCGCCGGAAAGCCCCAGCCGTGCAACCCCTCGAGATAGGCTTCGGTCGGCCGGCTGATCGTGCCGCCCAGCACCAGTGCCCCGGCCTTGCCGGGATGTCGCAGCCCGAACTCAAGCGCCGTCTGGCCCCCGTCGCTATAGCCGATGATCAGCGGCTTCTTGAGCCCGAGCGTCGCGATGAAGCCGGCGACATCGTCGGCGAACTGCGCGTAGCTCATCTTCTGGGCGGGGTTGTTGGTCCTGCCGTGCCCTCGCGTATCGAGCGCCAAGACGCGGTAGCGGTCGGCCAGCCGCGGCATTGCTTCGCCCCAGGAGTCGGCGGTCGCCGTGCCCCCGTGCAGCAGCAGCAGCGGCTGCCCGCGGCCTTCCTCGAGGTAGTGCACCTCGAGGTCGCCGATCATCACGCTGTGCGATTTGGCGCTCATTGCTCGTCGAGCCACTTTCCCATCAGGTCGATGATGTAATTGGTGCCCGCCTCGCGATCGGCCATCTTGTCGAGCCCGTCGAGGAAGGCGCCATCTTCCTTGACCACCATGCGGGTTCCGGCGCCATCCGGGAAGAACTCGACGGTCGCCAGCGACACCGAAATGCGCGCGCCATTCTTCAGCATCTCGTAGGTGTAAATGATGCGGTTGTCCGGCACGAGGTCGCGATAGGTGACGTCGAACACATAGGTGTCGCCGCCCATCTCCGCCTCGTTGAACTCGCGTCCGCCGATGCGGAAGTCGAACACGTCCTTCGGCTTGTCGGGGCTCGGCGAGCCGAACCATTGGCGCTTGAATTCAGGGTTGGACCAGGCAGAGTACACCTTGCTCGGCGCGTGCTTGTACTTGCGTTCGACGGTGAAGCTGCCATGGGCGATGGAACGTTCAGTCATTTGGGTTTCCTCTTCTAGGCTTGGTTGATGACGTTGAATTCGAGGTGGGTGACGCCGGGCGAAGCCGCGACCACCCTGCTGCGGGCGAGCTCGATCTGAGCATCGCCAAGCTTGTCGAACAGCCGCGTACCGCCGCCGAGCAGCACGCTGACCACCTGGACGCGGATCACGTCGGCGAGGCCGGCGCGCAGCACCTGCTGCGCTGCCGAGGCCCCCATCACCACGACATCCTTGTCGCCCGCCGCGGCCGTGGCCTGCCGCACCGCGCTCTCCACTCCATCGGTGACGAAGCGGAAGCTGGCGCTTTTCATCGGCTGCTCGGGCTTGGGGTTGTGGGTGAGGACGAACGAGGGCACCGGGTAGGGCGTATCGTTCCAGTGCTGCAGCCCCACATCATAGGTGCGCCGACCGACGAGCGTCGCGCCGACCGTGCTGAAAGCCAGATCGATCTCGGCCGCGTCCTGGGCCTCGGTGCTGCTGTAACTGCCATCGCCGGCCTTGGTGCCGCCGCCGGCGAACATCCATTCGTGCAGGCGCTCTCCGCCCACTCCCATGCCGTCGCGAACCGAAACGTTCGGACCCGCCACGTAGCCATCGAGCGACATCGAAAAACTCAACACAACTTTGGCCATTCGATCCTCCTGGGCAAAGCCCGCCCGTTGCCGGAAACGCTGCTTCCGGCCGATTGTCTCAGATCTGTCGTTCATGACGCGCTGGGAGGCGCGCTACTTCGCCGGCTTGTCCAGGCCGCTGGGCAGTGCGTCGAGGAACGCCCCCAGCCGATCCAGCCGGTGCTCCCAGCCGATGCGTCGATCATTGATCCACTTCTCGGCCATGCTCAGCGCTCCCGTGTCGATGGTGCAGGTCCGCACCCGTCCCACCTTCTGCGTCGTCACCAGCCCGCTCTGTTCCAGCACTTGCAGGTGCTGCACGATGGCGGGCAGGCTCATCTTGAACGGCTCGGCCAGCTCGCTGACCGATGCGGATCCCCGGCTCAGTCGTTCGATCATCCGCCGCCTGGTGGGGTCGGCCAATGCCTGGAACATGAGATCGAGGGGCTCTGTCTCTTGGTTAAGCATGGTCTTAAGTATAGCCGCACAGCCGTGCTGTCAATACCTAAGTGAATGCTTAAGTGATTTTCAGGGCGAGGAGAGGCTGACCGCCGCGACGGTCCAATCCGTGCCTGGCTGGCTGTCGAGCCGCTCCACCCGGACCAGCGCAGCGGGGCCGCCGAGCTGGCCGAAATAGGTGGCAAACGCCGAGTCCGCGGCGTCGCGGCCGATGGCGATGCGCACCAGCCCATCGATAGGGCAGCGCCGCGTCGCGTCGAACAGGTACCAGCGGCCATCGAGATAGGCCTCGAACACGGCATGGAAATCCTGCGGGGTGAGATCGTAGGCATAAGCCGACACGAACCGGGCAGGGATGCCGAGGGCGCGGGCGAAGGTGATGCCGAGGTGCGCGAAGTCGCGGCACACCCCAGCCCTGAGGGTGAAGGTGTCATAGGCCGAGGTGCTGCCGTCGCTCGAGCCCTCGAGGTAATCGACGTTCTCGTAGATCCAGTTGCAGATTGCCGTCACCGTTTCGTAGCCATTGGCGTTGCCGAACTGCCGCCAGGCGAAGCGCCCCAGTTTGTCCGACTGGCAGTAGCGGCTGGGCGACAGGTGGGTGATCACCTCGAACGGCAGCTCGGCGATCGGCACCTGCGGGATCAGCGCGGGGTCGCCGAAATACGGCCTTGTCTCGACCGTGGCGCTGTAGCTGATCAGGTGCTGCCCGGCATTGAGCTTCAGCCGGCGGTAACGGTTGCCGGTCTCCGGCACGATGTGGGACTCGGCGGGCACGCCGCTCGAAATGCTGAACTGCTCGTCGAGCACTTCCTGTCCTTCGCCATGCTGCGCTTCGACATTGAGGATCAGCGTTGTCTCTTCCGAGACATCGTACTGGATCTCGCAACCCACCGAAAATCGCATCGTCGCTCCTGCTGTGCCCGCCACCGGAATTCTCCCGGCCGGTGGAAGGTTGCATTGAACAGAGTTCGGGGCCGGGCGCTACGACCATCGTCGCACGGCGGGTGAAAGCTATTGTGTCGCTGCCGGGAGTGGGTACTGCTCTCGCCTCGACAAATCTTGCTTTGCAAATCGTGTTTGGGGAGAGCGTGGGAATGGCCGGCAGCGTCAGGTGGGGAATTTTGGCAACCGGCTGGATTGCCGAGCAGTTCGTGAAGGATCTGAACCAGCACGGCCACAAGGTGACCGCAGTCGGCTCGCGCAGCCAGGCGAGCGCCGACAAGTTCGCCGCCGAGTTCGGCATCCCCAAGGCGCATGGCAGCTACGAGGCGCTCTGTGCCGATCCCAATGTCGACGCCATCTACGTCGCGACGCCGCACCCGATGCATGCCGACAATGCCAAATTGGCGCTCGATCGCGGCAAGCACGTGCTGATCGAGAAGGCTTTCACCGTCAACGCCCGCGAGGCGCAGGAGATCGTCGATCTTGGCGCCAGCAAGGGGCTGGTTGTGCTCGAGGCGATGTGGACCCGCTTCCTGCCGCATATGCTGCGGATACGCGAGATCGTCCGCTCCGGCGTCCTCGGTGAAATCCGCTCGGTGGTCGCCGACCACACGCAGGATCTGTCGGACGACCCGGCCCACCGGCTCAATGCGCTGGAACTGGGCGGTGGTGCGCTGCTCGATCTGGGCATCTACCCGATCTCGTTCACCTTCGACGTGCTCGGCGTGCCCAAAACCATCGCCGCGACTGCGCGGCTCAAGGAAACCGGCGCCGACGGCACCGTCGCGACCATGTTCACCTACGAGTCCGGCGCCATCGCGCTGACGCTGTCGGGCAGCGACACCGCCGGGCGCAACATCGCCACTATCCACGGCACCGAGGGTCGCATCGAGATCGACAAGGTCTGGTACACCCCCACCAGCTTCCGTCGCTACGACGCCAGCAACAGCGTGGTCGAGGAGTATGTGTCGAAGGTCGAGGGCCGTGGCATGCAGTACCAGGCTGCCGAGCTCGAACGCCTCGTCGCCGAAAAGCAGACCGCCGGCACCATCCTCTCACCCTCGGAGAGCGTCGCCATCATGGCCTGCCTCGACACCATCCGGCAGCAGATCGGGCTCAAATACCCGACCGAGTGATCCGCCTTTCCCTGTTCGATCTCACATTCGGAGGAAACTGATGAAATATCGCTATCTCGGCCGCAGCGGCCTGTTGGTCTCGCGCCTTTGCCTGGGCACCATGACGTTCGGCAATTCGCAGTGGGGCTGCGACCAGGAAACCTCGAGCGCCATCGTCAAACGCTTTGTCGAGGGCGGCGGCAACTTCATCGATACCGCCAACGGCTATTCGGGCGGCGCCTCGGAGACCATGCTCGGCGTGGCGCTGAAAGATCACAGCCGCGACCAGCTGGTGATCGCCACCAAATGCTGGTTCCCGGCCGACACGGCGGTGACCTCGCGCGGGCTGAGCCGCAAGCACATCGTCGAAGCCTGCGAGAAGAGCCTCAAGCGGCTCGATACCGACTATATCGACCTCTACCAGTTCCACGGGCCGGATCCCTACACCCCGATCGAAGAGAGCCTCCGCGCCGCCGACGATCTGATCCGCGCCGGCAAGATCCGCTATCTCGGCTGCTCGAACTTTTATGGCTGGCAGATCGCCAAGACCAACGGCGTCGCCGCCCTCATGGGTTATGAGCCGCTGGTTTCGGCCCAGCACCTCTACAACCTCGTCCGTCGCGACATCGAGCGCGAGATCCTGCCGGCCTGCGACGACCAGGGCCTCGGCATGATCTGCTGGAGCCCGCTCGCCGCCGGCATGCTCACCGGCAAGTATCGCGACCAGGATAAGCCCGACGAGAAATCCCGCATCGGCCAGCAGGCGGCGATCACCCTGCCGCGCTACTGGTTCGAGGATTCGCTGAAGATGATCGACAAGGTCGTCGAAGTGGCAGGCCGCCTTGGCCGTACCCCGAGCCAGGTGGCGCTAAGCTGGCTGCTCGGCGATCCGAGGGTCACCGCCGCCATCATCGGCGCCCGCCGCGTCGACCAGGTCGCCGAAAACCTCGACGCCGGCGATTTCGACCTGCCGGCCGAGGTGCGTCAGGAACTCACCGACGCCATGCCGCTGAAGCTCGGCTACCCCTACGAGTGGATGAACACCAACCTGCCGGGGACGTTCGGCAAGGCGGAGCTGGAGCCGACGCACACGCAGCGGCTGCCTTAACCACGGACGGCGCAGATGTCGCCTTCTCCCCTTGTGGGAGAAGGTGCCCGAAGGGCGGATGAGGGGTATCTCTCCGCGTACAGGGTCGCTCGTCGCTTGCGCTCCGACCGCGCTACACTTCGTTGCGCGGACCCCTCATCCGGCCTTCGGCCACCTTCTCCCACAAGGGGAGAAGGCAGGGTGCGTCACTGCCGGCGCTAATTCCAGTCCGGCTCCCCAGCAAACCGGTGCCCGCTGATCCAGTCCTGATCCAGCTCCACCCCGAGCCCCGGCGCCATCGACACCTGCATCTTGCCGTCCTTGACCTGCAGCGGATTGGGCGACGCCCACGCGAGACCATCCGCCCGCCGGGTGCACTCGATGCGTGGGCAGTTGAACACCGACGCCGCCAGCTGCTGGCTCGCCGCGTTCATCAGCAGCCCGCTGACATTGTGCAGCGTGATCGGCGTGCGATACAGCGCCGCCAGGTCAGCGATCGCCTTTGTGCCGGTGATGCCGCCCGAGCTGATGATGTCGGGCTGCAGGCAATCAACCGCCTGGTGCTGGAGGAACGGCAGCGCCCCCTCGGGCAACTCGATATTCTCGCCGGTCATGATCGGGATACTGGTTGAACGCCGCAGCGCCAGCCAGTTCTCCGAAAAGCCCGGCTGCAGCGGGTCTTCGTAGTAGATCGGCTTGATCGCCTCCACTGCGTCGGCCACCGCGATGGCGCTCGGCGCATCGAGTTCGTTATGGCAATGGACGATGATGTCGATCTCCTCGCCCAGGTGCTCGCGCGCCAGTTCGTAGGACCGTCCGATCTTCCGAATGTCACCCGGCGACAGGCTTGGTGCGTATTCCTGCATTGGTATGCCGATGGCGTCGTGGATATCGACCTTGAAGGTCTTGAAGCCGTGCGGATCGGATTTCAGGTCGGCGGCGGCTTCGGCCCAGGCGCCGGCATCGGTCAAATCGAAATGCGGACAATGCGAGTAGAGCTCGAGCTCAGTGCGGAAGGCGCCGCCGAGCAGCTTGTGCACCGGCTGGTCGAGCAGTTTCCCCGCCAGATCCCACAGCGCCATGTCCAGCCCCGAGCAGATCATGATGTGCGCCGGGCGCTGCCGGTAGGCGTAGAACAGGTTGTGGTGGTGCACCCCGATATCGAGCGGATCCTTGCCGATCAGCTGCAGGTGCGGCAGCCGCGCGCCGCCCTCGGCATGGGTGAGCAGTGCCGCCCGCACCAGGTCGCCATCGAGGTCGCCGCACTCGCCATAGCCGGAAATGCCGGCATCGGTATCGATGCGGACGAGGCAGAACCCGCTGTCGAGCCGCAGCGCCGTTATTGCGGTGATCCGCGCCTGTCCGCGATCCCCCTCGGACAGATGACCCACAGCCGACATCCAAAACTCCCTCCGTTTGCCGCTCTCTATAGCGGGGGAGGGGGCTATGGTGAAGTGAGCCAGGCGCCAGCAGCGCTGTGGTCAGCCGAGCTTCGCCAGCTCAGCTTTCATCGGTCTCGCCAGGTCCTCGACAGGCTGCCATTCGATGCCGGGTTGTGTGCACAGGCCGGTGGCGTGACCGCCCAGCCACTGCTCGTAACCACCAGTCTGCAGTGTCGCAAACGGCAGCCATGTCGCTCCCTCTTCCGGCGTCACCAGCGCTTCGCCACAGAGCAGCAGCTGCTGGTTGCCGTCGGCATTGGTGAGAATGCCGGCACGGACCGCACGGAAGTCCGTCGGCGGCGGGGTCTGGTGGGCGCGGAAGTCAGCAACCGAAGCGGCCACGAGTTCCTCCACTGTCTTCGGCGAGCTCACTGGCTGCGCTTGCGCCAACAGCAACGCTGCCACCGCCAGCATCTTGAACATTGATCCCTCCAACTCCCGAAGCGCGGCGTCACACTATACAAACGTCGCCGCTGGAAAAGTCCCTGGTTTTCCCCAACGCCCGGGAGCCGTCGATCGTGTGTTGATTAAATCGACTGAGTTAGTAGTCTATCCGTACGGACGTTTTGCGTCGTGAAACCAGGCCACGGGGGAAACACGCGAATGAACGAAGCGCATCCACGCCTCCCCATTCTCATCGTCGGCGGTGGCGCCAGCGGCGTGCCGCTCGCCGCGCACCTGTTGCGCAGCGCCGCCGATATCCGCGTCACGCTGGTCGAGAAGCGCCCGAGCCTCGGCCGCGGCGTCGCCTATTCGACCCGCCAGCTCGACCATGTGCTGAACGTCGCCGCCACGGGCATGAGCGCCTATGCCGATGATCCCGATCACTTCTGGCGCTGGCTCCGTGACCACAGACTGGTAACCGAAGCCGAACGCTTCGTCTTCGTGCCGCGCCGCCACTATGGCAGTTACCTCGCAGATGTGCTGGCCGAAGTCGAAGCCACGGCGCCGGGATCCCGGATATCCGGGTGCTGTGCGCGGAGCTGGCGAAGCGCGTGCTGGGCGAAGCGGCCGCCAGAGCTTTCGGGTAGTCGCCCTTTGGCTGAGCCTCAGTTTCTCGACGCCTTCTGCGTCCACATCCCGAGCCGATTGGTCACGGCGACGAGGAAGGAGATCGACCACCCGACCATGATGATGCCGCTGAGCCCCTCGAGCGACGCGAAGAACTGCCACGGCTCCTCGGTCTGCACCACACCGCCGCCGATCGTCGTGAACGTCGCGGCCGAAAAGTAGAGCGCGGTGTGCACCGAGTCGATCGCGCCGGTGACCACATAGATCGCGGCGTAGACGGCGATCTGCACCAGGTGCAGCACGAACAGCAGATACACCACGAGCCCCATGATGGTGATCTGCCACGTCTGCGCCATCCCCTCCGGCCGTGCGCTGAGCCGCGCAACCAGCCGCGAGATCAGGCTCAATCCGGCGATCTGAATCAGCACCGCCGCCGTGAGGCCCACGGCCAACCAGCCGAGCTGCAACAGAATGAGATCGGTCACTGAGCCCTCCGGGGACGATCATTATCCATTGCCATAGAGGATAGCGAACCCGACGAGCGCTGTCCGCCTCGAATGCCAATGGCACGTGTCGTACGCTGAAGCCGGAGGAGGACAAGAATTGGCGCGCCCAAGGGGAATCGAACCCCTGTTCCCGCCGTGAGAGGGCGGTGTCCTGACCGCTAGACGATGGGCGCGGAGGAACTCTTTATCGGCGATGAGCGCCGTACCGTCAACCACTGGCCCATGAGGGGAGAGTGGCGCGCCCTAGGGGAGTCGAACCCCTCTCTGCACCGTGAAAGGGTGCCGTCCTAACCGATAGACGAAGGGCGCCGCGGTGGCGTCCGTATAGGGAGGTTCATTCGGGCTGGCAAGGGTGTTTTTCGAAGAAGCACGCGCTTATGTCAGCCCCTGTGGAAGGTCAGCAGCCCGAGAAGGTGACGGGCTTCTTCCAGCCGCGCGGCCGGTCGCGCACGTCGACATGGATGAAGCCGCGGCCCGGGTAGCAGCCGAGGCCGCCGACCTGCTCGTTGCGCAGGGCGAAGGCGACGAGCTGGCCCTTGGAAACGCCGGGGATGAAGAAATCCACCGCCATGCAGCGCATGTGGTAGCTCGAATCCTCGCCGCCGCCGATGATATTGCGGATCGGATCGCGATAGCCGGAATTGACCACGATCCTCTTTCCGAACTTGCGCTCGAACGAGGAAATCACCGATCGCAGTTTTGGCGAGATGCAGGAATTGTCGACATCGGTCGACGACAGGAACATGCCGGCCCGCTGTACGTAGCCCTTGTAGGAGTCGCCGCCACCGCCGCCGCCCAAGAAGAAGCAGCCACTCAGCAGCAGGGCGCTCGCGAGCACCGCAATCAGTCGGATCATTCGTCACTTCCCATGCCGCGCGTCAGGGCGGTAGCAGAACGCCGGCCCTTGCCCGGCCGGCGCTCGCGAGGAAGCTACAAAGTCTTGGCTAACCGCCGGCTAAGCCGATTGGTTAGCAGCCGGTTACCTCAGGGGTTACCGGACGGTACCCCTTGGGGGGTTACCAGGCGCCGGTGTTCGGCATCGACAGCCACGGCTCGGCCGGCGCGAGGGCGGCGCCTTCCTGCAGGATCTCGACCGAGATGTTGTCGGGCGAGCGGACGAACGCCATGCGGCCGTCGCGGGGCGGGCGGTTGATGGTGTAGCCGAGCTTCTGCATATGGGCGCAGAACTCGTAGATGTTGGCGACCTCATAGGCGAGGTGGCCAAAATTACGGCCGCCGGTATAGACCTCGGGATCCCAGTTGTAGGTGAGCTCGACCGGTGTGTCGTGCTGGCCCTTGGCGGCGAGGAAGATCAGGGTGTAGCGACCCTTCTCGTTCTCGGTGCGCCGGACTTCCTCGAGCCCGAGGCCGTCGCGATAGAATTTGAGGCTCGCATCGATGTCGGTGACCCGCACCATGGTGTGGAGATACTTCACGTCTGATCCTCCCGGAGTTTGTGCTGGGTGCGGCCTACAACGGCTGGCCGCCCGCAGCAAGTTGGACACTCGTCGGCAGCACCCCATAGGCGCCTAGTTAGGGACTTCGGTTGCCCTGATGCACGCCGCCTTAGCCGCAATGGGGTGACGCTGGGTATGCGAATGGAGGCTCTGCAAGTCCCCCAAACTCGGTGTCATCCCCGCGAAAGCGGGGAACTCCGTTTGCGATCGTGCAGCAGGCACTAAAACAGAGGTTCCCGCTTTCGCGGGAATGACCCGGTGGGTGGGGCGCGACCCTAACTTAGCGAGTGTAGGCAGCACCCGGGGTCACCGAATACCGAGCTGAATCGCCGCCGTTGCGGCCTTTCCAAAGCGGTTGCGAAAAACCCCTGACAAAATCGTAAACGCTTCTTAACTTCCCGGGCTGAATCGGACACAGTGCCTCATGTGTGGCGTACCCCGAACAGCGGCGGGGCGAGTACGAAAAGGCTTGAGGCATGGGGGCCAAGTTTACAGCCGACGGTGACGAGCCCGGGTTCCGGTCCGACGAGACCGGCCCACTCGGACAGCACCCGGCATCCGACCACGGCGGCGACGCCAATCTCGATGTCATCGAGGTGGTTGGGTCGATCAAATGGTTCGACGTTTCCAAGGGATTCGGCTTCATCGTTCCTGATGACGGTCGCCCCGATGTGCTGTTGCATGTGACCTGCCTCAGGCGCGACGGCTACCAGACCGCCTATGAGGGCTCGCGTATCGTCGTCGAGGCGCTGGCGCGGCCGGGTGGGCTGCAGGCCTTCCGTATTCTCTCGATGGACGATTCGACCGCCAAGCACCCGGCCCAAATGCCAGCGCCGCGTACTCACGTCACCGTCGAGCCGACCAGCCGCCTCGAACGTCTCGAGGTGAAGTGGTTCAACCGCATCCGCGGCTTTGGCTTCCTCTCGGCTGGCGATGGCGCTCCGGACATCTTCGTCCATATGGAAACGCTGCGCCGCTTCGGTATCACCGAACTGCGCCCCGGTCAGCACGTCCTGGTCCGCTACGGCACCGGCCCCAAGGGCCTGATGGTCGCCGAGATCCGTCCCGACGGCTGGGGCGACGCCCCGTCCTCGCACTGATCTCTCGGTCCTTCCTGCGTGGCGGGGAGGAAGTCATGTTTCGCACGGTGAGGCGGTCGCCTCCTTCGGTTATTGCGGCTGGATGAAGCCGTTGTGGCTGGAGGCGAACTTCCAGCCTTCGGCATTGCGCTTCAGCACATAGAGCTTGGTGCCCTCGAGCTCACCCTCGATCCGCGTTCCGTCGGCATGCACCGGCGTTGCCCGCACATTGACCGCGGCGACGTCATCATCGACGAACAGCACATGCTCGACCTTGTAAGTGGCGTGCACGTCGCCCAGCGCTGGGGTGAGCACCCGGCGGGTGAAGGCGTCGATCTCGTCGCGCCCGGTCAAGCGGATGCCGCCGCCCGTCACCCACACCGCATCGGGTGAGAACAGCGCGATGAAGTCATCGGGGCTGCGGTTGCGCTGCGACGCTTCAACGGCGGCAACGAAGTTATGGATGGTCTCGATATCGGCAGTCCGCTGGGCATTCATCTGGGTTTTCCTTCCGTCTGGATGCCACGCTTGTCGGACCTCAACCGCAGTTGAGGTCAATAGCTTTCGACGCTGTTTTCGAGCGCGTCTCTTGACGCTGTTCCCGAACCCGGGCCGCTCCGCTAAGCTGTCGCCAGTTCGCATTAACCCCCATGCTCCTCATGAACATCTTCCGGGCCTTGCACGGCGCCTTCGTCGCCCTTCTGCTCCTGACGCTCACCGCCTGCGCCTCCGATGACCGGCTGGTGATCGAGTCGCGCAACGGCAGCCACCCCTTCACCGTCGAAGTGGTGGATACGCCCGAGACGCGCGCCAAAGGCCTGATGTATCGGGAGGCCCTCGCACCCGATGCCGGCATGCTGTTCGATTTCAAGGAAACCCGCGAAGTCAGCTTCTGGATGAGCAATACGCTGATCCCGCTCGACATGGTGTTCATCACCGCCGAGGGGCTGGTGGCCAATGTCCACGCCAACGCCCGGCCGCTCGACCTGACCTCGATCCCCTCCGATGGCCCGGTGATGTTCGTCCTCGAAATTGCAGGCGGCCGCGCCAAGGAACTGGGCATCGCGGCCGGCGATCGCGTCGTGCACGATCGCATCAAGAACGGCGCTACAGCCGGCTGATCACCATGCAGTCGAGCACTGCCACGAGGTGGAGGCTCGCGCCCGCCACCACGAAGCCGTGCCACACCGCGTTGTGGAAGGTCAGCCGCTCCCACAGGTGGAAGATCAGCCCGACGCTGTAGCAGAGCCCGCCCGCCACCAGGAGCCACAGCGCAACGCCGGGCAGGTGCGAGGCCAGCGCCTGGAACACGAACACGCCGCTCCAGCCGATGCCGAGATAGAGGACGATCGCGCCGCGCCCGAAACGGTGCGGCACGAACAGTTTCAGCGCCATGCCGGTGAGCGCCGCGCCCCAGATCAGCAGCCCTGTGACGATGCTCGAGGGTGTTGCGCCCAGGAGCACCAGGAACGGCGTGTAGGTGCCGGCGATGAACAGGAAGATCGCTGCCTGGTCGAGCCGCGCCAGGGTGCGCTTCGCCGGCGAGGCGATCGGGCAGAGGTTGAAAGCAAGCGAAATGCTGAGCACCAGCAGCAGGCTGCCCACATAGAGCACCAGCGCCGGCAGCTCGTTCGGCGCCGTTTCATAACCGGCAAAAGCCAGCAGCACGGCGCCGAGCGCTACCGCGACGACGATGCCGATACCATGCACCACCCCGTCCGCAATCAGCTCGGGCAGGGAAAACGGGCGGCCCCGGGTCCACCAGGTGCGGGCAATCGTCGTCTCGGTCGTCACGGCGCGTCGGAGCTCTCTCAAAAAGCAAATAAGCTGTGACAATCCCGTCATCTGACTGTCACAGTCAACCCATTCCGCGCTGCGGCCGCTTGACACGTAACGCAGTTGTTACAACTGTCCGCGCACGCCATTGTTTCGGAAGACGAAATGAGTCTCGCCGACCTCTATTCTGCCCTCGCCGATCCCACCCGCCTCAGGGTGCTCGAACTGCTGCACGACCAGGCCCGCCCGGTGCATGAGCTGGCAGCCGCCTTCGCTATCAGCCGTCCGGCCATCTCCCGACACCTGAGGGTGCTGAAGGAGGCCGGGCTGGTGCAGGAGGTGAAACAGGGGCGCGAGAACCTCTATTCGTTCCAGCGCGACGAACTGAAGGCTGGCATCGCCTGGCTGGAAACGCATCAGAAGCGACCGGGCAGGGGCAAGAAGGCCGCCCTTGCGATCGCTGTCGCCCCCGAAGCTCCAGAGACGGTCGAAGCCCCGGTATTGGTTGCCGAGCCGATCATCGTGCCTGAACCGATCGCCGCAGCTCCGGTGGTTGCGCCGGAGCCCATTCTGGTCGCACCCGAGCCTGCTTCGGAACCCGTGGTCGCAGCTCCCGAACCGGCGGCTGAGCCGATCATTGTCGTCAAACCCAGGGCACCGGCCAAGCCGCGCGTCGCCAAGCCCAAGGCCGAAGCGGAACCGGTCGCACCGCCGCCGCCCAAGCAGACCCCGCAACTGTCGTTCTTCGACCTGTAGGCGATCGTCCGAGCGGCTTTCACCCAGCGTCTGCGGCTGAGTTCGCCACCAGAGACGCCCCAAACGCGATGTCATCCCGGCGAAGGCCGGGACCCATCCTGAGATGCTTCGGCTCTACGCAGCCGCGCCACCTCTCGCGGACGGGGGCGAAGCCCTCGACCCGAAATTAGGATCGTGCCGCACCCACCGGGTCATTCCCGCGAAAGCGGGAACCTCTGTTTTTCTTGGCCTTTGCACGATCGCAAACGGAGTTCCCCGCTTTCGCGGGGATGACACCGAGTTTGGTGGGCGTGCAGCGCCTCGGTTCGCGTCCCGGGGACAGAGCCCTTACTTCGCTCCCCTCACGGTCCCGGCAACACCTCGTCGATGCGCCCGGTGAGGTAATACCCCAGCAGCCCCGACCATTCGCGCAGCGCGAGGCTGCTCACCGAGACGTTCTCGGTCGATTGGTCCGGCTTGATCCGCACCCCCTCGGCGCCGCTCGCCAGATAGTCCGCCGGCCATGGGACAACAGGGAAATCGGCCTTGCGGAACAGCCCCACGGCGCGCGGCATGTGGAAGGCCGAAGTCACCAGCAGCCAGGTCTCCCCATCGCTGACCTTCGCCAATTGCCTCGCGAACTGCGCATTCTCCTCGGTGTTGCGCGACTGGTCATCCATCAGGATGCGCTCGGGCGCGATGCCGAAGGCTTCGAAGAATCGTTTGCCCGCCACCGCTTCCGGTTCCTGCTGCACCAGCGCTGCCGGTCCGCCGGCGATGACGACCCTGGCGCTCGGGTGCCGCAGCGCCAGCCGCAACGCCTCGACGAACCGGTCGCCCGAGCGGTTGAGCTCGTAGCCGCCGCGCACCGTGTTCACCTCGCCATCCATGCCGCCACCCAGCACCACGATGCCATCGACCTGCGCCGGCTCCTCCGGGCGCTCGAACCGCTGCTCGAGTGGCGTGATCAGCATGTAGCCGAAAGTGGTGAAGCAGCAGAGGAACAGCAGCAGCAGGGCCAGCCCGACCAGCACCCGCGAGATCCACCGCCGCCTGAGCCAGCTCAGCGCCAACCCCGCCACCAGCAGCAGCACCACCAGCGATAGCGGCTGTACCAGCAGCCAGAAGATCCGGGTGAGATAGGGGAACAGGGCAGGGTCCTCGCGTATCGCATCCACCCTGCCATCGTCGCCGGGAGTCGGCAAACCCGAGGCCTGACAATCGAGTCCGATTGCGCTACACCCCCGCCACGGCCTCGTAGCTCAGGGGATAGAGCAGCAGCCTTCTAAGCTGTTGGTCGCAGGTTCGAATCCTGCCGAGGTCGCCACCAATCGACAAGCTGCGTTCGTCGCGCCGCTGATCAGGCAATTTCCCAGTGCAACCAGCGACACACCGACCTTGGTCGGGATTGTGGCAGCGGCGGGCATGGCGACTATTGCCATGCCCGACACTGCGTCCACACTCGCTATCGGGTGGGCCGGGTGCTGTCCGCAATCGGGCGGCATCCGGTTCCCCTGTTTGGCGCTTAATGTTTGCGCCAGACCTGTACGTCTTCATCGGCGACGAGCCGCAGCCCGTCGCTGTTTTCCACATAGACCGACGCCGTCTCGCCCAGCGCCCGCAGCATCCGCGCCGCAAACAGCGCGTCGGAGATGGCCTCGTCGCGCTGCGTGTAGGGGCGCGGGCCCGATGACGTGTTGAGATCGCGGCCCGGGCTGGCGATGCGCCAGCCGGCGCCGTCGTGCCGCACGAGAATTCTCACCGTCGTCATGACCTGCTCTCCGATCGGGCCCTGAACGCCCAAATGCGGCTCGTGGTTGCGTCACCGCGACGAGACAAGTGCACGGCATAGCCCATGCGCTGTTGCCCCGGCGTGATGCAACTGTTGTGCAGGGCCGCGAATGGGCTGCAGGGTAGGTGGTGCTAGGGCCGGAAGCCGCGCCCCAGCAGCAGGTGGTAGGTGGCGAGCTCATAGCCGAAACGTTCGGCGACAACTGGCCCCAGATCCTCGACGCTGTCGAAATACTTGGCGAATCGGTCCGGCGTCGGGCTGCCGGGAACGACGATGATCGCGGTTTTGCCAGCATCGTCCTTGCCCTCGCGCCACAGCCGGATCTGGTCGGTATGCCCTTCGAGGGTCACGAGATTCTCATCGGTACCCATGCCGAAGGCGAGCCGGGCGGCATGGGTATAGAGCGTCGTGACGACCAACTCGGCGCCATGCTCCTCGACAGCGCTCTTGGTAGCAGCGCCCAGCTGATCCTGGCCGAAGGTAATCGTTGCTTCGCCATCGCTGATGCCGAGGAACTGCGTCGGGATCGGCGCCGCCAGGTAGTAGAGCGTCGCCAGAAGCGCGAACAGCGCGCCCCAGATCAGGTGCAGCCGGACGGTCCAGCGCCAGCGGATGTAGAGCGGCGCGACCAAGAGGAACGGCAGGAAGCTGAGCACCATCCAGTGCGGGCTCACCTGCCGGCTGATCGCCCCCCATCCCGCCAGCGGCAGGAAGATGAGGGTGGAGACCAGCGCCGTGCCGCGCGCGATCAGCAGGTATCCCTTCTGCGGCCCGTCCGGCAGCTTGCCGAACAGGAAGCGGATGAAGCCGGGCATCAGGAAAGGCGAGACGATCAGCGCCGAGTAGATGATCAGCCGCACCAGCGTGAACGGCGTGAACAGGTCGGCATCCTTGATCAACCGCTCTTCGGCGTGGAACTCGAGGCTGGCAAGGCGATGCTCCGAATTCCACAGGATCACCGGCAGGGTCATCGCCAGAGTGAGCGCGCCGGCGAGGTAGAGGTGCGGGGAGCGGAAGGCTCGCCGTAACCCCGGCTCGGCGATGAGCACCACCAGCATGCCGCCCGCAAGGAGCACGGCGTTGTACTTGCTGAGCGCAGCGAGCCCCATGAACAAGGCGCCGAGGTAGAGGTGCAGCACGCGCTCGTCGCGGCGCAGCACACCGCCCAGATACTGCCCCATCTGTAACAGGCTCAGTCCCGAAAAGCAGATCAGCAGGTGGTCGGGATAGTTGAGGATGCTGAGCACGTTCAGCAGCGGCGACGCACTGTAGATCGCCAGCGTCAGCCAGAAGAATCGCTGCGGGTCCGCGGGCGCCAGCCAGCGCGCCGAGCGGTACATTCCATAGGCCAGGACCAGCGAGGTGACGACGGGCGCAAAATGTAGCCCGGCCGGCGTCCAGCCGAGCAGCAGCCGGCCGATTGCCGATGTCCAGCCGACCATCGGCGCGTGGTCGAAATACGACAGCTGCAGATGGCCGCCCCACAGCCAGTAGTATCCCTCGTCGCCACCCGGCGGCACAACCACGGCATAGGCCAGCCGCAGCAGAAAAAATCCGCCCACCGCCAGCTGCAGCGCCAGTAGATCGCGTCGCGGCGCGCGTGTTCGTGCCGACCCAGTGTCGGCAACTCCGTCTACAGCCACTTCACCCCCAAAGATGCCGCAATTTGTACTATATCGCTCAGAGAAAGCGACAAACTGCAACAGCAAATGGGCGCTTTAGATTGCGCGGGTGCTCTCGCGGACCACCAGGTCGGAGGTGAGGATGACGTGGATCGGCTCGTCCTCCGGCACCACCCCTTCGATGATGTCGATCAGCGAACTGGTCGCCATCCGGCCGATATCTTCGCGCGGCTGCCGCATGGTGGTCAGCGGCGGATCGAAGAAGCGCGCCACCGCGATATCGTCAAAGCCGATCACCGAGATGTCGCGCGGGCAGTCGATGCCGTCGAGTCGCAGTCGGTGGATCAGGCCGAGCGCCATCTCGTCATTACCTGAGAACACCGCCGTGGGCAGCTTGCCGCTGGCCAGCAGGTGCTCGGCCGCGGCGGTGCCCGACTCCATATTGTAGGTGCCGGGGAACAGCCACTCCTCGCGCACCACCAGCCCGGCCTCCTGCATCGCCTCAGCAAAGCCGATGAAGCGCTCGTTGGTCGACTGGTTGCGCGATGGCCCGATGATGTGGCCGATCTCGGTATGCCCCAGGTCCACCAGGTGCCTGATGGCCCGCTTGGCCGCCAGCCGGTTGTCGGTGATCACCGAGTGGATCTTGGCGTCGGGGATCTCGTCATAGGCGGCGACCAGCGGCAGGGCGACGCCGTCGTCGCGCAAGCCATGCAGCCGGTTGGTGTCGAGCGAGCCGTCGAACAGCAACAAGCCGTCGGCGCGGTTGGAGAGCATGTAGTCGCTGAGCCAGCGGTTGGGGTCGTCGCCGATGCGGCTCGCCACCAGCACGCTGTAGCCACGCTCGGCCGCCTCGCGGATCACCGCGTCGACAATGGTCGAATAGAACGGGTTGCCGATATTGGGCGCCGCCATCAGAATCGTCCGCGCCGCCTTGAGCCGCAGCGATCTGGCCGCCTGGTTGATGGTGTAGCCGGTGTCGCGCACCGCGGCATAAACCCGCTCGCGCGTCGTCTCCGTCACCCTTTCAGGCGAACTGAGGACACGGCTGACGGTCGCCGCAGACACACTTGCGTGACGGGCAACATCCTGAATCGTCGGTGTTTTTCTTGCCGGAACCATGAGTTCGCAGCGCTCCCTCACCGCTGCTCGCCCGCTCTGTCTAGATCGACCTTGACAGCTGCGCAAGGAATGTCTGAAACTCCTGCAATCGATTGCATTGACCTTCTGCAAGGGGTTGTGTAATCGATTACACGCAGCCAGCACCGGAGCTTTCCCAACAAGAGGGGCCCCTGCGCGGCTGGCGCAAATTTCGCGAGGGGCGTTTTGCTCCTGGGTGAACGTTGGGAGGACTACATTATGAAGTCAGTCGTGTCGGTGGTGGCCCTGGTGGCTGCCGCCCTGCTTGGCAGCACCTCGGTGCGCGCCGCGGACGTTGAAGTCATTCACTGGTGGACGTCGGGCGGCGAACAGGCCGCTGTGTCGGTGTTCGCTCGTGAGTTCGACGCCCTGGGCGGCGACAAGTGGGTCGATACTGCTATCGCCGGCGGCGAAAACGCCCGTTCGGCCACGCTGCAGCGCATTCTCGGTGGCGATCCTCCGGGCGCGGCGCAGTTCAACCCCGGCCGTCAGTATGAAGAACTGATCGCCGGCAACATGCTGCTCGATCTCACCGATCTGGCGACGAAAGAGAACTGGGCCGGCTTCATCCGCCCGGCGTCCATCTCCGAGGCTTGCCTCGTTGACGGTCACTGGTGGTGCGTGCCGGTCAACATCCACTCGTGGAACTGGGCCTGGGCTTCGGTCCCGGCGTTCGAGAAGGCCGGCGTCGAGCTGCCGACCAGCTTCGACGACTTCCTCAGCAAGGCTCCGAAGCTCCAAGAAGCCGGTATCATCCCGTTCGCAATCGGCGGTGAAAGCTGGCAGATCAACGGCGCTTTCGGCGTGATCCAGACTTCGCTGCTCGGCCTCGAGAAGCGCGAGAAGATCCTGAAGGACAAGGATCTGGAACTGGCCAAGGCCGAGATGCCCGCCGTGTTCGAGAAGTTCCGCCAGTTCAAGCAGTTCTCCGATGCCGGTTCCGCAAACCGCAACTGGAACGACACGACCAATCTCGTCGTGACCGACCAGGCGGGTCTGCAGGTCATGGGTGACTGGGCGCGTGGCGAGTTCGGCGTCGCCGGTGAGAAGGCGGGCGTCGATTACGCTTGTCTGGCTCTGCCGATCGATCACCCGACCGTCTCCACCGGCGGCGACATCTTCCTGTTCCCCAAGCAGTCGGATCCGGCTGTCGAGGCGGCGCAGCTGAAGATGGCCTCCATGATGGTCAACCCGCAGGTCCAGGCGCTGTTCAACAACGCCAAGGGCTCCATGCCGATCCGCGACGACGTCGATATGTCGCTCGCTGACGATTGCATGAAGCGCGGCCTCGAGATCATCAAGGACCCGGCCAACATCGCCGTCGACGCCGGCCGCTGGCAGTCGAACGACACCACCGGCCAGTTCAACGACCTCGTCGCCCAGTTCTGGGCCGACGACGCGATGACCGTCGAAGCTGCCGCCGAGCAGTATGTGACGATCCTTCAGAACGCCGACTGATTAGGCTACGATAACCGGGCGGTGCCAAAGCACCGCCCGGCTTTTTTCGGCGTATCCGGATAAGCGGGGATCCGGGGCCGGTTGTCTCAACAACGCGGGGAGTGACCATGACCCAGATCGCCGAACCTGGCGAACGCGCGGCCACTGGTTTTGCCGGTACGGCAGCGGAGCGCAAACCGCGCACGCGCAAGAAATTCAACATCCAGTCGGTCCTGGGCACCACACCGATGATCGCCACGGCGATCGGGGTGTTCGTGATTTGCATCATCTTTTCGATCATCTGGTCGTTCACCAATTCCAAGCTGTTCCCGAACTTCAACTTCATCGGCCTGGCGCAGTACGAGCGGCTGTGGGCGAACGACCGCTGGAATATTTCGGTCCGCAACCTCGCCGTGTTCGGCGTGCTGTCGATCGGTATCAGCATGGTGTTCGGCTACCTGCTCGCGGTCTTCATGGACCAGCGCATCAAGCAGGAAGACCTGTTCCGCTCGATTTTCCTCTACCCGTTCGCCATGTCGCTGGTCGTCACCGGCCTCGTCTGGCAGTGGATGTTCGACCCCAATCTCGGCATCCAGTCCGCCGTGCGCCAGCTCGGCTGGGCGAACTTCGAGTTCGCGCCGCTGGTGAAGCAGGAGACCGCGCTTTACGGCCTGGTGCTGGGTGGGTTGTGGAACGGCGTCGGCGTGACAATGGCCATTCTGCTGGCCGGCCTCCGCGGCGTCGATTCCGAGATCTGGAAAGCCGCCAAGGTTGACGGCATCCCGACCTGGAAGACTTACCTGTTCATCGTGCTGCCGATGATGAAGGGCGCTGTCGCGACCGCCTTCATCCTGCAGATGACCGGCATCGTGCGCGTCTTCGACATCGTCATCGCCATGACCCAGGGCGGGCCGGGCGTTTCGACCCAGATGCCTGCCGTTTATGTCATCCAGCACATCACCGATCGCGTCAACGTCGGCCAGGGCATGGCCGCGGCAACCATGATGCTGCTGCCGGTCATTATCCTGATCGGGCTGCAGTACCTGCTGCAGTGGAATGCTCAGCGCAAGGCGAGGAAGGCAGCATGACCACCGAAGCCATCTCGTCCGGTTTCTCCACCGGCCCGACTGCCACCACCGGTCCGCGTGGGCCCAAGCCAAAGACGGTCACCATCGGACGCATCGGCGTCTACGCCTTCCTGATCCTGTCGGCCGTCTTCTTCCTTTTGCCGCTCTGGGTCATGATCGTCACCTCGCTCAAGACCATGCCGGAAATCCGCGAGGGACACCTGTTCAACTGGCCGGCGCTGCTGACCTTCGATCCCTGGCTCAAGGCCTGGGATACCGCCTGTACCGGCCGCGACTGTAACGGCCTGAAGCCCGGCTTCTGGAACTCGGTGAAGATCACCGCCCTTTCCGTGCCGGTGTCGATCGTCATCGCCATGATCAACGGTTACGCCCTGAGCTTCTGGAAGTACAAGGGCTCGGAGCTCTTGTTCGGCATCCTGATCTTCGGCGCCTTCGTGCCGTTCCAGGTGGTGATCTACCCGCTGATCATCGGGCTTTCCAAGATCGGCCTGTTCGCGACGCTGCCGGGTATCGTGGTGGTCCACACCATCTTCGGCATGCCGATCCTGACGCTGCTCTACCGCAACTTCTTCGCCTCGCTGCCGATCGAGCTGTTCAAGGCCGGCCGCGTCGACGGGGCAGGGTTCTGGGGCATCTTCTTCCGCATCATGCTGCCGATGTCGGTGCCGATCACCATCGTCGCCATCATCCTGCAGGTCACCGGCATCTGGAACGACTTCCTGTTCGGCACGGTCTTCGCCGGCCGCGAGAACATGCCGATGACGGTGCAGCTCAACAACATCGTCACCACCACGACGGGCATCCGCGAGTACAACGTGAACATGGCTGCAACCATCCTCACGGCAGCGGTTCCGCTGGTGGTCTATTTCATCTCGGGTAAATGGTTCGTCCGCGGCATCGCCGCCGGTGCGGTGAAGGGGTAATCCTCTATGACGACTAGCGTTTCCATCAAGGATCTCAGCCTCAGCTTCGGCAATGTGAAGGTCCTCGAGTCTCTCGATCTCGAGGTTGCGCAGGGCGAGTTCATCGTGCTGCTCGGGCCCTCGGGCTGCGGCAAGTCCACCCTGCTGAACTGCATCGCGGGCCTCCTCGACGTCTCCGACGGGCAGATTTTCATCTCCGGCAAGAACGTCACCTGGGACGAGCCCAAGGACCGTGGCATCGGCATGGTGTTCCAGTCCTACGCGCTCTACCCGCAGATGACGGTGGAGAAGAACCTGTCGTTCGGCCTGCGCGTCGCGCGGATGCCGAAGGCGGAGGTCGATGCCCGGGTCAAGCGCGCCTCGGAAATCCTGCAGATCGAGCCGTTGCTGCAGCGCAAGCCCGTCGAGCTCTCCGGCGGCCAGCGCCAGCGCGTCGCCATCGGCCGCGCCCTGGTGCGCGACGTCGATGTGTTCCTGTTCGACGAGCCACTGTCGAACCTTGATGCCAAGCTCCGCAACGACCTGCGCATCGAAATCAAGCGGCTGCACGCCCGGCTCAAGAACACCATGATCTACGTCACGCACGACCAGATCGAGGCGATGACCCTGGCTGACCGCATCGCCATCATGAAGAACGGCGTGATCCAGCAGCTGGCCGACCCGCACACCATCTACAACAAGCCGGTCAACCTGTTCGTCGCCGGCTTCATCGGCTCGCCCTCGATGAACTTCATCAAGGGCGACCTCAGCGGCACCACGCTGAGCGTCGATGGGCAGGCCAACATCCCGCTCGGCAACTACCAGTTCGCCAACCAGACCAACGGCGCCTCGGTCCTCGGCATCCGTCCCGAGCATATCGTCGTCGGCGAGGATGCACGGAAAATGCCGGTGCAGATGGAATCGGAGATCGAGATCGTCGAGCCGATGGGCGCCGACACCGTCGCCTGGACCAAGATCGCCGGCCAGTCGCTCACCTTCCGCGCCGCCGCCGAAGTGCATCTCGAGCCGGGCCAGAAGGTCCTGATCGGCTTCGATCCGGGTCGTGGTTCCGTCTTCAACGCAGCGAGCGGCAACCGCATCTGACCTTTCGGCTCATTGAGCTTACCGGACGCGTAGCGGCCCGCCGAACTGGCTGCTACGAACCGTGATAAATCAGCAGGCGCCGCCCCGGCAACGACCGGGGCGGTGGCTTTACTGGAGGAGACATCTCTTGGACTTTTCATTCCAGCTTTACAGCGCCCGGAACTTCCCGCCGCTGGACAGCGTGCTCGGGCGTCTCGCCAAGCTCGGCTACAAGCAGGTCGAGGGCTTTGGCGGGCTCTATGCCGAGGCGGACAGCCTCGCCGCGTCGCTGAAGCAGCACGGCCTCACCATGCCGACCGGCCATTTCGGGCTCGCCCAGCTCAAGGATACCGAGGCCGCGCTGAAGACCGCCGAAACGCTGGGCATGAGGTTCCTTTACTGCCCGGCAATTCCCAAGGAAGAGCGCGAGGCCGGGCAGGGCGACAGCAAGTGGATCGAGCTGGGCGAGACCCTGGCCAAGCTCGGCGAAGCGTTCCGCAAGCGCGGTTTCGGCTTCGGCTGGCACAACCACGATTTCGAGTTCCGCCCCACGGCCACCGGCAAGCTGCCGATGGACATCATCCTCGACACCGCCCCCAACAATGATTGGGAGATGGACGTCGCCTGGGTGGTGAAGGGCGGCCAGGATCCGATCGAGTGGATCAAGAAGCACGGCCGCCGCATCAACGCCGTGCACGTCAAGGACATCGCGCCGGCTGGAGAGAATGCCAACGAAGACGGCTGGGCCGATGTCGGCCACGGCACGCTCGACTGGCAGGCGCTCTCCGACGCCGTCAAAGCCCACACCAACGCCCGCTACTGGGTGATGGAACACGACAACCCCGCCGACGTCGACCGCTTCGCATCCCGTTCGATCGCCGCCGTCACCGCCTGGAAGTGAAAGAGGCCACATAATGGATATCGGTTTTCAGCTGTTCAGCGCCCGCAATTACCCGCTCGCGGACGTGCTCAAGAAGGTTGCCGCGCTCGGCTACTCCCATGTCGAGGGTTACGGTTCGCTCTACACCGACCCGCAGGCGCTGAAGGCGCAGCTCGATGCCAACGGCCTCACCATGCCGACCGCGCATGTGAGCCTCGGCGACCTCGAAGATACTTCGAAGACCCTGAAGCTCGCCGAAACGCTGGGCATCAAGGTAGTCGTCTGCCCCTGGCTCGCCCCCACCGATCGCCCGACTTCGGCCGATGGCTGGAAAAAGTTTGGCGATCGGCTGCAGAAGATCGGCAAGCCGTTCCAGGATGCCGGCCTTACCTTCGGCTACCACAACCACGAGTTCGAGTTCATCTCGTATGACGGCAAGTACGCCATGGATTGGCTGCTGGAAGCCGCTCCGGCAGTGAACGTCGAGGCCGACGTCGCCTGGATCGTCCGCGGCAACGCCGATCCGGCGACCTGGCTGCCCAAGTTCGGCGACCGCATCGTCGCCGTGCACGTCAAGGATATCGCTCCTGCGGGCCAGAACGCCGACGAAGATGGCTGGGCCGATGCCGGCCAGGGCACCGTGCCGTGGAAGACGCTGTGGCCGATCGTCCGCAGCCAAACCAAGGCGCAGTACTTCGTCGCCGAACACGATAACCCGAACGACATCGACCGCTTCGCTTCGCGCTCGATCGCCTTCATCAAGTCCCTCGGAGCCTAAGACAATGGCAAAGACCTATGGCGTCGGCATCATGGGTGCCGGCAACATTTCGGCCGCTTACCTGCGCCTCGCACCGCTGTTCAAGAACCTCGAAGTCCGCGCCATCGCCGACATCCTCCCCGAGGCCGCACAGAAGCGGGCAGGGGAGTACAATGTGGCGGCGCAGACCCCCGACGAGCTGCTGAAGAATTCGGAAATCGACGTGATCGTGAACCTCACGATCCCCTCGACCCATTTCTCGATTTCGAAAGACATCCTCTCGGCCGGCAAGCACGCCTATTCCGAAAAGCCGTTCGTCCTCAGCGTCGAAGAGGGCATCCAGCTCAAGGCGCTGGCGGAGGAGCACAAGCTCAAGGTCGGCTCGGCCCCCGATACCTTCCTCGGCGGCGCGCATCAGCAGGCTCGCTCGATCATCGACTCGGGCAAGGTCGGCAAGATCGCTTCGGGCACCATGCACGTGCTAAGCCGCGGCATGGAGCACTGGCATCCCAACCCGGATTTCTTCTTCCAGCCCGGTGGCGGTCCGATCCTCGATCTCGGCCCCTACTACATCACCGACCTGATCAGCCTCGTCGGCCCGATCAAGCGCGTCACCGCCTTCACCGGCTCGGCCCGCGCCGAGCGCGAGGTGACCACCGAGGGCTCGCCGTTCAAGGGAACGTTCATCAAGGTCGGTACCCCGACCACGATCCACGCCATCCTCGAGTTCCACTCGGGCGCCATCATCACGCTGGGCGCCAGCTGGGACGTTTCCAGCCACGGCCACCACAATATCGAGCTCTACGGCACCGAAGGCTCGGTCTATGTGCCCGATCCGAACTTCTTCAACGGCGATGTCACCATCACCAACCGCGCCGGCGACAAGGAGAAGGTGACCCCATGGGATCACCCGTTCGGCAAGGCCAACCAGGATCTCGACAAGCCCAATCCGCGCGCCAACTACCGCAATGCCGGCCTGAGCGACATGATGGACTCGATCGAAACCGGCAAGAAGGCGCGCTGCGATCTCGATGTCGCACTGCACGCCGTCGACGTCATGACCTCGATCCTCCGCGCCGGCGAAACCGGCCAGGTGATCACGCTCCAGACCACCTGCGAGCGCCCCGCCGCGCTCGGCATCGAAGAGGCCCGCGCCCTGCTGCGCTGACCCTTTGTCGCCATCCAGTGTTGAAGAGGCCCGGGCGTCACCCGGGCCTCTTTCTTTCGGCGATCACCCACAGACTTCAGCGTCGTACCAAAGTGTGTAGTGGCTCGAACCGTGCCTTGGGGTGGATGCCCTTGGGTAGGTTGGGTGCGACGTGCTGGGCAAAGAAGCGCCCTGCATCTTCCCGGCTCTCCCACACCTCGACCACCCGCCAGCCGCTGTCGGTGGCGTGGCCCGAGTGCATCACGAAGCCCTGGGCGTCGGCATAGTGCGGCTGCACCATGTCGAGCACGCGCTCATAACCCTCGGCCGTCTGGCCCTTGATCTCCGAGATCATCATGATTGCCATCTTTCGTCTCCTTCAGCCTGAGAACCCGCCATTGCGCAGGAACGCTTCCTCGGCGCCGGTGGCCTCGCGGCCAAGGATCGAGTTGCGGTGGGGGAAGCGTCCGAACTGCTCGATCACTGCCCGGTACTTTTTCGCGTGGTCGGTGTAGGGCGGGCCCATATGTTCCAGCAGCTCGCCGCCGCGCACGTGGTCGGCCAGGCTCTCGGAGTGGCCGAACGGCAGGTACATGAACACTCTGAGCTCAAGATCGATCATCAGGTCCTGACCCCAACTGGTCGCCAGCATCGCGATGCGCCGGGCATGGGCGTCGGTGGCGTAAGCCCTGGGCGTGCCGCGGAAGGCGTTGCGCGGGAACTGGTCGAGCAGGATGAGCAGCGCCAGCGAGCCGTGCGCCGTGCTGGTCCACTGGTCGAGCTGTCCCTTGGCGGCCAGCTCATGGAGTTCGATGAAGCTCTCGGTAAACAGCGCATCGAATGCCGGGTCCTTGGCGAACCACAGCTCACGCCCGGCCTTGCGCCAGAACGCAATCAACTGCTGCGCTTCGTCGGGGGTCTCGTTGGAGAACTGAGCCAGCATCATTTCCCGGTCTCCTCGCGTGCTGCAGACGGTGTGGCGGGTGCCGGCAGGCGAAGCGTGGTGAGCGGCGTGCGCTTCGGCTTCGAGATATTGTGGCGCGCTGCCCAGCGGTCGCCGATCATCATGAAGTGCATGTACATAGAGTAGTCCTCAGGTTGCCCACCCGTGGCGCCGGGATGCCCGATTGCTGGGTCATGAATCCAGTGATATGAATGCACCGATATGCTGCACCAGATTGATCTATCTCGTACCGACCTGAATCTGCTCGTGCTTTTCGAAGTCGTGCTGCAGGAGCAGCACGTCGGAAAGGCTGCCCAGCGCCTCAACCTGTCGCCATCGGCGGTCAGCCACGGCCTCGGCCGGCTGCGCGCGCAGCTCAATGATCCGCTGTTCCTCAAGACCCCGCGCGGCGTCGTGCCCACCGAGCGGGCCCTCAGCCTTGCTGAACCGATCGCCGAGATCCTGTCGCGGGTCCGCCAGGTGGTTGCGTCGGCCGAGCCGTTCGATCCCTTGACGTCGCGCCGCCGCTTCATGGTCGGCTCGCCTGACGGCAGCGCGATTGCGCCGCTGCCGGCGCTGCTCGCTGAGCTCTCGGCCAAGGCGCCGGGCATCGACATCGGCACCCGGCAGATCATGCCGGACGTCACCCGGGCCCGGCCATGGGAGACCGTGTTCGAGGAACTGGACGCGCGCCGTGTCGACCTCGCCGCGGTCACCTTCGGCGAAGTGCCGCAGCGGTTCGTGTCGCGTCCGCTCTATCGCGGCGACTTCGTCGTCGTCGCTCGCAAGGGCCACCCGTTCCTCGACGATCCCTCGCTTGATGCCTATTGCGC
>NZ_LAJE02000091.1 GCF_000970465.2 Devosia insulae DS-56
CTCCACCGCCTTCGGCGGTCCCCCTCCCCCGCCACGCGGGGAAGGATCACGGAGAGGCCGGTGCGCGTCCCGACTGAGGGTCACGCAATCACCTGCACCGCTTGCCCGAGCACGTCCCATTTCGGCTCGATCCCCAGCCCCGGCGCATCGCTTGCCGTCATAAACCCATTGACCCGCTTCGGCGCGCCGTCGGCGATCGACACCGTGACGTAGGAGTTGAAGTCGGTCGCCGTGAAGCAGAATTTTTGCGGCGTCGAGCGGGCGAGGTGCGCGATGGTGGCGGTGACGATGTCGCCGCCCCAGGTGTCCTCGATGGTCATCGGGATGCCCGAGGCGACGCAGAGGTCGCGCATCTGCCGTGCCTTGGTGAGGCCGCCGACCTTGCTGATCTTCAGGTTGATGACGTCGAAGGCATCCTCGGAAATGCCTTTCACCAGGTCGCCGACCGTGCCGATATTCTCGTCGAGGACGAACGGCAGGCTGGTGCGGCGGCGGATCGAGACGCTCTCCTCGTAACTCATGCAGGGCTGCTCGATATAGACATCGAGATCGCGGACCGCGTTCACCACCCGCGCCGCATCGGCCATGGTCCAGCCGGTATTGGCGTCGGCAACGAGGATGTCGGTCTCGGCGAGGATGGCGCGACAGGCCCGGATGCGGCGGATGTCGTCATTGGCATCGCCGCCGACCTTGAGCTGGAACTTGGTGTAGCCCTCGGCGCGATAGCCGGCGATCTTCTCGGCCATGACAGCGGAATCTTCCTGGCTGATCGCCCGGTAGAGCGCGATTCTTTCCTGCTCGGCCCCACCCAGGAGCTTATAGACCGGCAGCCCCGCGACCTTCCCCAGAATGTCCCAGCAGGCGATGTCGATCGGCGCCTTCACATAGGGGTGGCCGCGCAGCACCGCATCCATGTGATGGTTGAGCGGCCAGAGATCAGTCGGGTCATGCCCGATCAGCTTGGGCCCGATCTCGGCGATACCGGCTCGCACCCCCTTGGCGTAGGAGGGGAGGTACGCCGAGCCGAGCGGGCAGCACTCGGCATAGCCGGTAATCCCGGTATCGGTCTCGACCGCCACGACGGTCGAGTCGAACACCTCCATGAAGTTGCCGCCACTCCAGTTGTAGCGGCCTTCGCGCAGCGGCAGATCAACCTGGTAGACTTTGATGGCAGTGATTTTCATGTGTGGAGTTCCTGACGAGAGGCTGCTCGGTTCACCGGGTCATTCCCGCGAAAGCGGGAATCTCCGTTTGGGAGGCACGATCCCGAAACAGAGGTTCCCGCTTTCGCGGGAATGACTCCGTGGCTGGGGCGAGCAAGGAGCGGCACCATCTCACACCAGTGAGAAGCCGTGGGCGAAGGGGTCGCGGTCGTCGATATAGATGGTGTTGAGGCCGGTCTGGCGGGCCCAGCCGGCGATCGACGGCACGATCCCGTCATAGTTGCCGACCTTCACCGCGCGCTCGACCCGGCCGTTGAACACCGAGCCGATGATCGACTCGTGGTTGAACGCGTCGCCGACCTTCAGCTTGCCGCGGCCATACCACTGCGCCATGCGCGCCGAGGTGCCGGTGCCGCAGGGCGAGCGGTCGATCGCCTTGTCGCCGTAGAACACGGCGTTGCGGGCGGTGTTGGCGACATTGGTCGGCTTGCCGGTCCACAGGATGTGGGTGCAGCCGCGGATATTGTCGTTCTCGGGATGGATAAACTCGTAGCGCTCGTTCATCGCCGCGCGCAGCGCCGGGCTCCAGCGCAGCAGGTCGCCGACCGACACGTCGGCGATATCGGAGAAATTCTCCTGGGCGTCGACGATGCAGTAGAAATTGCCGCCATAGGCCACGTCGACCTTGAGCTTGCCGAGCCCCGGCGCGTCGATTTCGAGGTCGGTCGAGTGGAGAAAGCTCGGCACGTTGGTGATGCGGACCTTGTCCACATACTCGCCATCCATGGTGTACTCGGCCACCACCTTGCCGGCGGGGACATCGAGGTTCACCACGCCCGGCGTCTTCGGCGTCATCAGCCCGTTCTCGATCGCCATGGTCACCGTGCCGATGGTGCCGTGCCCGCACATATAGAGACAGCCCGAGGTCTCGATGAACAGGATCGCGATGTCGCAATCCTCGCGCGTCGGCGGATAGAGGATCGAGCCACTCATCACGTCGTGGCCACGCGGCTCGAACATCAGCCCTTTGCGAATCCAATCGTGGTTGGCGAGAAAATCGGCGCGCCGCTCCATCATGGTGTTGCCCTTGAGCAGCGGGCCGCCGCCGGCGACGAGGCGGACCGGGTTGCCGCAGGTGTGACCATCGATGCAGGTGAAGATATGCCGGGACATGGAAAGGCTCGTTCTAGAAGCGTTGCGGAGAGAAGGGTGTGAGGTTGAGAGACGGTGTGGCGCCGGTGAGGAGTTCGGCCACCAGCTTGCCGGTACCGGCCGATTGGGTGAGGCCGAGGTGGCCGTGCCCGAAGGCATAGACGACGTGGCGCGAACGGCGCGAGAACCCAATGGCCGGCAGGCTGTCAGGCAGCGATGGGCGGAACCCCATCCACTGCTTGCCGCCAGTGGTAACAAGACCCGGCATGAAGTTTGCCGCCTTGGTCAGCATGGCGTCGGCGCGCTTGAAGTTGGGGGCGAGCTTCAGTCCCCCCAGCTCCACCGCACCGCCGACGCGGATGCCGCTGGCGAGCGGCGTCACGACGAAGCCATGGCCGCCGAACACCAGCTGGCGTTTGAGGTCGAAACTATAGCCGGGCAGCGTCGTATTGTAGCCGCGCTCGGTCTCGAGCGGAATGTCGTCGCCAAGCGGCGCCGTCAGCTGCTTCGACCAGGCGCCGCCCGCCACCACCACCTGCCGCGCGCGCAGCGAACTGCCGTCGGTGAACTGAATCACGACGCCATCGCCCTCGGGCAGCACTTGCGCTACCTCGGCTTGGCGGAAACTGGCGCCGCGCGCCATCGCCGCCTGGCCCACCGCAACTGCGTAGTCATAGGGGTCGCTGACCGTCTGCCATTTCGGAATGAAGGTGGCGCAGGTGATGCGCGGCGACAGCCCCGGCTGCAGTTCGCTGAGCTCGGCCCCCCGCACATGGCGGAACTCGATGCCCTCGGCGGATTTGGCCTCGTCGTCCCGTGCGGTCTTTTTGAGCTCGTCGTCGCTCTCGTAGAGTTCGAGCACCCCGTCGCGGCGGATCATGCCGTCGAGCCCGGCACTGGCGACGAGCGCCTCCAGCTCGGATCGGGCAACCCGCATCATGGCGCTCTGCGCCTTGAGGCTCGCCGCCACCTTGTCAGGCCAGCCGGCGCGCCAGAAGCGCAGCAGCCAGGGCGTAATCTGCGGCAGGTATTCCGGCCGGATGGTCAGCGGGCCGAGCGGATCGCTCAGCCAGCGCGGCAGCTTGCCGAGGACGCCCGAGGTCGCCATCGGGATCACGTCCGAAAAAGCGAACGCCCCGGCATTGCCGCGGCTGGTCTCCTCGGCAATCCCCGTTCTGTCGATCAGCACGGCCGTCCGGCCCGCCTCCTGCAGTTTGAAGGCGGTGGAAACGCCGATAATGCCGGCGCCGATAATGGCGACGTCGATGCTGGTCGTCGTGGTCAAGTCAGGTGGCCTTTGGACTTACGGTGGAGGTGCTGGGGAGATGCATTCAGTTGCCGAGATAGGCCTGGACGATCGAGGGATCGGCACTGAGTTGCTTGGCTTCGCCCTCGAGGCGGATCACGCCGCTCTCGAGCACATAGCCGTAATGGGCGAGCCGCAGCGCCAGCCGGGCATTCTGTTCGACGAGGAGGATGGTGGTGCCGCCTTCGTTGAGCCGCTTCACGATCTTCATCGTCTCGAGCACCAGCTTGGGCGCCAGCCCCATCGAGGGCTCGTCCAGCAGCAGGATTTTCGGCCCATGCATCAGCGCCCGGCCGATCGCCAGCATCTGCTGTTCGCCGCCCGACAACAGCGAACCATCGGAGTTGGCCCGCGTCCTGAGGATCGGGAACTGGGCGAACACCTGTTCGAGCCGATCTTTCCTGAGCGTCGGATCCTTCACCGTGAAGGCGCCGAGCTCGAGGTTCTCGCGCACGCTGAGGCCGCGCAGCACATGCCGCCCCTCGGGCACATGCACCACGCCGGCCCGCGCGATCTGGTGCGCCGGCATGCCGGTAATGTCGTTGCCCTCGAACAGCACCCGGCCAGCTTTGGCGCGCACCAGCCCCGAGATGGTCTTGAGCGTCGTGGTCTTGCCGGCCCCGTTGGCGCCGAGCAGCGTCACGATCTGCCCGCGCTTCACCTCGAGGTCGATGCCTTTGACCGCATCGATCTTGCCATAGGCGCTGGCAAGGCCTTCGAGCTTGAGCATCACATCAGAGGTCAAGTGCGTCCTCCTCGACCCCGAGATAGGCCTCGATCACTTGCTGGTTGGATTGGATTTCCTTGGGCGTGCCCTCGGCGATCATCACGCCGTGGTCGAGCACGCTGACCCGCTCGGAGAGACGCATCACCAGCCCGGTATCGTGTTCGATCAGCAGGATGCAGATGTCCCGCTCGTTGCGGATGCGGCGGATGAGTTCGATCAGCTCTTCCTTCTCGCCCGAGGTCAGCCCGGCGGCCGGTTCGTCGAGCAGCAACAGCCGCGGTGTCGTCGCCAGCGCCCGCGCGATCTCGACGCGGCGCTGCCAGCCATAGGGCAGGGTGGTCGCCTCCCGCTCCCAGCCTTCGGTGATGCCGACAAAGCTCAGGCATTCCTCGGCGATCCGCCGGATCTCGGCCTCCTCGCGCCGCTGCGAGGGCAGCCGCAGGATCGCATCGATGATGCCGGCGCGAGTTCGGCTGTGCTGGCCCGACATGACGTTCTCGAGCACTGTCATCTCACGGAACAGCCGCACGTTCTGGAAGGTGCGGGCGATGCCGAGCTGCGTCACCTGATGCGGCTTCATCCGCAGCGTCTCGGTGCCGTCGAGGCTAATCGAGCCCTGCTGCGGTTTGTAAAAGCCGGTGATGCAGTTGAACAGCGAGGTCTTGCCTGCTCCGTTCGGCCCGATCAGGCTGACGATTCGGCCGGCCGGGACGCTGAAATCGACGGCGTCGAGCACCTTCGATCCGGCAAAGCTGAGGCTGACGCCCTTGAGGTCGAGGAGGCTCATCGCTTGCTCCTCGCCGGCCAGATGCCGCTTGGCCGGAACAGCATGATCAGCAACAGGCCCACCGCGAAGATCAGCAGCCTGAGATCACCAAAATCGCGCAGCAGTTCGGGCGCGAGGATGACGATGAAGGCGCCGAGGATGACACCCGGAATCTTGCCCATACCGCCCAGGATCACTGCCATCAGGATCAGCACCGATTGCCGGAACGAGAAACTCTCGGGCGAGATCGCTCCGAGGTTGGCGGCAAAGAACGCTCCGCCGATCGAGCCGTAGATGGCGCCGACGACGTAGGCGGCGAGCTTCACCTTCACCCGGTTGATGCCCATCGCTTCGGCCGCGTCTTCATCGTGCCGGACATAGAGCCAGGCGCGCCCCAGCCGCGAGTTGGCGAGCCGCACCGAAGCGATGACGCCGATGATCGCGAGCACGCAGAACACATAGTAGAAATCGAGCGGCGTGCGGATGTGCCAGCCGAACAGCCATGGCGAGTCGATACCGATCAGCCCGCTGGCGCCGCCGGTTTCGCGCAGGTTTCGCGCCGTGATCCGGACGATCTCGCCGAACCCCAGTGTAACGATGGCGAGATAGTCGGAGCGGAGCCGCAGGGTCGGCGCGCCGATCACGACGCCAGCGACGATGGCGAGGAGGACGGCCAGCGGCAGCGCCAGCCAGAAGTTGAGCCCGAAATGCAGGGTGGTGATGCCGACGGTATAGGCGCCGACGGCGAAGAACGCCGCAAAGCCGAGATCGAGCAGGCCGGCATAGCCGACGACGATGTTGAGCCCCAGCGCCAAGAGCACATAGAGCAGCGCGTTGGTGAGGATCACCGTGCCGTAGGAGCCGAAAATGTAGGGCGCCACGGCCATGGCGACGAGGATGACGGCGATCGCCGCATAGCGCTTCTGTGGCGTATCGAGCAGCGTTGCCAACCCGCCCCAGGCACTCGGTCGTTCCGGGAATTGCGCCATCACATGCGCTCCTGCTCGGGCTTGCCCAGGAGGCCCGTCGGTTTGAACACCAGGACGAGGATCAGGACGGAGAACGAGAACACGTCCTTCCACTCGCTGCCCACCCCCGGCAACTGCGTGCCAAAGCTCTCGAGCAGCCCGAGGATCAAGCCGCCCAGCATGGCGCCGGGGATCGAGCCGATGCCGCCGATCACTGCGGCGGTGAAGGCCTTGAGCCCGATCAGGAAGCCCATGAAATACCACAGCGAGCCGTAATAGGCGCCGGCCATCGAGCCGGCGGCTGCTGCAAGCGCCGAGCCGAGGAAGAAGGTGATAGCGATCACCGCATTGACGTTGATGCCCATAAGCCGGGCCATGTCCTTGTCGACCGAGACGGCGCGCATGGCGCGGCCATACTGGGTGCGCGACACGAACAGCTCGAGCGCCAGCATCAGCGCCGCGGCGACGCCGACGAGGATCATCTGGTTGTAGCTGATGAACAGGTTGCCGAGCTTCACCCCGCCGAAGCCGAGCGCTGCGCCGAACGGCACATACTGCCCCTTGGTCAGCGTCAGCATGCCGTTCTGCAGCACCAGCGATACCGCGAGGGCGGTGATCAGGATGGAAAGGCGCGGCGCCGACAGCATCGGCGCGTAGGCGACGCGCTCGATGACCACGCCGAGAAAGCCGACGGCGATCATCGCCAGCACCAGCGACACCGCAACGCCCAGCCAGCCGGGCCCCAGATAGGGCGCGAGGAATGACAGCACCAGGAAGCCGGCAAAGCCGCCCACCATGTAGAGCTCGCCATGGGCGAAGTTCAAAAGCTTCACCACGCCGAACACCATGGTGTAGCCGAGCGCCACCAGCGCATAAAACGAACCGAGCACGATGCCGTTCAGCAACTGGTTCGTGAAGATGTCGAAAATGCTCACCCGCCACCTCGCCCTTGGGGTCAGTCTCGCCCGAGACGGACCGGCACCGCAGCGCCGATCCGCGATTGGGTCAGGTGGTTACTGCGCCAGCGTCCAGGCACCGCCCTTGCCTTCGAGCACCACGAAGTTGGAGCGCGCCAGGGTCTTTTCGGGCGTGAACGAGATCGGGCCCGAAATGGTGTCGGTGAAGTTGGCGCCCTGCAGCGTCTCGATCACCTTGGCGGAGTCGGTGGTACCGGCGGTGGTGAGGGCCCAGGCGAGCAGCTTCATCGCGTCGTAGCTGAGCGTCGAGTAGGGGCCCGGCGCGGCGCCGAACTGCTTCTGGTAGGCCTCGGCGAACGCCTTGGCTTCCGGCAGGAACTCGGCCGTTGGGTTGGAGAAGGCGATGACGCCTTCGGCCGCCGGGCCGGCGATCTTGAACAGCTCCGGCGAGTTGGAGCCGTCGCCCACCGCGATCAGCCCCTGGTAGCCACGCTCGCGCAGCTGGCGGATCAACAGGCCGCCATCGGCGTAGTAGGCGGTCCAGAACACTGCGTCGGGGCTGGCAGCAGTGATTGAAGTGACCACCGCCGAATAGTCCTGCTCGCCCTTGTTGGTGACTTCGAAGTTGGTGACCGTGTTGCCGGCCGCTTCCCAGTTCTTCTTGGTCAGGTCGGCCAGGTCCTGCGAATAGGCATCGCCCTGGTTGATGATGGCGATCTTCTTGATGCCCTTGGCGGTGAAGTACTCGATCGCCTTGGCCACCTGGTCGTTGCCGGTCGAGTTGATCATGAAGGCGTTGCCCGGGTTCTCCGGGATCAGCTTCGTCGAGTTGGCCGCCGGAATGATCAGCGGAATCTTGGCGTCGCCGTAGATCTTGAGCGTCGGCACCGTGGCGCCGGAGCAATAGCCGCCCACGACGCCGACCACGCCGGAGGCTGCCAGCTTGCTCGCGGCATTGACTGCCAGCTGCGCGTCGCAGCCGTCGTCGCCGATGGTCGAGGTCAGCTGCTTGCCCAATACGCCGCCCGCCGCGTTAATCTCGCCGATCGCGAGGTTCACGGCATTTGCCATGTCCTGCCCGTAGGTGGCTTCCGATCCGGTAGTGGGGACCATGATGCCGATGGTCAGCGTATCCTGCGCCATCGCTGGTACGCCGAGCACGATGGCGAGTGCGAGGCCTGCTGCGGTTTTCATGACATTACGCATGTCGTTCCGTCTCCCTTGTCCTCAGATGCATCCTTGCATGCACCTTGTCGGCACAATGCAGCCGCGTTAACATTTCGTCAATTGGGGGCGAACAGGAGCCGGATATGAGTGGATCCTCGCGCGAAACGACCCGGTTTGCGCCGCGCGTCAAAGGTTCGGGCGTCCAGAAGGTCTACGAGCAGCTCAAGGCCTCGATCCTCGATCTGTCGCTGGAGCCGGGTGCGCCGCTCGACGAGGTCTCGCTCGCCGAAACCTTCGGCATGTCCCGCACCCCGATCCGCGAGGCGCTGGTGCGGCTCGCTGCCGAGGGGCTGGTGAGCCAGCTGCCCAATCGCAACACCATTGTCGCGCCGATCGATTTCGGCGCCCTGCCGGTCTATTTCGAGGCGCTGACCCTGATGTACCGGGTGACCACGCGGCTCGCCGCCGGCGCCCGCACTCGCGCCCATCTCGAGGTCATGCGCGTCCACCAGGCGGCCTATGCCAGGGCGGTGCGCGAAGGTGACGTGCTCGGCATGATCGGCCACAACCGCAACTTCCACGCCACCATCGCCGAAGCCGGCGGCAACCCCTATTTCACCGGGCTCTTCATCCGCCTGCTCGACGAGGGACGCCGCATCCTCAGGCTCTACTACTACAAGAGCTTCAACGACCACCTGCCGCGCAAATATGTCGATGAGCACGATGCCCTCGTGGCCGCCATCGAGGCCGAAGATGCCGAGCTCTGCGACCGCCTGGCGGCCGAACATGCCAGCCAGATCGTCGCGCAGATCCAGCGCTACATCGCCGTCGACCGCACCCGCGAACTGTCGCTCGCCAGCGGGGCGTAACACATATGGCGCCGATTTAGCTGACGAGCCGGTGCGGGAAGCAGTTTCCTCTCACAATATGG
>NZ_LAJE02000092.1 GCF_000970465.2 Devosia insulae DS-56
GGTCACGCAACCCACGACCCCGCCAACCGTCTCGGTAAGCCCACCGAGCAGCCCCCCGGCATTAACCTGAGTGACGCTCATACCCGCGACGATTGTGAACGTCGCCAAAGCCGCAAAAACGTTGCTTCTCATGACCAACCTCCGTTACATCCGCCGCCCGTCGGCTGATGAATATGCGTCTATGAGGCCGCTGTAAAGCTTCGGAGCGAAAGCTGATCAACTTGTGATTGGTTGGCCAATATATTCCGCGTCTTCGTCAATTGCGAGAATTACGCACAGACACTTATATGGCAAGGTTGCGTATACTTGTAAGTGGTGACACTTAGGGTCGGAACAATTTTCTTGAAGCTTGAGTCCAATGCAAGACGTCACCGGAAGCTGCGCCCGGGGCTACGCAGCAGCGCGTAGGCCGGGAGTCATCCCCCCGCACCATGGCTGTCGCCTCGAATATTGTACCTGTTGAAAACCGCAGGCGGCGCGGGCATTTCGATGCTCATAAGTGTTTTGGTAACACTTTGAGTGCAGTCGCTGGAACTTGTCCCAGCAAGATGACAGGACGCTGACAGCTTTGGACGGCTTATGAACAAGTACCGTCTCGGTCGCGACACCTGCGAACGCGCGCGCCGGGCAGCGCTGCAGAATCGGGCGCGGTCGCGCTTTTGATTCAGGCGAAACAGCTGGTTGCGGCGCCACTCTGTGGCAGTACCTATCGACATGGCGGCAAACGCGTAGATGTCACGGGTTGCGACTCGAGCCCACCAACAAAGAAGGCGCGAAGCCGAAGCTCCGCGCCCCACCGGCGTCAGCCACGAGGGAGCGTCAGCCCTCGCAACATCGGCCGATATCTGTGCACCGGGAACGACATCTCCGGCGGCTTGCTGGCTTAACGGCGAACGGAGCGGATGGTTGCGGGGCAAGGTCACGATCGCACACGGCACAAGCGAAAGCCCCGCGTCGTTGCCGACGCGGGGCCGAGGGTGTGGTGCAAACAACCTCTCTGCCGGAAGCGAACTTCCGGTGCCCGATTTTTAGCAGGGCTGCAAAGCGCGGTCACCAAGCTATGTGAATACACCGCAGGGCGCACACACACACACCCGTTCTTGGGCACGCGAGACCTCTGCCCAATTCTTAAGCAGACGCTAACGGCGCTGCCCAGAGAACCGGCAGCGCAAGCCGATCCGTATGCATCAGTTGCGTCGCGCGAAACCGGCCGGCATCGAAAGACCCTAGCAGAGTCAGCGGTTTGGCAGCGGTTTTCGGTGCTGGCACGGCGATTGCAACTTCCTCCCCGGTGCAAACAACCAAACTGTCGGAGGTAAGTATGACAGGTCTTAATCGCATGATGGCCGGGATCGGCCTGGGGGTCGCGATGACTGCCGGGGCGCTCGCGCCTCTCACTGCTTATGCGCAGGACACTATCAAGGTGGGCGTTCTCCACTCGCTGTCGGGGACGATGGCGATCTCGGAGACCACCCTGAAGGACACCATGCTCTTCCTCATCGATGAGCAGAACAAGAAGGGCGGCGTCTTGGGCAAGCAGCTCGAGGCCGTCGTCGTCGACCCCGCGTCCGACTGGCCGCTGTTTGCCGAAAAGGCCCGCGAGCTGATCGCCGTCAACGGCGTTGCCGCCGTGTTCGGCTGCTGGACCTCGTCGTCGCGCAAGTCGGTCCTGCCGGTGTTCAAGGAACTGAACTCGATTCTCTTCTACCCGGTGCAATACGAGGGCGAAGAGTCCGAGAAGAACGTCATCTACACCGGCGCCGCGCCGAACCAGCAGGCGATCCCCGCCGTCGACTATCTGATGAGCGAAGAAGGCGGCTCCGTGAAGCGCTGGGTGCTCGAGGCCACCGATTACGTCTACCCGCGCACCACCAACAAGATCCTCGAGCAGTACCTCAAGGACAAGGGCGTGGCGCCCGAAGACATCAAGATCAACTACACCCCGTTCGGCTTCGCCGACTGGCAGACCGAAGTCGCTGCCATCAAGGAGTTCGGCTCGGCCGGCAAGAAGACCGCCGTGGTCTCGACCATCAACGGCGACGCCAACGTGCCGTTCTACAAGGAACTGGGCAACCAGGGCATCTCGGCCGAGGACATCCCGGTCGTCGCCTTCTCGGTCGGTGAAGAAGAACTCGCCGGCATGGACACCTCTGCCCTCGTCGGCCACCTCGCCGCCTGGAACTACTTCCAGTCGGTCGAGAACGAGGCCAATGCCGAGTTCATCAAGAACTGGCACGCCTATATCGGCAACGACAAGCGCACCACCAACGATCCGATGGAAGCGGCCTATCTCGGCTTCCAGCTCTGGGTGCAGGCGGTCGAGAAGGCCGGCACCACCGATACCGACGCCGTGCTCAAGGCCATTGTCGGGCTCGAAGTGCCGAACCTCACCGGCGGCACTGCCAAGGTTCTGCCGAACCACCACCTGACCAAGCCGGTGTTGATCGGCGAGATCCAGGCCGACGGCCAGTTCGAGACCGTCTGGCAGACCGAAGGCGACGTCCCGGGCGATGCCTGGTCGGATGTGCTGCCCGAAGACAAGGGCATCGAAGCCGACTGGACCGACCCGCTGACCGGTTGCGGCCGCCTCAACACCGCGACCAACACCTGCGAAGTCGCCGCGACCGCGATGTAGGCCAGTCAGGCCACGCGAACTAAGGCGACGGCGGGTCTCCGCCGTCGCCACTTACTGCGCCCCTTCCCGCGACAGAGCGACCACGATGGCCACCCGAATTCTCACTCTGATTGCCTTCCTGCTCGCTCTGGCTCTCACTCCCCTGCCCGCTGTGGCGCAGGAGGATTTCGCCGCGCAAATCAACGCGCTCGGCCCCGGCAGCTTCGCCGACCGCACCAAGGCGATGGATGTGCTGGTCGCCACCGGCGACGAGCGCGTACCGCCGGTGCTGCAGGCGCTGAGCGACGGCAACCTCTATATCCGCGAATCCGACGGCAAGGTGGTGATCGCCAGCAAGGCCGCCGGTGGACTGCAGCTGACCGACCCGGTCGATGGCGCCGATCTCGGCGTCCTGCCCAGCGGTGAGCTCGAAAAAATCAAGACCAACAATGGCCTGCGCGGCAAGATTCGCACTGCCATCGGCAAGCTGACACTCCTGAGCCCCGACCAGCCGACCCGGCTGTCGGCAGCGCAAAGCGTGTTGAAGAATGCCGATCCGGCCATGCTCGAACTGCTCGACCAGGCGATCTCTGCCGAGGCCGATCCCGGCATCAAGAGCACCATGCAGATGGCGCGCGCCTTGATCGTCCTGAAGACCGATGCCGCGCTGGAAGACAAGCGCGCTGCGGTTGATCTCGTCGTGGCGCAGAACAACCGCGCCGCCCAGACCGTGCTGCGCAACACGCTCGACACTGCGCCAGATGAGCTGAAGCCGACCATCGCGGCCGGCATCGACTCGATCGGCCGCACCCTCGCCGTCTGGGATGTCGGCCAGAACCTGCTCTACGGCATCTCGCTGAGCTCGGTACTGCTGCTCGCCGCCATCGGCCTTGCCATCACCTTCGGCGTGATGGGCGTCATCAACATGGCGCATGGCGAGATGGTGATGCTGGGCGCCTACACCACCTATGTCACGCAGCTGGTGATCCAGTCGGTAGCGCCGGGCCTGATGGAATACTCCCTCGCTTTTGCCGTCCCCGCTGCCTTCCTGATCACTGCGCTGGTGGGCATCGGCATCGAGCGCGGCATCATCCGCTGGCTCTATGGCCGGCCGCTCGAAACCCTGCTCGCCACCTGGGGTCTGTCGTTAGTGCTGCAGCAGCTGGTGCGCACCATTTTTGGCCCCACCAACAAGCTGGTGCAGCCACCGCAGTGGATGAGCGGCACGTTCGAGCTGTGGAACCTGAGCTTCACCTGGAACCGGCTCTGGATCATCGTCTTTGCCATCGCGGTGTTCATCGCGCTGCAGATCATCCTCAACCGCACGCCGCTGGGCCTGCAGATGCGGGCGGTGACGCAGAACCGACGCATGGCCTCGGCCATGGGCATCCGCACTCCGTTCGTCGACGCCATGACTTTCGGGCTCGGCTCCGGCATTGCGGGCATGGCCGGCGTGGCGTTGAGCCAGATCGACAACGTCTCGCCCAATCTCGGCCAGGGCTACATCATCGACAGCTTCATGGTGGTGGTGTTCGGCGGCGTCGGAAACCTCTGGGGCACGCTGATCGGCGCCGTATCGCTCGGCGTCGCCAACAAGTTCCTCGAGCCCTACGCCGGGGCGGTGCTGGCCAAGATCGCCATCCTGATCCTCATCATCCTGTTCATCCAGCGCCGCCCGCGCGGTCTGTTCGCCCTCAAGGGCCGGGCGATTGAATCATGATCACACAAATGCTGTTCCGCGCCCTCGACAGGAAGGCCATCTGGCTGGTGGTGGCGCTGGTGTTCATCGCCGTCGCCATTCCGGTCGCCAATCTGGCGATCCCCGAGGGCAACCCGCTGCACCTGCCCAACTACATGGTGCCGCTGCTCGGCAAGTACCTGAACTATGCGCTCCTGGCGCTCGCCCTCGATCTGGTCTGGGGCTATTGCGGCATTCTCTCTCTCGGCCACGCTGCGTTCTTTGCGCTCGGCGCCTATGCCATGGGCATGTACCTGATGCGCCAGATCGGCGCGCGCGGCGTCTATGCCAATCCGGTGCTGCCCGACTTCATGGTGTTCCTCAACTACCAGGACCTGCCCTGGTTCTGGCATGGGTTTGACCTCTGGTGGTTCGCTTTCCTGATGGTGCTGTTCGTGCCGGGGCTGCTGGCCTTCGCCTTCGGCTGGTTCGCCTTCCGCAGCCGCGTCACCGGCGTCTACCTCTCGATCATCACCCAGGCGATGACCTACGCCCTGCTGCTCGCCTTCTTCCGCAACGATCTGGGGCTCGGTGGCAATAACGGGCTCACCGACTTCAAGGATATCCTCGGCTTCAACGTCCAGGCTGCCACCACCCGCGCCGGGCTGTTCGCTGCCTCGGCGCTGGCTTTGGCGCTGGCGGTGATCATCTGCTCGGCCATCGTCAACTCGAAGCTGGGCAAGGTGATGGTCGCGGTACGTGATGGCGAAAGCCGCACCCGCTTCCTCGGCTGGCGGCCGGAGAACGTAAAGCTGTTTGCCTTCGTGGTGTCGGCCGTGCTGGCCGGCATCGCCGGCGCGCTCTACACGCCGCAGGTCGGCATCATCAACCCGGGCGAGTTCGACCCGGCCAACTCCATCGAAGCGGTGATCTGGGTCGCCGTCGGTGGCCGCGGCACGCTGATCGGCCCGATCATCGGCGCCGTGCTGGTCAATGCCGGCAAATCGGTATTCACCGGGGCCTTCCCCGATTTCTGGCTCTACTGCCTCGGTGGCCTCTTCATTTTCGTCACCCTGTTCATGCCCAAGGGCATTGTCGGGTTGTTCCAGAAGCTCAAGCCCCGCAAGGGCAAGGAGGCGAGTTCGGCCGCCGAAGCCGGAGAGGACCCGTCCACCCTGCCGCAACCCAAGCCCGTGCCGGAGCCCGCCGAATGACCGACAAATCCGGCACCATGCTCTATCTCAACGGCGTCTCCGTCTCCTTTGACGGCTTCAAGGCGCTGAACCACCTCTCGATCATCGTCCACCCGGGCGAGATGCTGGCGATCATCGGCCCGAACGGCGCCGGCAAGACCACCATGATGGACATCATCACCGGCAAGACCCGCCCCGATGACGGCGAGGTGTATTTCGACGGCCGCACCGATCTCACCAAGCTCGACGAAGCGCAGATCGCCAATCTCGGCATCGGCAGGAAATTCCAGAAGCCGACGGTGTTCGAGAGCCACACCATCTGGGACAACCTGGTGCTGGCGCTGAAGCGGCCGCGCAGCGTGCTCGCCGCCCTGCTCTATTCCGAGAGCCCCGAGGACAAGGCCCGCATCGAGGAAATCCTCGAAACCGTGCGCCTCACGGCGCGCAAGGACGAGCTCGCCGCCGACCTCAGCCACGGCCAGAAGCAGTGGTTGGAGATCGGCATGCTGCTGGCGCAGGACCCAAAGCTGCTGCTGGTCGACGAGCCGGTGGCCGGCATGACCGATGCCGAAACCGTGGAAACGGCAAAGCTGCTCAAACAGATCGCCAGGACCCGCTCGGTGGTGGTGGTGGAACACGACATGAGCTTCGTGCGCGAACTCGGTACCCGCGTCACCTGCCTCGCTGAGGGCTCGGTACTGGCCGAGGGCTCGCTCGACCAGGTGAGCGCCAATCCCATCGTCATCGAACGGTATCTCGGGCGATGATCCGTTGCAGTAACCTCCTCACCTCTTCAATATCCCCGGCGATCACGCGACCGAAGGCGCGGCTTGGGGATATTGAAATGCATATTCTGGCAATTGTTGTCGGCATCATTGCTGCCGCGGGTGTGTGGTACTGGCGCGTCAAGGCAGCCAAGGAGGTGGTCGACGACGTCGGAAGCGTGGTTGGCCGGGTCCAGGGCCGCATCCGCATGAACAACTTCAAGAAGAAGGCCGAGGGCTCGGCGCTCGCTTCGATCGAAGACCCGGCGCTTGCTGCCGCAGTCTTCCTCCACGCGCTCGCCAACGAGAAGCGCGACGCCTTGTATCTTGCCGAACCGAGGATTCGTGAAGAGCTCAGCCGGATCGTTGCTGATACCGATCTCGACGAGGTCGTCTCCTACGCGCAATGGGCGGCCCGCGACGTCGCCGATGCGCGCGACGTGGTACGCCGCTTCAAGCCGCTATGGCGCCGGAAGCTGACGCGCGAAGAGCGCGCCGATCTCATCGTCATGGCGGAGACCGTTGCCGAGCTCGGCGAGGGCGATGATCACAACCAGAAGCTGACCCTTGTGACGCTGCGTACAGCGTTAGGCCCGGAACAGAACCGATGACCACCGCCCTCTCCATCCGTGACATAGGCCTCCATTACGGCGCGGCGCAGGCGCTGCGCGGCATCAGCATCGAGGCGAAGCCCGGCCGGATCACCGCAGTGCTCGGCCGCAACGGCGTCGGCAAATCCTCGACGCTGCGCGCCGTCACCGGCATCAACAACATCTCCTCAGGCGAGATCGTCTTCAACGACGAGGTGCTGAAGAAGGCCCCGCCCTATAAGCGGGCCCGGCTCGGTATCGGCTACGTGCCGCAGGGGCGCGAGATCTTCCCGCTGCTGACGGTCAAGGAGAACCTCGAGACCGGCTACGCGCCGCTGAAGGCGGCCGACCGCAACGTGCCGGACTACATCTACGAGCTGTTCCCGATCCTCAAATCCATGCTCGGCCGCCGCGGCGGCGACCTCTCAGGGGGACAGCAGCAGCAGCTGGCCATCGGCCGCGCCCTGGTGACGCGGCCCAAGGTGCTGGTGCTCGACGAGCCGACCGAGGGCATCCAGCCCTCGATCATCAAGGACATCGGCCGGGCGCTGCAGTTCCTGCGCGACCAGAAGGGCATGACCATCCTGCTGGTCGAGCAGTACCTGGACTTCTGCCGGGAGATCGCCGACGACATCTACATCATGGATCGCGGTGAAATCATGCATTCCGGCCCCGCCGCCGACCTCGACCTGCCCGAGGTGCGCCGGCATCTGATGGTGTGAGCGTGTCGGTTGTTGTGCTTGGCGCTGCCCCGCGCGTCCCCTCTCCCCTCAGGGGAGGGGGTCAGAGTGAGGGGTTCAGCGCCTCCGCCCGCTCTCGCTGGCGGCATGGCGGTGTGCTGCGGCATGTCGCGTGGGGCACCGCTGAACCCCTCATCCGGCGCTGCGCACCACCTCCCGGCGAGGGCCACGCCCTCGTCCGGTCTCCCCTCAGGGGAGAAGGGAAGACGGGGGTTTCCCGATGAGCGCAATTCAAGCCCTCGCTCGCCACCAGCGCGCCCGCGGCACCGGCCGCATCGCCACGCAGGTGCTCGACGGCCGCACCCGGTTGACTACCCTGTTCCAGGAGGGCTGCGCCAAGATCCGGCTGCCGCATACGCATGACCCGAGCCTGCAAGCCGTGCTGATCAACACCGCCGGTGGGCTGACCGGCGGCGATGAAGTAAGCTGGGACGCCAAGGCTGCGCCCGGCGCCAGGATGGTGCTCACCACCCAGGCCTGCGAGCGGGTCTACCGCTCGCTCGGCGACGACGCCACGGTCAGCACTCGGCTCGAGGTCGGCGCCGGGGCGCATCTCGACTGGCTGCCGCAGGAGACCATTCTCTACGAGGGCGGCCGGCTCAATCGCAGCCTCGAGGTCGACCTCGCTCCCGACGCCAGTTTCTTCGCCATCGAGGCGATCATCCTCGGCCGGGAGGCGATGGGTGAGGCGGCTCGCGGCGCCCGGCTCAGCGACAGCTGGCGCATCCGTCGCGACGGCCGGCTGCTCCATGCCGAGGCGACGCGGCTGAGCACCGATCCGCTGGAGCGCGACGGCCTGTCGCTGCTGGCCGGCGCTGGCGCTTTCGCCACCCTGCTCTATGTCGGCACCGATGCGGAGCGAAAGCTCGACCCGGTCCGCGCTCTCACCACCGGGCAATCCGCCGCCAGCGTCATCGGCGAGCGGCTCGTCGTGCGCGCCATGGCGCCATCCGGGCTTGCGCTGCGCCGGATCATCACCCCAATAATCGCAAAGCTCTCCGGCGCCGGCACCCTGCCCCGCCTCTGGCATTTGTGAGCATGAATCGCATGGCTTCCTTCTCCACCGATGTCATCCCGGCGCAGGCCGGAATCCATCTCTTCGCCGGCGCTGGCGGCACTGTGGATTCCCGCTTTCGCGCACTAGTGTCCGGGATTTTTGTTTGTTTGGGGTGGTGCAAGGCAGGCACCGCCAGGTGATCTGGCATAAAATCGAGTTGCGAGACTTGATTTGGAGCCTGCCATGCCATTTGAGCCTAATGGTTTCC
>NZ_LAJE02000093.1 GCF_000970465.2 Devosia insulae DS-56
ACTATGTTCCTTACCTTACTTCGCTTGTGTCTTCGGTTGTTCATGTCTCTTGCTCTCTTCGTTTTTCTCCTTCCTTTTTCTTTGCGCTCTCTTTACCTCTCTTATCTTCTCTGTTTTGTCTTTTTCTGTCTTTTTTTTCTCCGTTGTTTTTCTTTTCTTTTGTTTTTTTTTTTTTTTCCCGCCGCCGCCGGCCTCCGATTTTTCTGCCTGTCTCGTGGGCTCGGAGATTGGTATAAGAGACAGGCCTCCTCACGCCACCGCGTACTTCCTCAGCACGTCGATCTCGACATAGTTCAGCACCGACTGGTGCGTGGCCTGCAGCACCACACGCGGCGCCATGCCGGCTTCCAGCGCTTCGACCCAGCGCAGCGCCACGAGGCACCAGCGGTCGCCGGGCTTCAGGCCCGGGAACGCATATTCCGGCATGGGCGTACTGAGGTCGTTGCCGCGCGATTTGGAGAAGGCCAGGAACGCGTCGGTCATCTCGGCGCACACCGTGTGCCGGCCCTCATCGAGCGGGCCGGTGATGCAGTTGCCGTTGCGATAGAACCCGGTCAGCGGGTGCATCGAGCACAGCACCAGCTTCTCGCCGAAGACGTTGAGTTCCGGCTCCTGCTCGAAGAACGGCTTATTCAACCGTCACGCTCTTGGCGAGGTTGCGCGGCTGGTCGACGTCGGTGCCCATGAACGAGGCGGTGTGATAGGCCAATAGCTGCACCGGGATGGTCGCGAGGATCGGCGCGACGAAGCTCGCCACCTTGGGCAGCACCAGCACTTCGGCGACGCCTTCGCCCACCGTTTGCTTGCCCACCTCGTCGGTGATCAGGATGATCTTGCCGCCGCGTGCCGCGACTTCCTGCATGTTGGAAAGGGTCTTGGCCATCAGCTCGTCCGACGGCGCCACGACGATCACCGGCATGAGTTCGTCGACCAGCGCGATCGGCCCGTGCTTCAGTTCGCCCGCCGGATAGGCCTCGGCGTGGATATAGCTCAGCTCCTTGAGCTTCAGCGCGCCTTCCATGGCGATCGGGTACATCTGCCCACGGCCCAGATACAGCACGTCCTTGGCCTTGCTTAGCCGCTTGGCGATATCCTCGACCTGCCCCTCGAGCGCCAGTGCAGCGGAGATGGCGGTCGGCAGCGTCGTGAGGCTGTGCACCAGTTCGGCTTCCTGCTGGGCCGAGATCGTGCCGCGCGCCACGCCAGCGGCGACGGCGAGGCTCGCCAGCGCCGTCAGCTGCGCGGTGAACGCCTTGGTCGAGGCGACGCCGATCTCGGGGCCGCAGAGCGTCGGGAACACCACCTGGCTCTCGCGCGCCATCGTCGATTCCGGCGAATTCAGCAGCGAGGCGATGTGCTGGCCCTGCCCGGCGCAATAGCGCAGGGCCGCGAGGGTGTCGGCGGTCTCACCAGATTGGGAAATGAAGAGGCTGAGGCCGCCCTGCTCCAGCGGCGGCTCGCGATAGCGGAACTCGGACGCCACATCGACATCCACCGGCAGGCGCGCATAGCGCTCAAACCAGTATTTGGCGACGATGCCGGCATAGGACGCCGTGCCGCAGGCCGAGATGGTCAGCCGCTTGAGCGTGGCGAAATCGAACGGCAGCGCCTCGCGCAGCGCCACCTTGTCGCTGCTCATATCCACATAGTGGCTGAGCGTGTGCGACACCGTTTCGGGCTGCTCGTAGATCTCCTTGGCCATGAAGTGGCGGTGGTTGCCCTTGTCGACCAGCAGCGCCGAGGCGGCCGAAACCAGCATCTCGCGCTGGACGATCGCGTCCGAGCCGTCGCGGATGGTCACGCCGTTCTTGGTCAGCACCGCCCAGTCGCCATCGAGCAGGTAGCTCAGCCGCGAGGTGAACGGCGCCAGCGCCATGGCGTCGGAGCCGAGGTACATCTCAGTTGCACCATAGCCGATGGCCAGCGGCGCGCCGGAGCGGGCGGCGATCAGCAGGGCATCTTCGCCCTTGAACATGAAGGCCAGGGCGAAGGCGCCGCGGAGCTCCTTCAGCGTCCGCGCCACCGCCATCTCCGGGTCGAGCCCGCGGTCGATCTCGCGGGTCACCCACAGCGCCACCGATTCCGTATCGGTCTGCGTCTTGGGCAGGTACCCGTCCTTGGCGAGGTCGGCGAGCAGCTCGCGGAAATTCTCGATGATGCCGTTATGGACCACCGCCACCTTGTCGGTGGCGTGCGGATGGGCATTGCCCTCGGTCGGCGCGCCATGCGTCGCCCAGCGGGTGTGGCCGATGCCGATATTGCCGTTGAGCGGCTCAAAACTCAGCTTGGCGGCGAGGTTGCCGAGCTTGCCCTCGGCGCGGCGGCGGCCGATCTGCCCGCCCTCCAGCGTCGCGACGCCGGCGCTGTCATAGCCGCGATACTCCAGCCGCTTCAGCGCATCGACCAGCCGCGGCGCGACCGGTTCAGTCCCGATAATCCCGACAATACCGCACATTCCGTGGGTCCCTTACTTGCCAGCTCTGGCGCGTTTGATGGCTTCGGCGCGCGCCTTGAGCTTGGGCGCATAGCCGGCCTTGTTTTCCTGCCGGGCCCGGCCGATGGCCAGCGCATCCGGTTCGACGTTGTGCGTGATGACGCTTCCCGAGGCGATATAGGCCCCGTCGCCAATGCTCACCGGCGCCACCAGCGACGAGTTCGAGCCGATAAAGGCGTCCGCGCCGATGCTGGTCTTGGATTTGTTCACGCCGTCATAATTGCAGGTGATGGTCCCTGCCCCGATATTGGTCCGGGCGCCCACTTCGCTGTCGCCGAGATAGGCGAGGTGTCCGGCCTTGACGCCCTCGTGGATCACCGAGTTCTTCACCTCGACGAAATTGCCCACATGCACGTTGGGCCCGATGTCGGCATTGCCGCGCATCCGGGCAAACGGCCCGATGCTGGCGCCCGCCCCGATCGAAGTGTTCTCGATATCGCAGAACGCCCGGATCTCCACCCCGTCGGCGATCTTCACCCCCGGCCCAAACACCACATTGGGGAAGATCGTCACGTCGCGGCCGATCTCGGTGTCGTAGGAGAAATACACCGTCGACGGGTCCTTCAAAGTTACTCCCGCGCGCATAAAATCGTCGCGCCTGAGCTCCTGGAACTGCGCCTCGGCCCGCGCCAGCTGCGCCCGGTCGTTGACGCCCATCACGTCCTGCTCGGGCGCCACACCGTAGCCGACCTTGTAGCCTGCCTCGTTGGCGAGCTGCACCAGGTCGGTGACGTAGAATTCTTTCTGCGCGTTGTTCGGCTTCACCCTGTCGATGAGCTCGCGGAACACCTCTGCCTTGAAGGTCAGGATGCAGGCATTGCAGAGGCCGATCGCGCGCTCGGCCTCGCTTGCGTCCTTATGCTCGCGGATCGCCAACAGGCGGTCGCCATCGGTGATGAAGCGCCCGTAGCCGGTTGGGTCTTTCGGCTCGAAGCCGAGGATCGCAGCGTCGAAACCATCAGCAAGCCGGCTGAGCACGGCATCGAAGTTGACGCCACGCAGCAACGGGTGGTCGCCATAGACCACAGCGACGTAGCCCTCGGCGTCCTGCCACAGCGGTCGTGCCATGCCGGCGGCGTGCGCCGTCCCCTTCCGCTCAGTCTGTTCGAAAAACTGCACATCCGGGGCGAAGCCGTTGACCATCTTGCGCACCGCATCGTGGCCCGGCCCGGTCACCACGGCCACGCGGCTCGAGCCCGCGGCGATAGCGGCATTCACCACATGCCCGACAATTGAAAGCCCCCCCACCTGATGCAGCACTTTCGGCGTAGCCGAGCGCATGCGGGTGCCTTCGCCCGCGGCCAGGATGATCGACAGCAATTCAGTCATGGAGGGCCCTCGTCAGGGGGTCATCGTTTCCCCCGTGTTTATGGCAGCAAGTTGTTGGGAATCCGATAACGAGGTTACGGAGTGGTAAACTCGGAAATCGCCCTGATTCGCAGGGCTCTCGAGGGATAAGACCTTTGGCCAAGGCTGCAGATCAGTTTCGTCCGGCGGATGTGACGATGTGGGGCATCGCGGCGCTCGGCATCTGGGCGGTCGCCATTCTGGGCGCCAACCTCTCGGGCCTGATCCCGCCCAGCGTCTATGGCGCGCTGCACGCTTCGCGCCTCGAAGGCTCGACCATCAATCAGCTGCGCACCCAGGTCGCAACGCTCGAAGCAGAATCGGCGCGCATGCAGCGCGAGAACACTCAGTTGCTGCAGCGCTTCAGCATGAACGAGGAAGCCGCCGGCGCGGTGACCCAGCGCGTCGGCGCCCTCGAGGTCAGCGTCCCGAAGATTCTCGAGCAGGCGCAGACCGAGGCGCGCAGTGCTTCCGCTGCCACCGACGCCACCACCACCGGTTCGATCACCGCGGGCAAGACGCTCACCTTCGAGACCGAAGGCGGCACGGTCGCTGTGCAGCAGCGCCCGCTGCTCCCCGGCTCCAATGAGGTGAGGCTCAAGGTCGTGCCGCTTCAGGCGCCCATGCCGCTGGCCATCCCCGATGGCTCCGCTCCCGGCATCGCGCTGGGCTTCCCGGTCCGCGCCGATACCGCCGAAGCCCAATGGCAGGAGCTGCTCGCGCAGGTCGGCACCATGCTGGTGGGGCTCTCGCCGGTGCTCGCCGACCAGGATGGCACCGACGGCAAGATCATCATTGCCGGCCCGATGGTCGATCGCGCCTCGGCGATAGAACTCTGCGCCCGGCTCGACCGCGCGGGGGTGCCGTGCGAGCCCACCAGCTATGCCGGCCAGCCGGTGCCGCTGCTCAACTGAAGGCTTTGCTCCGTTAGCGATTGACAGCCGGGGCACAATGCCTATGTTCCGCGCCGATCCGCCCCGCGCGGCTTGAGCGCCCGTAGCTCAGTGGTAGAGCATCCGACTTTTAATCGGATGGTCGATGGTTCGAATCCATCCGGGCGTACCACTTCCCCCTGTTTTCGCCGGCCTGGACCTTGTGGTCGGCCCGCTGTCGGGAACCCGCCACCACTCGCGACGATTACATCGGACACTTTGCAACGCGAGGTGTCATCATGGCCGCAGGTTTCTTCCATCAGTTCTCCAACCTCGTCTCGCGCGGCGCCGGCAAGCCGCTGACCTTCGCGGTCGCCTGCGGGCTGATCCTGCTCTGGGCGGTCAGCGGGCCGTTCTTCGGCTTCTCCGAGACCTGGCAGCTGGTGGTCAACACCGCCACCACCATCGTCACCTTCCTGATGGTGTTCGTGGTGCAGCACACGCAGAACCGCGACGGCGAGGCGGTGCAGGCCAAGCTCGATGACCTGATCATGGCGTTGCGCCACGCCGACAACCGGCTGATCGGTGCCGAGGAACTCACCGGGCACGAGCTCCATAAACTTCGCAAGATAATCGCCGAACGCGTTGAAAACGACGAGCAAACACTCGAGCAGATCGACAGCCGCATGACGGACGGCAGCTAGAATAATTTTCTGATCAAGGCAACCATTCGTCCGCTTCTGCACTTTTCTGTGACGAACTGCGTCATAGGAGAACAACAAAAATGAACGGGATCATCTACCTCGTCGGCCTCGTGGTCGTCATCCTCGCTGTGCTGTCCTTCTTCGGACTGAGGTAAGGACCGCACCATGACCATCGCAAGCGATACTGACGTCATCGTCGCCGCTGCTCCGGCAGCAAAGGCGGACACCAACTCCTACGTCGACTGGCCGGCGATCATCGCCGGCATCGTCATCGCCTCGGCGATCTCACTCGTCCTCTTGACGTTCGGCTCGGCCATCGGGCTGAGCTTCGTCAACTTCCACGCCGGCCCCGATGTCCCGGTGATCTGGATCGCCATCGCAGCGGGTACCTGGCTGCTGTGGGTAGAGGTCTCGAGCTTCATGGCCGGCGCCTACGTCACAGGCCGCCTCCGCCGGCGTCACTTCGATGCCACCGAGGATGAAGCGGATGTCCGCGATGGCGCACATGGCCTGCTGGTCTGGGGCGGTGCGCTGATCATCGGCGGCCTCATCGCCGTCGGCGGTATCTCTGCTGCGGCAAATGCCGTCGGCGCCGCCGCTTCGACCATCACCAACGCGGCAGCAACCGTCGCCGACGATGCCGGCAGCGCGATCGATCCGAATGCCTATTTTGTCGATCAGCTGTTCCGTCCCGCTCCAACCGCAACCACGCTGCCAGCGGCCGACACCATCGGCGTCCGCGCCGAGACTGGCCGGATCATCGCCCAGGGTGCCATCGCCGGCTCGGTCAGCGATCCGGACAAGGCCTATCTGGCTCAAGTGGTCTCGACCAATACGGGGCTGACGGCCGAAGAAGCCAACGCCCGTGTCACCGAAGTCATCACCGCTGTCGATCAGGCTAAGGCCGAGGCCGCGGCGGCCGCCGAAACGGCTCGGAAGACCGGGGTCGTCGCTGCGTTCCTGACTGCTGCCTCACTGCTGGTCAGCGCTGTCGGCGCCTACTGGGCCGCCCAGATGGGTGGCAACCACCGCGACAACGCCACGGTATTCCGCACCGTATTCCGGCGCGTTCGATAGAGGAGAGAACAAATGCTGAGAGGACTTGGGCTCTGGCTGCTGGGTGTCCCCATCTGGCTGATCATTATCATCGTGCTGTTCATCCGCTGACGATGAGCGCAGCATGGAGGCGGGCTCCAGCCCGCCTCTTCCTTATGAGAAAAGGACCCGTGCGATGAACAGCGCCAACCTGCAGCTCGAAGGCCTCTACCTCGCGATCGCCGCCATGCACGAGACGATGATCGCCAAGGGCCTGGTCTCACGCCAGGATGTCGACGACGCCATGCGGGCGGCCGAGCTGACCGCCATCAACGACCACCGCTCGGTCGAGAACCTCCGGCCGGCGGAGCGCGATGCCCTGGCCTTTCCGGCGCGCCTGCTGCGCATCGCCAATGCCACTGTATCGGATGATGGCGCCCTGTCCTTCTCGGCGCTGGCGCGCCGCGTCGGCACCTTCAAGGAACCCTATAACGACCAGCGTTGAGGCGCCTTCAGGGTTCCGAGGTGGTCGGCAGCGGGCCCTTCCAGATCAGCCGGTGCGATCCCTGGTCGGTGGGCGCGAATACCTCGGAGCGGCGGCCGCCATCGCCGTAGGTCATGGCAATCCGCCGCGCCTGGCTCTGCGCCTCGTCGCGGTCTTCGAACGGCCCGTAGGCCTTGCCCTCGCAGTCGACCCACCACGAGCCCATGCTCTCGATGACGATGAACCAGCAGGTTTTCATTCATGCTCCCCGGCCGCTGGAACGGCCACCATCGGTTGCAGCTATGCGCTGACAGGAAAGAGCTGCTGGCTCGTCCCGTTCGAAAGCGCGATGACTTGGATACTCTAGTCGCGCCGCCCGCCGGCCATGCGCTGGGCCACCGACAGCGGCGCGAACAGCCGGGCGATACGCGCCGCGCTGATCCCCTCGTCGAGTTCGCCAAAGGCGGAGATCAGGCTGCGGTCCGGCCCGTCCTCGCGGCGCAGTTCCTTGAACGGCACCGTTACTTCCGCCTGATGCCAGTTGCGCGCCTCATCGAGCGTGAACGCCGCCGAGATGGCGAACGTCTCGTCGGCCGCGTCCGGCCCGAAGCGGACCAGGAGGTGGCTGCAACGCTCTTTGTTGCGTGCCATGAACAGGCTCTTCTCGCGCTCGAAGGCGCTCACGATATCGTCGTCCAACAGGGATGGACGGATGGTCAAGGCAGTCATCGGATTGCCCCCCGATCTGCTGCGGATACCAATAAACGCTAGGAGTTCAGTGTGTCCCCGGCGGGACCGCAATGGGGCAGAAACGCGGTCGGTAAACTTCTACGCATAGCGCAACCGACGGGCTGCTCGCGGGTTACCCCTCGCAGTGGCGCCGCGTGTCAATCGGACGCGATGGGCATGGGGAACATTGCGGTTTTTCCGATTTCCCGCTTTGGCCAACGAAACGGCAGACGAGCCTCTCACCTGTCCGCGGCGTCACTCACTTCCGTCAATTGTGGCATCAGCCGCCGTAACGCCATGTTTCATTATGGCTGCTAAGCCAAACAGCATGGCTCAACTCGAATCGAAAAACCCTGCCGCCGGGCCGTTGCGCGTGCTGATCCTCGGCGCCAATTCCGGCATCGCCGAAGCCACCGCGCGGCTCTACGCCGCCGAAGGCGCCGCCCTGCTGCTGGTCGGCCGCCATGCCGCCCGGCTCGAGGCGCTCGCCGACGACCTGAGAAAGCGTGGCGCCAGTCGCTGCGATACCGCCGTGCTCGATCTGGTCGCTGCCGACCCGGCTATGGCGCTACCTGCGCTCGCCACCCGGCTCGGCGGCGTCGACCACCTGCATATCGCCTACGCCATCATGCCTGAGCAGTCCGTCGCTGCCGCCGATCTCGCCGTCGCGGCCGGCATGATAACCACCAACTACACCTCCACCGCCCTCTGGGCCCTGGCGGCCGCCAATCTGCTCGAGGCACAGGGGCACGGCGCGCTGGTGGTGCTCGGCTCGGTCGCCGGCGACCGCGGGCGGCGGAAGAACTTCATCTATGCCTCGACCAAGGCCGGTATCGAGACGCTGGTCGAGGGCATCGCCCACCGCTTCGCCGGCAAGGGTCCGCGGGCCGTGGTGGTGAAGCCGGGCCCGACGGCCACGGCGATGACAGCGAACAGCCTGCCGGGCCGCCGGCTGGCTTCCGCCGATGAGGTGGCACGGCTGGTGCGGCGCGCTGCCGATCGTGGCGGTCCGGTGCAATACGCCCCGCGCCGCTGGCGGCTGATCATGCGCCTTGTGCGCGAGATGCCCTGGTGGCTGTTCCGGCGGGTCGATCTTTAGCTCCCCTCCCCCTTGAGGGGGGGGGGGGAGGGTGGGGATCCATCGGC
>NZ_LAJE02000094.1 GCF_000970465.2 Devosia insulae DS-56
CGCGAAAGCGTGGTGGGAGGGGGGTGCCCCACGCACTGAGCCACTAACCACCTCCACCATCATCTCATTTCCCATCCCTCACCCCCGCTTATCCCCGCTCCAAATCAAAAAAGTTTGCATAGTCAAATTTGATTGGTTACGAATGTGCGTCCGTTGGAGGTAACGGGCGTGACTTTGGGAGGACTCTTTGTCTCGTAAAACCAATCGGGCAGGGCGGATGCACGCTCGCCTGTTGCTCAGCTGTGCAACCCTGGCGCTGACCATCGGCGGCTTTGCCACCGCCACGCAGGCTGCCGGTGAGCTGCCCGCAAACGTGCTGATCAGCGCCGACGAGTGCGCGCGCAACCAGGCTGCCGGCACCATCACCTACATCTCGGGCTATGGTTATTCGGCCAGCGCCGGCCAGGTCGATGTGTTCCTCGCCAAGGAGCTCGGCTATTTCGATGCGCTCTGCCTCAGCGTCGACATCAACGCGGCGGGCGGCAACGGCCAGCTGCTGGTGTCCTCGGGCCAGGCGCAGTTCACCGCGCTGGGCTCGGCGTCCGACGTGATGCTGGCGGCCGCCAACAGCCGCAACCTCACCGCCGTCGCCACCTATGGCAGCACTTCGCCGTTCTCGATCTTCACCAACGAAGCGGTGAAAAGCCTGAAGGATCTCGAAGGCAAGCGCCTGGGGTATTTCATCAACATCACCCCGATCGCCGCGGCGATGCTCGATGCCGCCGGCGTCGATATCTCGAAGGTCGAGCTGATCAAGATGACCAATTACGACCCCACCGTGGTTACTCGCGGCCAGGTCGATGCCATCGTCGGCTATGCCTCGAACCAGCCGCAGACGCTGAAGGCCATGGGCCTGCCGTTCAACCAGTTCCTGCCCGCCGATCTCGGCCTCTCGGGCACCTACAACGTTATGGAAGTGAACTCGAAGTTCCTCGCCGAGCACCGCGAAGTGGTGGCCGATTTCATGCGGGCGAGCCTCAAGGCGCTCGAGTTCTGCCTCGCCGAGGAAGACAAGTGCGTCGACATGATCAGCCAACTCGCGGCTGACAACAACCAGGGCTCGGCCTTCCCGCGCGACCAGCAGGCCCGCACCTGGGGCGTCGAGTCGGAGTGGGTGCGCACCAGCCAGTATGGCGCGCCGGGCGTCCAGACCATCGCCGAGTGGGAGCCGGAGTACCAGATGGTGCAGAGCTTCGGTGGCCTGAAGAACCCGCCGCCGCTCGCCGACATGATGGATCCGGACCTCGTCGCCTCGCTCTATGCCGACGGCAAGCTGATCTGGCCGGAAAAGAAGTGATCGCGACGATGCCTGCAGTCTCGCATCTCCAGAGCGCGCCAGCCGCCTACCCCGATGAGATCGGGGTAGAGGTCAGCAACGTGACCAAGAGTTTTGGTGGCGATACGTCCAGGGTGACGGTGCTCAACGGCGTGTCGCTGACGATCAAGAAGGGCGAGTTCGTCTCGCTGATCGGGCCGAGCGGCTGCGGCAAGTCCACCCTGCTCAAGCTGGTCGCCGGGCTCTCCGAAGCCAATGGCGGCAGCGTGTCGATCAACGGCAAATCGGTGCGGGAAGCCGCGAAGGACAAGGCCATCGGCCTCGTTCCGCAGTCTCCCGCACTGCTGCCCTGGCGCACCATTCTCGACAATGTCAGCCTGCCGATCAGCATCAACCCCGGCGCCAATGCCGGGCGGAAGCTGCGCGATCCCAAGGAAATCCTGCAGAGCTTCGGGCTTGGCCATGCGCTCGACCGCTACCCGGCCCAGCTCTCGGGCGGCATGCAGCAGCGCGCCGCCATCGCGCGCGCCTTCGTCTTCGACCCTGAGATCCTGTTGATGGACGAGCCGTTCTCGGCGCTCGATGAAATGAACCGCGACCAGCAGCGCATGGGCCTCTTGGATTTCTGGCAGTCCAACCGCAAGTCGGTGCTGTTCGTCACGCACTCGGTGCCCGAGGCGATCATCCTGTCCGATCGCATCGTGCTGATGGCCTCGCATCCCGGCCGCATCGCCGAGATCATCGATGTCGACCTGCCGCGGCCGCGCAACGAGGCGCTCTACGCCAGCGACGCTTTCCGCGACCTCGAAGGCTATGTCCGCTCTGCCCTGCGCAAGGTGATGGAGGCTGCTCGTGTCTGACACTGTCGCAACCGCGCCGCGGCGCAACGCATCCGGTTTCACCATGGCCCGCATCGTTTTCGACTGGGGCCCGCCGGCGCTGACCTTCGTCATCGTCGCCGTGCTCTGGCAGCTGGTGGCGATCAACAATCCCTATGTGCTGCCGACGCTTGACGCCATCGGCAACAGCCTCGCCAGCGACCCCGGGATGTACTGGGCCAACCTCCTCGTCACCTGTCAGGAGGTGGTCATCGGCGCCGGCGCCGGCATCATCTGCGGCTTCCTCCTCGCCGTGGCGATGAGCGAGTTACCGATCGTCGAGAAGGCGGTGATGCCGCTGATCGTGGTGATCATGGTGACGCCGGTCGTCGCCATCGCTCCGGCGCTGGTCGTTGCCTTCGGCTTCGGCATGCTGCCCAAATACATCGTCACCGGCCTCGTGGTGTTCTTCCCCATGCTGGTCAACTCGCTGGCCGGCTTGCGCGATGTCGACCAGAAGGCGCTCGATGTGTTCAAGACTTTGCATGCCAGCCGCTGGGAGATCTTCCGCGATCTCCGGCTCCCCGGCTGCATGCCCTTCGTCTTCGCCGGCCTTCGCATCGCCATGCCACTGGCGGTGGTCGGCGCAGCGGTGGCCGAATTCGTGGCCGCCGGCCAGCAGGCAGGGCTGGGCTCGCTGGTGACCATCGCCGCCGCCCAGGCCAACCTGCCCGTGACCTGGGCGAGTATCGCCCTGCTCTGCCTGCTCGGCGTACTTCTCGTGTCGCTGCTGGCCCTGCTCCGCAAACGTATCCTGTGGTGGAGCGACGAGGACGTCATCGGGCGCTGAGGCGCCCGATCCGGACCCAACTCTGACGAAAGACATTGCTATGAAGAAGCTACGCTTTGGGCTGTTTGAAAACGCCCAGACCAACGACTCCGGCACGTCCACCTGGCGGCATCCCGACAGCGAGCGGCACAATTTCGACCGGCTCGATTACTGGGTGAAGATCGCCCGCATCTGTGAAGATGCGAAGCTCGATTTCCTGTTCCTCGCCGATGCCTGGGGCTGGGCCGACGTCAAGGGCACGCGCCCTGACATCAGCACCACCGAGGGCCTCGACCTGCCGCGGCTCGACCCTGCCATTGTCGGCGCGGCGCTGATCGGCGCCACCGAGAAGCTGGGGATCGTCATGACCGGCTCGACTTTGCTCGAGCAGCCCTATGCCTTTGCCCGCCGCATGCAGACCCTCGACCATCTGTCGAACGGCCGCATCGGCTGGAACGTCGTCACCACCGGTACCGCCGAGACCGCCGTCGCCGCCTTCGGCGTGCCAATGGTGGCGCATGACGAGCGTTACAACATGGCCGACGATTTCATGAGCCTCGTCTACAAGCTGTTCGAAGGCGCCTGGGAGCGCCATGCGCTCGAGCGCAACAAACAGGGGCGCTACGCCGACCCGGCCAAGGTGCACCGCATCGCCCATGACGGCCCGTATTTCCGCTCGCACGGCTTCGGCAACACCGCCTACTCGCCGCAGGGCACCCCGGTGCTGTTCCAGGCCGGTTCGTCCGATCGCGGCAAGCAGTTCGGCGGCAAGCATGGCGAGTGCATCTTCCTCGGTGGCGGTTCGATCGAAAAGCTCGCCGGGCAGGTGAAGGCCATCCGTGACGAGGCCGCCGCCAATGGCCGCGACCCCAACTCGATCAAGCTGATGAGCGCCTTCTCCTGCGTCGTCGCGCCGACCATCGAAGAAGCGCGGGCCAAGCACCAGGCCATCCTCGACGCCCAGACCCCGGATGTGGCCGTCGCCTCCTATGCCTGGTTCACCGGGCTCGACCTCTCGTCCTACGATCCCGCGACCAAGATGAGCGCGCTCCATACCGAGCTGTCGCAGACCCAGGTCGCCCGCTTCGGCGACAAGACTGTCGGCGACGTGCTGAAGGATTGGCACGCCCATGGCGTGCGCACCAACCCGTTCGTCGGCACGCCCGCTGAGATCGCCGACATCATGTGCGAGATGGCCGAAGGCGCCGACCTCGACGGGTTCCTGTTCACCCCGCTGATCCAGCCGACCTCGACGCTCGACTTCGTCGAGCAGGTGATGCCGGTGCTGCGCGCCCGGGGCGTGGCGGCTTCCGACTATGAGGGGGAGAGCCTGCGCGAACGGCTGGTGGGCACCGAAAGCCCGATCCTCAGCCCCGATCACCCCGGCGCCAGCCACCGCCAGCTGCAGTAGTGACGGCGGGTCGCGGGGGGTGGCGAGATTGATTGGAAACGCGCGACCTGCCCCTCACCCTAACCCTCTCCCCAGAGGGGAGAGGGGACGCATTTTGCACTGCCGGTGGTCTCGCGTCCCCTCTCCCCTCTGGGGAGAGGGCCAGGGTGAGGGGCAGAACAAGCCAACTCAAACCAGGCTAGGAGTCCCGGGCTACCGTGCCGGCCGCGATCTCGTCGGCAAACGTATAGGCGCCGGCGAGGATGCGGTCGTAGAGGCCGCGCGCCCATTCCTGCTCGGCCCTCAGCCGCAGCGAGGAGAGCTCGAAGATCTCGCGTACATAGGCCGGCGTGGTGCTCGACTTGGCCACGTCGCTGATATCGAAGCCGTTGCTCGCCACCTTGGCGTCGATCTCGGCGATCCTGACCTTCAGCGCCGCCACCACTTCGGCGCGGCTGAGCAGAAACATGAACGAGGTCAGCGCCATCACCGGCTTGGTGTCGAAGGTCTCGACCGTCCACAGCGTCTGGCGCAACAGCCGCATCAGCTCGACCACACCGTTCGGAGTGGTCTGGTAGATCGTCCGCTCCGGGCGCTTGCCGGCAGCTTCGGTGCCGTTCTCCTGGATGTAGCCATCCTGCTTCAGCGATTTGAGCGCGTTGTAGATCGAGCCGGGCTGGATATTGGCCCACTCGTCGACATGCCAGGTCATCAGCTCGCGGCGCAGGAAATAGCCATGCACCGGCTCGAACTGGCGCACGGCGCCCAGGACCACCAGGCGGGTAATGTTCGACATGCTGGCTCCTGAAACCGGGGAAGGCGCTTGTCTCCCTCTAACAAATTGACTAGCTTCAGTCCAATTATTCAAACTTGACTATATGGAGGAACTCGCGGTGCAGGTAGGTGAGGCGACGCTGGCCTTGAGGAGGGCCTTCTCGATGTTCCCGACCGGTGTCGTCGCCATGTGCGGCATGGATGGCGCGACCCCCGTCGGCATGGCGGTGAACTCGTTCAGCTCGGTGTCGCTCGACCCGCCTTTGGTCTCGGTCTGCGTAGCGCGCCAGTCCGGCACCTGGCCGCGGCTCAACCGCCTGCCACGCATCGGCCTCAGTGTGCTGGGCGTGAACCAGGAGCGGCTGTCTCGTCAGCTGTCATCGCGCCACGGCGATCGCTTTGAGGGCGTCGAGTTCGAGGCGACCTCTGATGGCGCGCTGTTCGTCAAGGGCGCGGCGCTCTGGCTCGATTGCGCCATCAGCGATCGGCTCGAGGGTGGCGATCACGAAATCATCCTGCTCGAAGTGCGCGAGACCAGCCTCTTCCCGCACATCCCGCCGCTGGTCTTCCACCAGAGCCAGTATCTTGCCCTCTCCAACGCCTCCTGAACTGGTGATCAGCGGCCTCGTCGTCCACGGCGAGAAGCGCGGTCGTGCCCTCGGCTTCCCTACCGCCAACATCGCGCTGGCTGCGGGCAATCCGTTCCCAACCGAAGGGGTCTATTGCTGTCTCGCACGGTTCTCGCATCGCGACGCGCTCTATGGCGCCACCGTCAGCGTCGGTACCAACCCGACATTTCCCGATATCGCCTCGATCCGCGTCGAAGCCCATATCCACGATCTCGACGAGCTGCTCTACGGCCTCAGCGCCGAACTTCGCCTGCTGCACCGCCTGCGCGACATGCGCCGCTTCGCCAATGTCGAGGAACTGATCGCCCAGATGGAAAGCGATGTGCAGCAGTCGCGGCAGCTGCTGATAGCGCGCGGTCGTCGTTGACGCGGGGGCTACTGCTCCGCCGCAGCGTTCTCTCGCACGAAATACTCAGGATGCGCCGAGCGGATCACGTCGAGTTCGTGCATCACTGACGCTAGGTGCACTGTCATGCTTTCATCGGCGCCTTTGGCGTCGTGCGCCTGCAGCCGCGCCAGGATTTCCTCGTGCTCACCGACGATGAAATACATGTGCTCCTGGCTGAGCAGCGACAGCCGGCGAATGCGGTCCATGTGGAACTTGGCTTCCCGCACGTCGTCCCAGATGGTCTCGAACCCGGCGGCCTTGGCGATCAGCGAGTGGAAGCGATCATCCGACTTGAGGAAGTCCTGGTCGTCGCCGAGCCCGGCAAAGGTGTGCTGCAGGACGATCTCGCGCTTCAACAGCGCCGCGATCTCCGGCGTCAGCCGCTCCGCTGCTAGGCGGGCAAGAGGGCGCTCTAATGCTTCGCGGATGAAACGCGATTTGGCGATCAGGTTTTCGCTGAGCGGTGAAACGATGGTGCCGCGCTGCGGCAGGATTTCCACCAGGCCGCGCCGCGCCAGCCGGGCAAACGCCTCGCGCACCGGGGTGCGGCTGACCCCGAATTCGGCGGCGAGCCGGGCCTCGGAAAGTTCCTGGAACGGCGGCAGCTGCATGTCGAGGATCTGCTGCATCAGCCGGTCATAGACCTGGCTCGCCATCGAGCCGCCATCCTGCCGCGTGCCGTAGCCGCTGTCGCCGAACTCTGCTGCCGCCGATATCCCCTTGGGGGCTTTCATGCTCGTTCCGCCGTCATTTGTTCCCCAGCTGCAATCCTGCCATGAAGTACTTCCGCAGGGCGATGAACAGCAAGACCGTCGGGATACTCGAAATCAGCGTCGCGGTAATCACCACGTTGGGCCCGAGCGTCGAATAGGTGCCCTGCAGCGATTGCAGCGCCACCATGATCGAGCGCACCTCGATGCCGTTGGCGAGGATCGAGGAAAACAGCAGGTCGTTCCAGATGAAGGTGAACTGCAACAGGAACAGCGCGATCAGCGGACCCATCGCATTGGGCACGATCATCGAGGTGAACACCCGCCATTCGCTGGCGCCCTCGATCCGCGCCGCCTCGTCGACCTCGCGGGTGATGGAGGAGAACGAGTTGCGCAGCACCAGCAGCGGGAACGGAATACAGATCGCCACATAGACCAGCAGCATGCCGAACCAGGTGTTGACCAGTCCCAGCCGCTGATAACCGAACAGCAGCGGCACCAGGTACATCTGGAACGGGAACAGCGTGCCGGTGAAGATCAGCATGAACCAGCCGTTCGCACCGAGCAGGTGCAGCCGGGTCATGCCGTAGGCCGCTGCCGCGGCAAACGACACCGAAAGCACCGCGCCGACCAGGGCGTAGCTGAACGAGTTCATCGCCGCCTGGCCGAGATTGGCGATGGTCCAGGCCTGCACCACGTTGTCGGCGAGCGGCGCGAGGCTGTCCGGCAGCTCCAGTACGCCTTTCTTGGCGTACTCCTCGGAGGTCTTGAAGATGGTGACGAACAGGTAATAGAGCGGCGTCAGGTAGGCGACGGTGAGCGCCAGGATCGGGATAACCAGCCAGCGGCCGCCCTGGCGCTGCGTGCGCTTTTCCTTCGCGATCAGGCCCGAGATGAACGCCTTGTCGGTGATGTCGACTGCCATGATCTGCCTATCGGATGTTTCTGCTGACGCGCGCCTGCACCACGGCGAGCAGCGCGCTGACGGTGATCACCATGGCGCCCAGCACCACGGCGACGGCAGAGCCATAGGCCCAGGCGCCGTTCGAGAAGCTCTCGTAATACATGTAGACCGCGAGCGAGAGCGTGCGCTTGCCCGGGAACGACGTCGCCATCACCCACAGCAGGTCGAAGGTGGTGAAGCCCGCGGCAACGTTAAGGATGGTCACCACCAGCACCGTCGGCAGCAGCAGCGGCCAGACGATGTGGCGGAAAATCTGGAAGTTCGATGCGCCATCGACCCGCGCCGCTTCGATCGGGTCCTTGGGGATGGCGGCGAGCCCGAGCAGCAGCAGCACCATGGTGATGCCGACGGTCTGCCACACGAAGGTGACGATCACCGAGCCGGTGATGGTCGCCGGGTCGTACAGCCAGCCGAAATCGAACGGCGTGCCGGTGATGCCGGAAACTGCCGAGTTGAGCACTCCGCGCGGCGCATAGACATAGTACCAGATCGCTGCCACCGCCGTCGGCGCCAGGACGCGCGGCAGGAAGAACAGGCTCTTGAAGGTTTCCTGGAACGGGATGTTCCTGAGCAGCAGCGCCAGCCCGAGGCCGACCGCCAGCGGGAACACCACGGCGCCGACCACCCAGACCGCGGTATTGGCCAGCGCTTCCGAAAAGTACGGCAGGCGGAACAGTCGCGCATAATTGTTGAAGCCGGCGAACTGGTCGAGCCCGGTGAACTTCTGCCACTTGGTGAAGCTCAGGATGACGTTGAACACCACCGGCGTGAGCAGGAACAGCGTCACCATGAGCACCGCCGGGGCGATGAACAGCCAGGCGACGCGCGTCTGCTGCCAGGCGACCCGCCGCTCCCGCTGGCGCGCTTCCTTCAACACTTGCGGCGAGAGCAGGGCCGTGGCGGTGGCGATCATCCGAGACGCTCCAAGAGACAGGCAGGCCAGTCGCTTAAGAAGAGCCACCGGGCTCTCCGTGATCCTCCAC
>NZ_LAJE02000095.1 GCF_000970465.2 Devosia insulae DS-56
GGACTAACCAGATGAACGGTCTTTCTACTACCGCTGATAGAGCGGGCATTGCCGCCCCCCCGCGGCGCCCCCGTGCCGATGGGGCCCGTGACGGGTTCGGCGCCGCGTTCGTGCTGATGTTGCCGGCGATTGCGCTCTATGCGCTGTTCAGCCTGACGCCGATCCTGTTGACCATCTGGATCAGCTTCACCAATTCGGGCGGCTTCAATACCGAGGCGAATTTCGTCGGCTTCGACAATTACCTCCGCGCCACCGAGGACCCGATCATCTGGCAGAGCCTCGGCCGCACCTTCCTGTGGTTGTTCTACCATGTGGTGCTGGCGGGCGGACTGGGGCTGGCGCTGGCGCTGGCGATCGGCCGGCTGAGCCGCACGCGGGTGTTCTTCCGCACCGCGTTGTTCCTGCCGCACCTCGTCTCGCTCGCCGTGGTGGGGGTGATCTGGGCCAATATCTATGACCCGTTCTATGGCCTCATCAACACGGCGCTGACCCAGTGGGGGCTCGCCGGCTGGGCCAAAGGCTGGTTGAGCGACCCGCTGCTGGTGCTGTTCTCGGTGAATGTCGCGAGCTCCTGGCAGGGCTTTGGGCTCTACATGCTGCTGTTCATCGCCGGGCTGCAGAACATCGACAATACGCTCTACGAGGCGGCCGAGATCGATGGCGCCAACGGGTGGCAAAAACTCTGGAACGTCACGCTGCCGGGCCTGAGCGAGGTGATGACGTTCGTGTTGTCGCTTGCCATGATCAACGGGCTCAAGGGCTTTGCCACGGTGTTCGTGATGACCAATGGCGGGCCGTTCTACGCCTCCGAGATCATTACCACCTACATCTACCGGCTGGCCTTCCAGGCGCAGGACCATGGGCTCGCCGCGGTGCTCTGCATCCTGATGAGTGTCCTCGCCATCACCATCACCGTTGCCTTCAACCGCTGGCGCGCGAGGAAATCGTCATGAGCAGACGCCAACCCCGTGAATGGCCGATGGTGGCGCTGCTGCTGCCGGTGTTCGCCATCATCCTCGGGCCGTTCCTGTGGCTCGTCAGCTCGAGTTTGAAAACCGAGGCGGAGATCGGTCGCGGCGATCCGTTCGCGCTGCCCAAGCAACTGATGTGGCAGAACTACGCCGATGCCTGGAATGTCGGCGGCTTCGGCTCCTTGATCGGCAACAGCCTGATCAATGTGGCGGGCGTCGTGGTGCTGACCCTCATCGTCTGCGCTCCGGCCGGCTATGCGCTGGCCAAGATCCGCTTTCCCGGGCGCGAGTGGACGTTCTACGCCTTCATCTTCGGGCTCACCATCCCGATCCAGGCGATCATCATTCCGCTCTACCAGGTGCTGTTCAACCTTGGGTTGATCAACTCGATGGCCGGCGTGGTGCTGGCGCAGGTTGCAAACGGCGTCCCGTTCGGGCTGTTCCTGATGCGCAGCTTCTTCCTCGGCGTGCCGAACGAGTTGAGCGAAGCGGCGCGGATCGATGGGGCCAACCATTTCCAGATTCTCACCCGGGTGTTCCTGCCGCTGTCGCAGCCGGCCATCTCGGCGCTCTTGATCATTTCGGCGCTGTCGACCTGGAACGATTTCTTCCTGCCGCTGGTGGTGCTGATCAGCCCCGGCAACCAGACGCTGCCGCTCGGCCTCGTGCGGTTCGCGTCGACCTATTCCACCGATTTCCGGCTGGTGTTCTCGGGCACCGTGATCACCTTCCTGCCGGTCATCATCCTCTACATCCTGACCCAGAGGCGCTTCACCGAAGGCCTCACGCAAGGCGCCCTGAAAGGCTGAGTTATGCCGCACCACGTCCCCAAGGAAATCCGTTACAATTTCGAGTACGAGCGGCGGCTCAAGGCCTGCTTCATCGGCGCCGGCGGCCACGCCTACCGCAATGTCTACCCAACCTTCCGCTACGCGCCGGTGGACCTCGTCGCCATCTGCGATCTTTCGAAGGACCGCGCCGATGGCTTCGCCCGGGTGTTCGGGGCCGAACGCACCTATACCGACCACCACGCGATGCTCGCGGCCGAAAAGCCGGACGTGGTGTTCATCGTCACCAGCTACACCAAAGACGGGCACGTGCAGGCGACGCAACTGGCCAAGGACGTGGTCGAAGCCGGCGCCCATGTGTGGATGGAAAAGCCGACGGCGGCGAGCCGGGCGGAGGTCGAAGAGCTGATCGCGGTCTCCCGGCGAACCGGCAAGAACATCATGACCGGGCTGAAGAAGACCTTCTTTCCCGCCATCGAGAAGCTCAAGGATATCGTCGCGGCGCCGGAATTCGGCCGGCTGACCTCGCTGGTGGTGCGCTATCCGCAGGCGCTGCCGGCGCCCGACAAGCGCGGCGACCTCGTCGCCATGCAGTCGGTGATCGACCACATCTATCATCCCGCGGCGATCATCAGCTTTCTTGCCGGCGAGATCGAGCGGGCGAGTTTCGAATGGGCCGAACCCACCGGCGCCACCATTGCCAGCCTCAAGTTCAAGTCCGGCGCCATCGGGGCGCTGCACTTCAGCGCCGGGCAGAGCATGGGAGGACCGCTCGAGCGGGTCGAGGCGATCGGCGAAGGCAGCCATGCGGTGGTCGAGAACGGGGTGAAACTGACGCATTACCGCAAGGCCAAGCTGCCGAGCTATGGCCGGGCCTCGAGCTGGATCCAGCCCGAGGAGAGCGCCACACTGGTGTACGAGCCAGAATTCTCGCTCGGCCAGCTCTACAACAACAACATGTTCACGCTGGGCTATGTGCCCGAGGTGCTGCACTTCTGCGAGGCGGTGCTGGAAGGGCGGGCGGTGAGCAAGGGGACGCTCGAGACGGCGCTCGAGATCATGAAGCTCTACGACTTTTACGCTACGACGCCGCACGGCGTTGCGGCGGCGATCTGAGCGCGGGAGCCAACGATGACGATCGAGACGTTCGTTGCCCGCGCCGCCGATGGCGAGCGGGTCAATACCGGCTGGGGCGAGCTCAACTGGAAGATCACCGACAAATCGATGGCGGGGACCGAGATGACCTTCGGCACCTGTCTCATCAAGCCGGGGGAGCGCAACCCGCTGCACTCGCACCCCAATTGCGAGGAGTTCCTCTACGTCGTCTCCGGCTCGTGCGAGCATAAGCTCGGCGAGGAGACGGTGATGCTGGGCGCTGGCGACATCATCCGCATCCCGCAGGATGTGCGGCACTGGGCCAGGGCGGTCGGCAGTGAACCGGTGTTCGCGCTGATCATGTTCTCGACCGGCAAGCGCCAGGCGGTGGACCACGAGGGTGGCGGCGTGGCGTGACCTTTATTCTCGCTGCGCCGGCTATCGCCTCATGAGAACGCCGGATTGCCGGCGGCGACGGCGAGCTCTGCCGTGGTCGGGGCAGCAGCGTCGGCCGGGCAGGCGCCCAGCGGGTCATCGGGCAAGCTGGTGGCGCCGGCATTGAAGACATAGCGGCCGCCGCAGCTCCCGACCGTTGCCGGTCGCTGCGTCTGAGCCAGCACATCATAGCCCTCTTTGAGGTTGCGCCAGAACGCCATGTTGGGGTTCGTGGCGTGCCGGGTCAGGTTGGCCTCGGTCATGCGGAACGGATAGAGCTCCAGCTTGAAGCTCGGATTGCCGCCGGCAAAGCTCTCGCGCGCCAGGGCGTAGATTTCCTTCATCTGCTCGTCGGTCATGGCGTAGCAGCCGACCGACTTGCAGTCGCCGTGGATCATCAGGTTGGTGCCGGTGCGGCCCTGGGCGCGGTCGAGCCGATTGGGGAAACCGGTGTTGAACGAAAGGTAGTAGCTCGACTTGGGGTTCATCATCCCCGGCGTCACTTCATAAAACCCCTCGGGCGACTGGTAATCGCCTTCCTTGACCTTGGGGCCCAGTTCGCCGGACCATTTGCAGATGGCGTAGGTCTTGAACAGGCGGTAGCTGCCGCGGCTGTCGGGCTTCCAGACCTCGAGCTCGGAACTCTCCTTGAAGACGCGGACCAGCATCGGTGCAGCCGGCGTGGTGTCGAGCGCCGCGAGCACGCTGACCGTACGGGCGGAAAGCGGCTGCTTGTCCTTGGTGAGGCCGCCAAGCGACGAGCAGCCGGCGAGGACGAAGGTCAGCAACAGAACGGTCAGCAGGGCAGTGGATTTACGCATGGCACTCTCGATCACTCACGGCTGAGGATAGAGGCGGATGGTTACCCAGCTCTTGCCAGCGGCGATATCGGCGCCGACGCCGCCCCGGAACCCTCCGTAACAGGGGCCGTTGATACGGGCGGAGGCCGGTTCACGGCCGGGCTGGCAGGCGGGGGCGCGGAAGCGCTAGTGTCCCGCCCGCCAATTATCGAAACCAATGGAGTTTTCTGATGAAGCGTACTGCCACCGCCAACTGGAAGGGAACGTTGCAGGAGGGGACCGGCACGCTCGATGTGCTGAGCGGCGCTTTCGCGGGCCTGCCCTACACCTTCAAGGGCCGCTTCGTCGATGAGAGCGGCCAATCGGGCACCAACCCCGAAGAACTGATCGCGGCGGCGCATTCGGGCTGCTTTGCCATGCAGTTCAGCGCCTTCCTCGCCGCCAATGGCACCACCGCCGAGCACCTCAAGGTCACCGCGGCGGTCGAGCTCATTTCCGGCACCGGCATCGTCGGCAGTGCGCTGACGGTCGAGGGCAAAGTGCCGGGGATCGACGCGGCGAAGTTCCAGGAACTGGCCGAGAAGGCGAAGGCCGAGTGCCCGGTGTCGCGGGCGCTGGGCGCCATCAAGGTGACGCTGGAGGCGCGGCTGGTCTGAACCAGCCGAGAGGTCAGGCGTGGCGCCAGTCGGGCCACGCCGCCATCGAATGCACGCGACGGGTGTGGTGGCCTTCCTCGCCGAAGGGCGCCACTTCCCATTTCCAGCGCAGACCGCTGCGCGGCACGGGCCGACCGTGCAGCAGGTCGGCAGTGTCGAGCATCACGCCGTGGCGGTTGAACACGCGATAATCGAGATCGGTCACCAGCGTCGCCGGGCAGGGGAGCGCCGCGAGCCTGTCTAAGTGGCCGTCGACCACCTGGCGCCCCGCCCCCGGCGCGGCGCGCGCCAGCTGGCTGACGAGGCTCAGCGAGATCACCCAGTCGAGATCGTCGATCGCTTCGAGGAAGTCGAGGGCGTCTGGGTTGCTCGCCGTCGACAGGTCGCGCCATTGGCGCTCGACATTGGGATAGCGGTCGATCCGCTGACCGACCGTCGAGAGGTGGATGCGGTCGACGAGGATCACCCGCTTGAAGGTGCGGCAGAGCGATTCGACCGGCACATCGAACAGCGGGCCGGAGCCGAGTACCACCACAGTGCGACGCGCGGTCAGGTCGTCGATGGTGGTGTCGATCAGGCCGCGAGAGTTGGCGAGATGCGGAGCCCAGGCGCGGGTCTGGCGTTGGCCACGGGCCCACAGTCCCACCGCTTCGCCCAGATGCGGGCGGAACGCCGGCGGCGTTGCTCGGTAGCTCGCAGCATAGACGAAGAGTTCAGCGAGCATCGGTCAGGGATCCGGCAGCAGAATCGGCGTGATCCTAATGCACGTCGTCGTTTCCTCGAAACGGCGACATTGTCCAAGTCGTTGAACTGTCACGTTGTCGAATCGCCCCTGAGGAGAAGTGGCCAAGGTGCAACATTCGTCGTGGCGAGGCCGTAGAAAGGAAGAATTTCGCCGCAATTTCGTGCAGTTTGCCATGTCGTCGGATGGGGCCAAGTTTGCTTGCTCGGAATGTGCTCAGATTTGCTGCGGCTGCGGTGTTCGTCGCCATGCCGTTGAGCGCCCTTGCCATGGGCTGTGACGGGCTGGTCGACGGCCCCAAAGGCACCGTCATGTCGGTGACCGACGGCGATACGGTGGTGCTCGACACCGGCGTCGTGGTTCGGCTGATCGGCACGCAGGCGCCCAAGCTGCCATTGGGGCGCGAGGGTTTCGAGACCTGGCCGAAGGCCGAGGAGGCGCGGCTGGCGCTCGAAGCGCTGACGCTCGGCAAACGGGTCGCGGTGCGCCATGGCGGCGAGCAGGTCGACCGGCATGGTCGGACGCTGGGGCAGCTGTTCGTCGTCGATACCCCCGAGCTCTGGGTGCAGCAGCGGATGATCGCCGATGGTTGGGCGCGGGTCTACTCGTTCCCCGATAATCGTGCATGTCTGCCACAGTTGCTCAGTGCCGAGGGCTCGGCGCGGCTGATGAAGCTTGGCATCTGGGCCGATCCCTACTATCTCGTGCGGCGGGCGGACCGGCCGGCAGAACTGGCCGGGCGCCTGGGTCACTACGAGCTGGTGGAGGGTCGGGTGCTTCTCGCCGACGAGGCGCAGGGGCGCATCTACCTGAATTTTGGCCGATCGTGGAAAGAGGACTTCACCGCCGTGCTCGAGCGGTCGGCGGTTCAGCTCTTTGCACGCTCCGGCCTCGACCCCCTCAAGCTCGAGGGTGCCTTCGTCCGGATCAGAGGCTGGATGGATGACGTCGATGGCCCGCGGGTCGAAGTCACCCATCCAGAGCAGATAGAGGTTCTCCTCGCTCCATGAAGTCGCGTTCGATGACCACGGCGCTCGGCGCCCCGCTTGCAGCAACACTCCTCGCAGTGCTTGCCGCCTGCACGAGCCTGCCCGGCGTCACGACGACCCGCACCGAGGGGCAGAACGCGCCGATCGTCGCCTCCGACGATCCGGAGGAAGATGCGATTGGGGCGCGCGAGCATCCACGCATCGTGGCCTCCTATGGCGGCATCTACTCGGACCGCCAGGCCGAGATCATGATCGCGCGGATCGTCGGGCGGCTTCTCGCCGCCGCCGACCAGCCGAACCAGAAGTTCACCGTCACCATTCTCGATACTGCCGAGGTCAACGCCTTCGCGCTGCCGGGCGGCTATGTCTATGTCACCCGCGGCATCCTGGCGCTCGCCTCCGATACTTCGGAGATCGCGGCGGTGCTGGCGCACGAGATCGCGCATGTGACGCTCAAGCATGCTCGCGCCCGCACCAACCGGGTGCGCACCAACGAGATCGTCGACAAGGTGGTGACCGGCGTGTTCGGCGCCGATACCGCCACCGACCAGGCCTCGAACCGCTCGAAGATGTCGCTGGCGGCGTTCAGCCAGCAGCAGGAACTGGCCGCCGACAAGGAGGGCATTTTGACCTCCGGCCGGGCCGGCTACGATCCGCATGCGGCGGCGCGCTTCCTTGGCGCCATGGGCCGGTTCGCGCATTTCTCGGCCGGCGATGCCGACCAGGAAGGCGATTTCCTGTCCTCGCACCCCTCGACCCCGGATCGCGTGCAGAAGGCGATCGAGACGGCGCGCGCCTTCTTCGGCGCCCCGGGCCTGGGTGAAACGGCGCGTGACGGCTATATGGCCGGCATCGAAGGCCTCGCCTTCGGCGACAGCCCGGCGCAGGGCGCGGTGGTCGGCCGCCGCTACATCAACCCGACGCTGAAATTCACCTTCGAGGTGCCGCAGAACTACACGCTGCAGATCTCGAAGGGCGCGGTGGTCGGCGTCGCCGGCGAAGGCGAGGCAGTGCGCTTCGACAGCGCCGAGGTGCCGGCGTCGATGGGGCTCGAGGACTATCTGAAGTCCGGCTGGATCGCCGGGCTGCAGCCCACGACGGTAAAACGCGAGACCGCCAACGGCTTCGAGATGGCGACCGGCGTCGCCGTCACCCCGCAGTGGAATTTCCGCGTTGCCGTGGTGCGGCACGAGGGGCGGGTCTACCGCTTCATCTTCGCCGCCAAGTTCGACAGCCCGGCCTTCACCCAGGCCGCCGAAGCGACGCTGAAGAGTTTTCGGGCGGCGGGCGCGAGGGACCTTGGTCTCGTCAAGAAGCTGGTGGTTCGCACCGTCACTGCCGGCAGCGTCGACACCGCGGACTCGCTGGCCCGCCGGATGAACGGGCTCAGCCGCGGCACCGACCTGTTCTACATCCTCAACAACCTCTACCCGGGCGACACGCTGGTGGCCGGGCAGAAGTACAAGATCGTGACGGTCGAGTAAGGTCAGCCCGGCAGCAGCCAGCGCACTGCCCAGTAGCCGCCGAGCGCGGTGACCGCGGTGAGCGCGGTGCCCCAGGCCACATCGATCAGGCTGAGGCTGAGCGGCCAGTTGCGCAGGGTCGAGAGGTTGGTGAAGTCGTAGGTGCCGTAGGCAACGAGGCCGAGCAGGGCGCCATAACCCAAAGCCGTCAGCCAGCTACGCGCCTCGAGCGCCGGCAGGATGGCAAAGACCAGCACGCCCACAAGGTAGAGCAGGTAAAATACTCCGGCCACCGCCAGGTTGGGGCGCTCGGCGAGGAGATCGCCGAGTTGCGGCTGGTAGAGGCGCGGCACCATGGTGGTGAGCCAGATCGCATCGAGCGCCAGCATGGTGATGGCGGCTCCGGCATAGGCAACGACGAAGGGCGGCATGCGGCGATCTCCGGAAGCTGAGCTGTAAGCAACGGGTGTGAACACCCAACTGTTTCGCTCGCCAGTGTTTTTTGCTGCGCCTGAAACAATTCGTGCCCGCGACCCGTAGTTCCTCCCATCGGCAGCGGATGGGAAACTCAGTGCGACATCTCCACCAAGACCAGGCGCGGGCGGCCGGACGGCGCATCGCAATCATCGGCGCGGGCATTGCCGGGCTTTCGGCGGCCTGGCTGCTGAGCCGCCGGCACGAGGTGGTACTGTACGAGGCCAATGGCTGGCTCGGCGGACACGCCAACACCGTCGATGTGGACTGCCCGGAGGGGCCGATCGCGGTCGATACCGGCTTCATCGTCTACAACCCGGGCAATTATCCCAATTTCACCGCGCTGCTCGAGCACCTCCAGGTACCCAGTGTCGATTCCGACATGTCGCTCGGGGTGTCGGTGGGCGATGGCCGGGTGGAATACTCGAGCCGGCCATTCGGGCTGTTCGGGCAGAAGCGCAATCTGGTCAACCCACGGTTCTGGCGGATGATCGCCGACATCGTGAAATTCTACGAAGTGACGCGTGGGCTCGATGAGAACGCCATGGATGCGATCTCGCTCGGCGAGTTCCTCGATAGCGGTGGCTGGTCGCGAGCGCTGATCGAGGAGCATGTGCTGCCGATGTGCGCGGCGATCTGGTCGACCACGTCCGAGCAGATGCGGGACTATCCGATGCGCTCGTTCCTCCGCTTCTTTACCAGCCATGGGCTGCTGCAGGTCACCAAACGACCGCAATGGCGCACTGTGCTCGGCGGCAGCCGCAGCTATGTCGAGGCGCTGATGGCCGATATCGGCACCGCCATGCAGCGCCGGCCCGGCGCGACGGGGGTCAGCCGACAAGCCGGCCTCGTCGTCGTTGATGACGCCGCGGGCGGCCGCGAAGTGTTCACCGACGTGGTGATCGGTGCCCATGCCGACCAGGCCCTGGGCCTGCTCGACGATGCCTCCGAAGATGAGCAGGCGGTGCTCGGCGCCTTCCGCTACACCCCCAATGTCGCGGTGCTGCACGATGATCCTGCACTGATGCCGCGGCGGCGGTCGGTGTGGGCCAGCTGGAACTATATCGGCTCGGACGATGCACGCGCCGACCGACCGCTCTGTGTCAGCTACTGGATGAACCACCTGCAATCACTGCGTACGCGCCGGCAGATGTTTTTGACGCTGAACCCGTCGCGGCAGCCGCGCCCCGAAAGCATCGTCCGCAGTTTCGAATACACCCACCCGCTGTTCGACCACGCCGCACTCGCAGCGCAGGACCAGCTGTGGCGGCTGCAGGGGGGGCGCAACACCTGGTTCTGCGGCAGCTATTTCGGCTACGGCTTTCATGAAGATGCGCTGCAGTCGGGCCTCGCGGTGGCCAGCCAGTTTGGTATCAACCCGCCCTGGGCGGCGCAGCGGGGGCGCATTGCTGCTGCGCCGACGGTGCTGGAAGCAGCGCAATGAGGTCGGCGCTCTATCGCGGCGAGGTCGCCCATAGCCGGCTCAGGCCGAAGCGGCACAGCCTCGGCTACAAGGTGTTCTGCCTGCTGCTCGACCTCGACGAGCTGGAAGCGCTCAACGGTCGCTTCCCGCTGCTCGGCATCGAGCGCGGCGGACTATTTAGCTTCCGGCAGTCCGATCACGGCGATGGCCAGACGTCGCTCAAGGCGTGGGCGGCAGCGCGTCTGGCAGAGGCTGGCATCGGCTATGATGGCGGCCGGGTCGAGTTGCTCTGCTATCCGCGGCTGCTCGGTTTCGTATTTAATCCGCTAAGCGTCTACTTCTGCCACCAGCGGGACGGGCGCCTCGCCGGCATCCTCTACGAGGTGCACAACACCCATGGTGAGCGCCACACCTATGCCCTGCCGGCCAGTGGCGATGAGCGGGTGGTGCGACACGCGGCCAGCAAGCAGTTCTTCGTCTCGCCATTCATGCCGATGGAGTGCACCTATCGCTTTCGCATCACCGCACCGAGGGAACGTGTCGGCATCTCGATCCTCGAAGACGATGCCGAGGGGTTGCTGCTCACTGCCAGTTTCACCGGGCGGCGCGAGGAGCTGTCGAACCGGGCGCTGTGGCGGGCCTTTGCCGGCTATCCGCTGATGACGCTGAAGGTGGTCCTCGGCATCCATTGGGAAGCCCTGAAGCTCATCGCCAAGGGCGTGCCGATCTTCCACTGGTCGCCGGCGCGGCAACGGATCGCGTCCGGCACCGTGCCGGTTTCCGACCGACGCGTGCCGGAGCAGGTCGAATGATCAGTGGTCCGGCGATCGTCCTCGCTGCAGTGTCGCTGTCACTGGTGATGACGCTCGCCTGGTGGGTGGTGGTGAGCTCTGGCCGTTCCGGTTGGGCCGACACGTTCTGGAGCTATGGCACCGGGCTGGTTGGCGTCGGTGCGGTGCTGTGGTCCGCCGGTGGCGCGCTGGGCGAACGGGCGTGGCTGGTGATCGCGCTGCTGGCGCTATGGGCCTTGCGGCTCGGCACCCACATCGCGCGCCGCACGCTCTCGGGTGGCGATGATCCGCGCTATGCGGAACTGCGCCGCGGCTGGGGGGAGCGCTATCGCAGCCAGCTGTTCGTGTTTCTCCTGATCCAGGGCGTGGCAGCCTTGGTGCTGGTGGTCGCGGCGCTCGCGGCCGCCGGCAATCCGGCGCCGCTGGGTATCGGGGACCTGCTTGGCGTCGTCATCGCGCTGCTGGCTCTGGCCGGCGAGGCGGTGAGCGACGCACAGCTCAAGGCCTTCAAAGCCGATCGCGGCAACGCAGGCGCGGTATGCGATGTCGGGCTGTGGTCGCTCAGCCGGCACCCGAACTACTTCTTCGAGTGGCTGTATTGGCTGGCCTACGTGCCGATCGGCCTTAGCCTCGCCTATCCCTGGGGTTGGCTCACTCTGCTGGCGCCGGTCATGATGTACTGGCTCCTGGTGCACGTCTCGGGCATTCCGCCGCTCGAGGCGCATATGCTGCGCTCGCGCGGTGATCGCTTCGGTGCCTACCAGCAGCGCGTCCGGGCGTTCTGGCCGATCCCGAGATAGTGGCGCTCAGCGGGCTTTGAGGTAGGCCGGCAGGATGTGATGGCGCGACAGCACGGCGAGTTCGAGTTCATCGAGTTCGGCAGGGTCGACCCAGCGCGCTTCTTCGATTTCGGCCTGCGGCACCGGGTTCGACTGGATGGCGAGCCAGAACACCTCGGCCACCACCGTCGCATCCGTCTCATGCGCCGCGGGGGCCGAGAAACGGCCGAGATAATGGGCGGTCGCCGGATCGATGGCGACCCCCAGTTCCTCCTGCACCTCGCGCTGTAGCGCCGCCAATGAGGCCTCTCCCGGCTCGATCTTGCCGCCCGGCTGCATGAAGACGTTGGTGCCGCGCTTTCGCACCAGGAGGACGCGGCCATCGGGACCGGCAAGCACGGCGGCGGCGATGAAGATCTGTCGAGGTTTGGCGGTCATGGAAATAATCTCAGGGATGCGCCACCCTGCCGCTGTTGCGCCCCTGCGTCACCAGGCCGTGCCGGGCGCCGGCGGCAGAAACAGAAAGGGCCGGTCTTGCGACCGGCCCTGATGCGTCACGTGACGTGAACCTACGCGGCTTCTTCGGCGTCGGCAGCGTCCGACTTCGGACCGCGGCGCGGCGACTTGGCGAGGTTCTTCTCGATCAGCTGCACGGCCTCGGTGAGGGTCAGCTTGTTGACGGCCGAAACCTCGCGGCTCATGCGGTCCATCGCCTGCTCGAACAGCTGGCGTTCCGAGTAGGACTGCTCGGGCTGGTCATCGGAGCGGAACAGGTCGCGCACCACTTCCGAGATGGCAATCAGATCGCCGGAATTGATCTTGGCTTCGTATTCCTGGGCACGGCGCGACCACATGGTGCGCTTGACGCGGGCGCGGCCGGTGACGGTCTCGAGCGCCTTCTTGACCTCGTCCTCTTCGGCGAGCTTGCGCATGCCGACCGACTTGATCTTGGCGACGGGAACGCGAAGGGTCAGTTTATCCTGCTCGAACGAGATGACGAACAGCTCGAGGGTCAGCCCCGCGACCTCCTGTTCCTCGATCGAGGTGATGAGGCCGACGCCATGCGCCGGATAGACGATGTACTCGCCCGTCTTGAATCCAAGCCGCTGCTGAGGCTTCTTGGTGACCATAGAGGATACTCCTATTAACGCCGCCGCCGGACAGCTCTTCGCGGAGAGGCCGTCCTGTTGTTGCTGGTTCGCCCATCCGAATAGATAAGCAAAATCCCTTTGCGCACTCCTCCGGTCCGCGCGACCGGATGACTGCGCCCCCAATATTGCTGGTGTCAAAAAAAAGGGTGCCCGAAGGCACGCATTGGATGACGGGCAAGCTCCATTCGTTTGAGGAGCGTAGCACAAAATTTCAGCAAAATCAAAAGTTGCGAATCAAGATCGCCGGGAGCCGTTCAGCTCCCGGGCCCAACCCGTTCATCGGCATGGCAAACCGGCGGCAAAACCGCGGCTCAATCGCCCTCGCCGGGCAAAGGTCAATCGCCCTCGCCGGGGGCTTCGGAGAAGTGTTTCTCGAACTTGCCCTCGACCCCGTCCCATTCCTTGGCATCGGCCGGAGCGTCGCGCTTCTCAGTGATGTTGGGCCAGGCGGAGGCGTATTTGCTGTTGATCTCCAGCCATTTGTCGAGGCCGCCCTCGGTATCGGGCTTGATCGCCTCGGCCGGGCATTCGGGCTCGCAGACGCCGCAGTCGATGCACTCGTCGGGGTGGATGACGAGCATGTTCTCGCCTTCATAGAAGCAGTCGACGGGACAAACCTCGACGCAGTCCATGTACTTGCACTTAATGCAGTTGTCCGTGACGATGTAGGTCATTCTTCGCGAGCGTTCCTGCTCAAGTTTGTCGGGCCGCTGGGTCTTTCAGCCGGGCGCGCGCAGCAAGCCGTACGCCTCGGGCCGTGCTAGCCCTTTTTCTCCCACGCCGCAAGGGACAGGGCAGTCAGGCTTTCGGCGCAGCAGCCTTGCTCGCCGACATGGTTATCCGTGTCTGCCGCGGGCCCACTACGCCGGCTTGCGCATCGGGGCATGCCGGTTGGCAATTGTGGCGGGAGGAGCGAGAAATCGAGGTCGACGATCGTAACGGCAAAGTGAACGATGGCGGCCGAACCGTTCAGTCCTCGTCGCCCTGCAGCCGGTCGGTGTCGCGACGTTCCTTCTTGGTCGGGCGCCCGCTGCCGACG
>NZ_LAJE02000096.1 GCF_000970465.2 Devosia insulae DS-56
ATTTAGTCGGGCCTGACTGAGAGAGACGGCCCCCTCCTTCCCTTCTCCCCTCAGGGGAGAAGGTGGCGCGTAGCGCCGGATGAGGGGTGAAGCGATGCCTCCCGCTGGAAGGAGCCAGCATGCCGAGAGGCTGAACCCCTCACCCGAGCTTCGCTAGCTCGCTGACGCTCGCAAGCTGCACTTGCCCTCTCCCCTCAGGGGCGAGGGGACGCGAGGGCACCAGCAGAGACTCACTGCCGGCGGTCAGCTACTGCCCCGCCAGCAACTCCGCATTCCCGCCGCTGGCCGTCGTATCGATGCAAACATGCCGCTCGGTGATCAGCCGTTCGGCGTCGCTCGGCCGGGTGACCAGCGGGATGATCATCCCCTCGCGGCGGCTGAGCGCCTGGCGCCAGGGCCGGAGATCCGCGTCAGTGCCGAAATGCATGATGGCGTCGACGTTGAGCCCCGCCTCGATGGCGGCAGGCGACAGCTTCTTGTCCAGCCCGCCGATCGGTTCGCCATTGGCGCCGAGTGCCTCGGCGATGCGGCTGGCGCCGGGAGCGACGACCAGCACGCCATTGCCCTGCTCGAGCGCCAGCGTCGCCTGCTGCAGCGCGCTTTGCGTATCGGGTCCGAGGCAGAGCACCACGCCGCGCGGCCAGGTGTAGAGCGTGTTGGATTCGCCGGTCGGCCCGGGCAGCAATTCCTGCGCCGGCTCGATCCCCACCCGCTCGATGCCGATCTTCACCTGGTCGACCGCCGCGATGGCAAAGCCGATGGAAAGCCCGGAGAGCGGGTTGACCCCGGTCGAGGGTTCGAACGCCTCGGCGGGACGCCAGAAGCGCTTCAGGTAATTCGGCCCGCCCGCCTTCGGCCCGGTGCCCGAAAGGCTTTCGCCCCCGAACGGCTGCGAGCCGACCACCGCGCCGATCTGGTTGCGGTTGACGTAGATATTGCCGGCGCGAATGCGGTCGGAGAGCTCCTCCACCCGCCCGTCGATGCGGGTATGGAGCCCGAAGGTCAGGCCATAGCCCGAGGCATTGATGGCGTTGACCACCGCGCCGATATCTTCGGCCTTGAAGGTCGCGACATGCAGCACCGGCCCGAAAATCTCTTCCTTCATCTCGGCAATGCCCGAGACTTTCAGCACCGTCGGCGGCACGAACGTCCCCTGCTCCGGTGCCTTGAGCTGGTGCAGCACGGCGTCGCGGGCGGCGAACTCGGCGATATAGGCGTCCATCTTCGCCTTGGCCTTGCTGTCGATTACCGGGCCGATATCGACCGAGAGGTCCCAGGGGTCGCCGAGCTTCAGCTCGTCCATGGCGCCATAAAGCATTTCGAGCGTCCGCTCGGCCGCGTCTTCCTGCACATAGAGGATGCGCAGCGCCGAGCAGCGCTGCCCGGCCGACTGGAAGGCCGAAGCGAGAATGTCGCGCACCGCCTGCTCGGGCAAGGCGGTGGAATCGACGATCATGGCGTTGAGCCCGCCGGTCTCGGCGATCAGCGCCGCGCCGGCCGCGAGGTTATCGGCCATCTTCACGTCGATCGCCTTGGCGGTCGCCAGCGAGCCGGTGAAGCACACGCCATCGATACGCGGGTCGGAGGTCAGCACCGAGCCGACCACCGGGCCGGAGCCTGGCACCAGTTGCACCACGTCCTCGGGAATGCCGGCCTGCACCATCAGCCGCACCGCCAGCGCCGCGATCAGCGGCGTCGTTTCGGCGGGCTTTGCGAGGACGGTATTGCCGGCAACCAGAGCCGCGGCGATCTGGCCGGTGAAGATGGCGAGCGGGAAATTCCACGGCGAGATGCAGGTGAACACCCCGAGCGGCTGGCGCGGCTCGCTCGCTTCCGCCTCGGCGGCGTAATAGCGAAGGAAATCCACGGCTTCGCGCACTTCGCTCACCGCATCGTTGAGGGTCTTCCCCGCCTCGCGGGCGCAGAGCGCGAAGAACTCGGCGGCATTGTCCTCGTAGAGACCGGCAACCTGCCTGAGCAGCAGGGCGCGCTCGGCCACCGGGCGCGCCGCCCAGCCGGGCGCTGCGTCGCGCGCCGTGGCGATGGCCAGCTCCAGCGTCTCCGGCCCTGCCCCGATGGCGTCACCCACCGGCTCGCCGGTGGCGGGGCTGATGATGGAAAACTGCTCGCCCTGGCTGCCGGCGACCAGTGAGGCCGGCACGGCGTGCCAGCGCTTCTCGCTCGGGCGGAAGCGGTCGCGATCGGTGAGCAGGTAGTTCACCGCCAGCGGGTCGGTCAGGTCGTGCCCTCTCGAGTTGGCGCGGCGCGGCGCGAACAAGTCGGCGGGCGCCCGCACCTTGGCGACGGCGGTTGTCACCGCCTCGAACGGGTCCTGCACCACCGCAGCGGCCGGCACGTCGCGATCGGCGATCATGTTGACGAACGAGCCATTGGCGCCGTTCTCGAGCAGACGCCGCACCAGGTAGGCGAGAAGATCGGCATGCCGTCCCACAGGCGCATAGATGCGGGTGCGGGTCTTGTGATCGTCGTGGATGATCTCGTGCAGCCGCTCGCCCATGCCGTGCAGGCGCTGGAACTCGAAGGCGTCGTTGCCGACCCCGAGCCGCTGCGCCAGCTCCAGCACTGCGGCGACGCTATGGGCATTGTGGGTGGCGAATTGCGGGTAGATGCGATGCGTCTTCGACAACAGCCGCTTGGCGTTGGCGATGTAGCTGACATCGGTCGCGGGCTTGCGGGTGAACACCGGGAAGCCATCGAGCCCCAGCACCTGGGCGCGCTTGATCTCGCTGTCCCAATAGGCGCCCTTCACCAGCCGCACCATGATGCGGCGGTCGAACTGTTCGGCCAGCGCCTCGATCCAGTCGATGACATGGCTGGCGCGCTGGCCATAGGCCTGCACCACGATGCCAAAACCGTCCCAGCCGGCAAGCCGTTCGTCGGCCAGCACCGCTGTTATCACGTCGAGGCTGAGGTCGAGCCGGTCGGCTTCCTCGGCATCGATGTTGAAGCCCATATTGGCGCCGCGCGCCATCATGGCGAGGGCGAGCGTGCGCTCCACCAGCTCATCCATCACCCGCTCACGCTTCATGAACTCGTAGCGCGGATGCAGCGCCGAGAGCTTGACCGAGACACCCGGGTTGTCGCGCACCGAGCCGGCAGTAGAGCGGGTGGCGAGCACCGCGATGGCTTCGGCATAGGCGGCGCGATAGCGCTTGGCGTCGGCCTCGGTGCGCGCGGCCTCGCCCAGCATGTCGTAGGAATAGGTGAAGCCGTCCTTCTCGGCCCGGCGGGCGATTCGGGTCGCTTCCTCGATGTCGCGGCCGAGCACGAACTGCGACCCCAGGATCTTCATCGCCTGCATCACGGCAGAGCGGATCACCGGCTCGCCGATGCGCTGCACGAAATTCTTGATGGTGCCGGCAATCCCTGCCCCGCCCTCGCGCAGCACCGAACCGGTGAGGGTGAGCGCCAGGGTCGAGACGTTGACCAGAGCCGAATTGGCGCGGTCGAGATGCTCGGCCCAGCGCGATGGCGCGATCTTGTCCTCGATCAAATCGTCGATGGTGCGGTTATCGGGCACCCGCAGCAGCGCCTCGGCGAGGCACATCAGCGCGATGCCCTCGTCGGTCGACAGCGAATACTCTGCGAGGAAGGATTCGAGCATGCCGCTCGATTGCGCGGCGCGCACCTTTTCCACCAGGTTAAGCGCCCGCTGCCCGATGGCGGCGCGGTCGGCGTCGCTCAATGCCGCGTCGGCGGTCAGCCGCGCGATGGTTTCGGCCTCGTCGGCCAGAAGCGCTGCCCGGATCCGGCCGCGGAGTTCGTTGAGATCGCCCATTTATGCCCCCGTGCCCTGAACTGTGGCACGCGTCGCTGATTTGTGTGGGGAAAATGTGATGGCGGCAACAGCAATTTTAGGTGGACTAAAGTCGCACGGAGCTTGCCTGCCCAACGGGCCAGCTTGCGGCAGCATCGTGCCGCGAGGCAGCCTCCGGGCAACCAGGAGAGCAGCACATGACCGATTCATCTGTTCCAACGCTCAGCGCGTGGGCGGGCGGCGAGGAACGCATCGCCGCCCTGACGGCGCGATTCTATCAGCGCGTCCCGGCCGATCCGGTAATCGGGCCGGTCTTTGCCAACATGGACCCCAGGCATGCCGCGCATGTCGCGAGCTTTATTGCCGAGGTGTTCGGCGGCGGCACGCCCTATACCGATCACGGCGGCTCGCATTCGGGGATGATTGCCCGCCATCTCGGCCGCGCCCTGACCGAAACCCAGCGCAAGCGCTGGATCGAGCTGATGCTGGAGACCGCCGACGAGGTCGGCCTGCCCAGCGACCCGGAGTTCCGGGCGGCCTTTGTCGGCTATCTCGAGTGGGGAACGCGCATCGCCGTCATCAACTCGCAGCCGGGGGTGAAGGCGCCACAGGGCAACCCGCCGATGCCGGTGTGGGGCTGGGGACCGCCGGGAGGGCCGTATCGGGGCTGAGAGAGTTCTCCACCGTCACCCGCTGTCGCGCGCAATCAAGGTCCAGGGCAGCACAAAACTCCTGACGCCGAGTTCGCCCTTCTGCTCGATGCGATCGATCAGGTGCGTCGTGGGTTCGGCGAGGGAAATGGCGGTGGGGCCGATGGTGGTGAGGCGAGGATTGGCGAACAGTCCCTCTTCGGCATTGCCGCAACCGATCACGGCGATGTCGGCGGGCACATTGACGCCGGCCCGCTGCAATTCCTCGATCACCGTCACCGCCGAGAAGTCGGATTCGACCACGATCGCATCGGGGCGAATCTCGCCGGCCATCAGCTGCCGCACGGCCTCGGCCGCCGTGGCCCGGCTGCTGGCGCATTGCAGCATGGCGACGAGCTCCATGCCGCTGTCGGGCCGCGCCACGTAGTCGCGCACCAGCGCCGCCCGCGGATTGCGGCGCTGCGAGACATTCTCGAAATAGGCAAGGCGGCGGCGGCCATGCGCCCTGAGCCGGTCGAGGGCCAGCCCCAGGGCGGAGAGGCGGTCGTAGTTCACCACCGAGAAGCCCCTGGGCGCCGCATTGGCGTGCAGCACCAGATGGGCCTTGCCGGTGCGTGTGCCATCACCGAACAACTCGCCCAACTCGTCTTCGCTGAAGCCGTCCGCATCGCCGATGATGCCATCGGCAAGGCCGCCCTCCACTTCAGCGAGGACGCGCTGCCACTCCTCCAGCGAATGGGCGGTGACGATGATGGCCGAATAGCCGCGCGCCCGGGCGATCGCGTCGATCTGATTGGCGATCTGATCGGCATAGGGGATGCCCAGTTGCGGCAGCAGCACACAGATGCGCTCGGTGCGCTGGATGCGCAGGTGTCGCGCCGTCTTGTTATTGACGTAGCCCAGGGCGCGGGCCGCCTCGCGCACCCGCTCCTGCACCTCCGGCCCCATGCGCCGCAGCAGCTCGGCGCGGCCGCTGAGATAATTGGAGACGGTGGCGGTCGAGACGTCGGCCAGCCGTGCCACATCCGCCATGGTCGGGGCACGGAGCGTTTCGCTCGGTCGGTCGATGAGGTCGTCGCGGTCAGGCACTGGCGCTCCCGGCAAGGTTGTCCCGACCTCCTTACTCCCGGGGCGCGATTTCGGGAACCGTCTCCCCGGCCTGTTGCATGCGGGCGATCAGCCGCCCGCGTAGCTCGGCCCGGATCCCGGCATGCTCGGGGGCGGCAACGAGGTTGTCGAGCTCGTGCGGATCGGCTTCGAGATCGTAGAGGAAGGCCTCGCGGTAGAGCGCCGAACCGATATCGTTCCAGCCATCGCCGTCGGGGGCGATCACTTCATATTTCCAGCGCCGGGTGCGCAGCGCCCGGCCGACATGTTCCTCGCTGACCTGGATGAACATGTCGTCGCCGTCCCCCGCCTCGCGCCTCAGGATCGAGCCGCCCTGCATATGCGCCGGCGGCTCGACGCCGGCCGCGTCGAGCAGGGTCGGCGGCAGGTCGATCAGGCTGACCATGCCGTCATGGGCGCCACGGCCATCAAAGCCTGGTCCGGTGAACAGGGTCGGCACCCGGATCGAGGCCTCGTGGCAGGAGCGCTTGTACTCGCCGTTGCGGGTCTTGAAGTGGTTGCCGTGGTCGGAGGTGAACATCACCACCGTGTCGTCGGCGAGTTTCAGGCTGGTGAGCGCATCGTGCAGCCGGCCATAGGCTTCGTCGATCTTGGCGATCTGTCCCATATAGCCGGGGAACTGCTTTTCGGCCGTGCCGCCGAGCGCCACGAGATCGCCGGGCAGCACCATTTTCTGCCGCATCCGCTCCTCGTAGCCCGCCGGCGCCGGATAGTCGTCGGTCTGGTTCTGGTGATGCGGCTCGAGATAGGAAACGAACAGGAAGAACGGCTTGTCGTGCGGCCGGTCGAGGTAGCGGATCGCCGCATCGGTGAGCGCGTCGACCCGATAGCCGGGCAGCCGCACCGGCTGGTTGTCGTTGTCGTACATCACCGTGTCATAGGCATAGGAGGTGAACTCGAGGATGTTCGAGGCCAGCCACTCGCCATAGCCGCCGCGCTCCTCCTCCGGCACCGGTTCGTGATCGGCGAGGTGCCACTTGCCGATATAGGCGGTGTCGTATCCCGCCGCGGTGAAATGGTGCGCCAGGGTCTTCTCGCTGCGCGGCAGGGCGATGGAGTTGCGAAAGCACCCGGTCATCGTCGGATACTTGCCCGTCTGCAGAATCGAGCGGGCCGGGCCGCATACTGGCTGGCAGGTGAACGAGTTGCGCACCAGCATGCCGGACTCTGCCAGCCGGTCGAAGTTTGGCGTGGCGCCCATCGTGCTGCCATGCGCGCCGACGGTGTCCCAGCGCTGCTGGTCGGTGAAGAAGACGATAATGTTGGGGCGCCTGGTCACGTGCGATGGCCTTTCGATATTCACTTCATGCCGCTCATCATCACCGAGCGGATGAAGTAGCGCTGGGTGAACAGGAACAGCACGAAGCTTGGGAGGAACAGGAGGACGCCGCCGGTGGCTGTCAGATTCCAGGCGGTGAAGAACTCCTGGTTGAACAGGGTGAGGCCGGTGGTGATCGGTCGCATCTCGGTGGTGGAGACGACGATCAGCGGCCACAGGAACTCGTTGAACTGGAAGACGAAGGTCAAGAGGCCCAGCGTCGCCAGCGCCGGGCGGATCTGCGGCAGGATCACGGTGAAAAAGATCCGCAACTCCCCTGCCCCGTCGATGCGGGCCGCCTCGATCAGCTCGTCGGGGATCGGCAAGATAAACTGGCGCATCAGGAAAATGCCGTAAGCGCTCATCGCAAAGGGCATGATCAGCCCTTGATAGGTGTTGAGCCACCCCATCTCGGCGGTGAGGATGTAGAGCGGGATCATCCTGATGAAGAACGGCAGCATCAGCGTCGACAGCACCGCGGCGAACATCGCCCCCTTGCCGGGAAACTGCATCTTGGCGAACACGTAGCCGATCAGCGGGTCGAAGATCAGGTGCAGCGCGGTAATGCCGCCGGCAATGATGAAGCTGTTGAGCACGAAGCGGGCGAACGGCGCGCGCTCCCAGATGTCGATGTAGTTCGAGAACTGCAGCTGGCTCGGGATGATCACCGGCACCCCCGAGAACAGGTCCGCGTCGCTCTGCAGCGACAGCGACAGCATGTAGAGGAATGGGAAGATCGCCAGCAGCACCGCCACGCCAAGCACGGTGTAGATGACGATGCTTTCGAGGAGGCTCCGATGATAGAGGGCGGCGCTCATGCGTAGCTCACTTTTCGCCCCAGGAAGCGGAACTGGATGAAGGTGATCGCGAGGATCACGATGAACATCAGAAAGCTCAGCGCCGAGGCGTAGCCGATATTGAGTTCGACAAAGGCCGCCTCGTAGACATGCAGGCTGAACAGCCGCGTCGCATTGGCCGGCCCTCCATTGGTGAGGAGGTACGGCGCCGAGAGGTCCTGCAGGTGGCTGATCATCGAAATCACCGCGAGGAACAGCGTCGTCGGGGCGAGGAGCGGCAGGGTGATCGAAAAGAACGCCTGGCGCCTCGTGGCGCCGTCGAGGCTCGCCGCTTCATAGAGCGTCTGCGGGACGCCCTGGATCGCCGCGACGTAAATCAGCATGGCGTAGCCGACATCCTTCCACACCGTGATGGCGATCATCGTCGGCAAGGCCGTCTGCGGCGTGCCGAGCCAGTTCTGCCCTTCGAGGCCGAACATGAAGAGGATCGAATTGAGGATGCCGGTATAGGGGTCGAGCAGGCTCTTCCACATCAAGGCGACGATCACGAACGAGATGATGTAGGGAAAGAAAATGATGGCGCGGATCATGTTGTTGGCGCGGACCGGGCCGGCGAGGATCGCCGCGAGGCCAAGCGCCACCACCAACGTGCAGGCGGTCGTGCCGACGGCGTAGACCAGCGTGATCCACAGCGCCCGCCGCACCCGTTCGTCGGTAATCGCCTGGACGTAGTTGTCGAACCCGGCGAACCGGGCTTCCCCGATCAGCGGCGCGCCGCGATAGAAGCTGGCCCAGAGCTCGACCACGATCGGATAGAAGAAGTAGGTGGCGAAATAGGCGATCGCCGGCAGCAGCAGCCCATAGGCAATCAGCGCCTGCCGCGTTCTCCAGTTATTGAGCGAGAGCATCGTTCCGTCCGATCTGACCCAGGCGTTCGCAAAAGCCGTCCCGGATGCCGAAGCCTCCGGGACGGGTCCAGGGATCGGCTACTCGGCCAGGGCCTTGTTGGCCTCTGCCGCATATTGCGCCAGCACCTCGGCCGCCGGACGGTTGTTGTAGACCACATCGTCGACAGCCGACTTCAACAGCTCCTCGACCCGCGCACTCTTGCCGGTGAGGCGGAGATCGGCGGTGATGTCGCGGGCATAGGGCAGGCACTGGCCGAAGCTGTTGAGGGTGGGGTCGGCCTGCACCTCGGGCGAGGCCGCCCACGACTTGCGCGGCATGGTCATGCCGTTGGCAACCGAAGCGGCGAGCTCCGTCTCGAGCGCCACGAAGCGCTGCAGCAGGTCCCAGGCCTGGTCCGGGTGCCTGGCCGCCGCCGGGATCATCATGCTCACCCCGCCGGCGAGGGTCGCCTGCGCCGTGTCGGTGAGCGAGGGGGCGATGGCCCAGTTGAGGTTGGGGTTGCCGGTCCGGATCGGCGTCACGTCCCATGGCCCGGTAATGATCATGGCGGCGCGGCCGGCCGTGAACAGCTTCTGCGGGCCTTCATAGTCGGCGCCGGTGACCGGGAGCGGCGCCGCCTTGTCCTTGTGGATCAGGTCGGCGATGAACTGCAGGCCCTTGGCCGCTTCGGGGCTGTCGAACACCACCTGCTTGGCCTCGGGGTCGAAATAGGTCGCACCGGCCTGGAACATCCACGGCCAGTAATAGGCGGGCACCGGGTTGGGAGCGAAGCCGAAGCGGCCCGGCTTGGTGGTGGCGATGGCGATCTGCCGGAACTCCTCCCAGGTTTTGGGCGGCGCATCGAACCCGGCCTCTTTCAGCATGTCGACATTATAGACCAGGGTCGCGCAGGTGAGGTGCAGCTGCACCCCATAATAGGAGCCATCGACCATGTTGCGGTTGACCGAAAAGTCCTGCCAGTCGCCCGGATACCCCATCGCTTCGCCGTCGCGGGCCACATATTCGTCGAGCGGCTTCAACAGGCCCTGCTGGGCAAACTCCTGCACCCAGCCGCCGGGTTCGGCGCTGAGGTCCGGAGTGTTGCCCACCGCGAAATCGGCGATCAGCTTGGTGCGCATGTCCGGCCACTGGAACTTCTCCCACTGCACCGTCCAGCCCGGATTATCGGCTTCGAACTTGTCGATCACCGCCTGGTAGGCATCCCAGGCGTGCCCGGCATTCCAGTACACCGTCAACGTCTCGGCCTGTGCCGCCGAGCCCCCTGCCCCGATCATGGCGGCAACGGCAAACCCCTTCAGAAACCCTCTCATCGTCTCCTCCTCCGAGATGATCTTGGTCGATTTGTTAATCGAGTTGTTAATCGATTAACAAACTTCAGGGGAATGTCAAGCTGTCGCGGGATAGGCCACCGGCGGTGCGGTGATCCTCCCCCGCGTGGCGGGGAGGATTACCGAGAGTCCCGTGCCTGCCGACCGCTACTCCGTCTGCCAGTCCTGCACCTCGCCGACGATGGCGATGTGCTGGCCCTGGTTGACCCGGGCGCCCCAGGCTTGGGCGGCGAGCCGCCCGGAGACCCCTGCCCTGACCGGCCAGGCCGGCAGTTCGAGCCGCTGGAAATCGTGCAGGTAGCCGATCGTCGCTCCGGCCGTAACCGCGTCGCCGGGCTTGCGGAGCGGCTCGTAGTGGCCATCGAACGGGGCGATGACGGTGCAGTTGCGGTTGACGATCGAGAGTTTCACCTGCGTGCCGTCGGCATGGTGATCGATCGGCTTGATGGTGCCGCGCAGCTGCTCCCAGTGGATGGCGGCGGCCCGGATCCCCTGCCGGCCATAGCGGACGCCGTCGGGCTGGATCGAGCGGCCCCAGCCGAGCTCGGCGCCGATAGTCACCTTGCCCTGCCGTTCCGCCTCGCTGGTCAGCAGCCCCGGGGTCTCGTTCTGGTAGACCAGCACCACCGGCGAGCCGAACCAGCGGGCCGATTGTTCGATCCTGAAACTCTGCTCGCGGTCGGCGATCGGGTGAAAGCTGGGGCCGAGCGCGAACTGCGCCACCTCGCCCCCGGCATGCAGGTCCAGCACCACATGCACGTGCGGCCAGATGCTGGTGCGGACGAAGTCGGCGATGCGGTGGGTAATCCGGCCGAGGCTCGGCGTACGGCCCGCATCGGCCACGAAGGCGCGGTTAAGGTTGACGCCATCGTCATTGACCGAATCCCGCGTTCCGGCGCGGAAGGCTGCGACGTTCAGCACCGGCACGAGAATGATGCGCCCCAGCACATCCGCCATGTCGATCTCACCCAGGAGGTGCTTGATCGCCACCGGACCTTCATACTCGTTGCCGTGGGTCGAGCCGAAGGCGACGAGGCCCCGGCCCGGCTTCGCCCGGGGGCCGACGAAGACGGTCAGCGGGATCAGGTGATCGCCCCAGATGCCGTCATGCGGCAGCGCCACCAGGTAATCGCGGCGGCCGGGCGAGTCGAGATCGAGGTCTCGGGCGTTGACGATCTGGCGATCCATATCCGGCTCCTCAGGCGACGCGGTGGGCCGCGACGAATTGCGTATCGACCTCGATGCCGATGCCGACGCCAGCGGGAATGGTGATGCACCCCGTCTCGTCCAGCGTCAGCGAAGTCGGCGCGATACCTGCCGTCAGCGGGCTCTGGCTGACGTTGAACTCGACGAAATGCGCCCGCGGCAAAGTCGCGATCAGCTGCAGGCTGTAGCCGGTGAGCAGGTGGGTCAGCCACGAATGCGGCACCAGGTCGATGCCCACCCGGTTGGCCAGCTGTGCCACCTGTTTCGCCACGGTCAGGCCGCCGCAGCGCGTCAGGTCGGGCTGGATGACGTCGACACAGCCGCTCTCGATGAAGCGGGCAAACTCCCACACCGTCGAGACCTGCTCGCCTGCCGCGACCGGCACCGGGCTCGCCGCCCGCACCGCGGCATACTCGTCGAAATTCTCCGGGTGGATGAAATCCTCGACCCAGCGCACGTCATAGTCGCCGAGCCACTGGCAGAGCTTCTCGTTATCGGCACGGCTGCGCGGCTGCATACGGTTCGGCGTCACCGTCGGATACCAGCCGGGATCGACCATCAGGTAGCGATCGGGCCCCAGCGCCTGCCGGGCGGCCGCCACCAGTTCGCGGTCTCTGCCCGGGTCCTGGCCGAACACCCCCCAGCCGAACTTCACGGCGCGATAGCCCTTGTCGATATAGCCATTGGCGGCTTCGATCATGCCCTCGGGCGTCGAGCGGAACAGCGTCGAGGCATAGGCCATCACCTTGTCGCGCCGCCGCCCGCCGAGCAGCTCGGCCAGCGGCATGCCGGCTGCCTGGGCCCGGATCGACCACAGGCAGTTGTCGAGCGCCGAGATGCAGTGCATCGCAATGCCGCGCCGGCCGTAATAGGCGCTGCCGACATAGAGCTTGTCCCATAGCCGCTCGACATCGAGCGGGTCCTCGCCGACGAGCAGGCTCCCCAGCGTCTGGAAGCCGACCGTCGCCATACCCTCGCCGGCAATGATGCTGACCGCCGCCGGGGCCAGCGTTTCCGCATCCGACCAGCCGGTGAGGCCTTCGTCGGTGGCGACGCGGATCAGCAGTTGCCAGTCGCCATTATCGGTGGCCTCGGCGCCGCTGGCCCCCGCGCCATAGGCGGCAGTGCCGCGCAACAGGATCGGTTCGACCTCGGTGATCTTCATCTTTGCCTCGCTGCTGCGCCATACCGAACCTTGAGGCGGTTCGGCATCGGTCAATCGGGAGCCGGCCGCTCAGGCGAGCGGGTTGTCGCCCTTCCACCAGGTCTTGAACGGGTTGGACCAGAGGATCGACTGGATCGTCTCCTCGCTCACCCGCGGCAGGTTGGTGCCTTCGACCTGCTTGTTGATGTTGATCAGCCCGTCGGCCGATTCCGCCACGCCGGCGAACGGGAAGTCGGTGCCGAAGAAGATCTTGTCGGCGGTGCGATACTCCTCGGCCAGCACCAGCATGTTGTAATACTGCCAGGGCCGGTAGAAGAGCGCCGACTGTTCCAGCCACACATTGGGTTGCTTGCGCGCCACGACGATTGCCTCGTCGTACCAGGGGTGGCCCATATGGGCGAGGATCATGGTCAGGTCGGGATATTTGAGCGCCACCGGCTCGACATGGATGGCGCGGCCCAGCTCCACCGGGGCATTGCGGGCATAGGTGGTGCCCATATGCATGGTCAGCGGGATGTTGTGCTTCTGCAGATACTCATAGACCGGCTCTAGCCGCGGATCGCTGAGGTGCACGCCGTTATAGATCGGCCCGAACTTCACGCCCTTGAGGCCAAGGTCCTCGATGGCGTGGTGCAGCATGTCCATGTAGTCGGGACGGCGCGGGTCGACATAGGCGAAGCCGACGAACTTGTCGGGATACTTCTTCACCGCCGCGGCGGTCAGCTCGTCATTGCCCTCGACGCCGATGGCATCGGCGTAGCGCAGGGTGAAGATGATCGCCTTCTCCACATCGGCCATCGCCGTATAGAGCGAATCCGCATCGGATTGATGGCTGAGCTCGCCCTTCCGCACCCGGCCATGCAGTGTCCAGTACAGCGGCAGGATGTGCTCTTCGTTGTAGATATTGACGTGGCAGTCGCAATAGGCGCGGGCGGTCATGCTGAATATCCTCCGATTATCATGCGTCCGAAGCTGCGCTCGGCAGCGGCAATTCGATGCGTTATTGGGTCAGGCCGATGGGCGGGCGATGCGGGTCAATCGCACAAAAAGAGCCACCGGCTTCTCGGTGCTCCTCCACCGCGCAGCGGGGGAGGGGGACCAGCAAAGCTGGTGGAGGGGGCGACCCCAAACACCGGCGCATCCTGCCGCCCCCTCCACCGCCTTCGCTTATACACATCCC
>NZ_LAJE02000097.1 GCF_000970465.2 Devosia insulae DS-56
GAGGGGAGGGGTTGGGGGTGGGGGTCCATCGGTGATCACAGGACCACCCCCTCCCTCAATCCCTCCCCTCAAGGGGGAGGGAAGCGCCGACTGAAAGGGTCGGTGCAGAGGCGGAAGTGACCTAGAGGCCGAAGGCCTCGGAAAGCAGGCGGAACGAGCGGAGCCGCAGCTCGTAGTCGTACATGGTGGTGGTGACCATCACCTCGTCGGCGCCGGACTCTTCGACCTTCTTTTCGATCGCCGCCTTCACTGTCGAGGGCGAGCCGACGATCCACAGCGGGCGCTGGCCCTCGATGATGCGGGTCTCGTGCGGGGAATATTGATGCGCCGCCGCTTCTTCCGGCGAGACGAGCTTGCGCACCTGCCCCGAATGGAACAGCGCCCACATCAGCTCCTGCGAGCGGGCAAGGAACTGCGCTTCCTCGTCTGTGGGCGCCACCAGGGCCGAGACGGCGATGATGGCGTGTGGCTTGGGGAAGGCGTCGGTCGGGGTGAAGGCGGCGCGATAGGCGGCAAAGGCTGGGCCGGCTGGAGTGGCGCTGAAATGGGCGGCGAAGGAATAGCCGACGCCCAGCTGTCCGGCGGCCTGGGCGCTGGCGCCGCTCGAGCCGAGCAGGTAGACCGGCGGCAGCTCGACCCGCTCGGGCACCACCATGACCTGGTGGAACGGGTGGTCGGGGGCGAAGTTGGCTTCCTCGAAGGCCAGCATCTCGGCCAGTTCCTGGGCGAAATACTCGCCACCCACCGAACGCAGCGCCTGCAGCGTGCGGCCATCGCTGCCGCCGGCGCGGCCGATGCCGAGATCGATGCGGCCGGGATTGAGGCCGTTGAGGGTGCGGTAGGTCTCGACGACGCGCAACGGCACGTGATTGGGCAGCATGACGCCGCCCGAGCCGACACGGATGCGCGAGGTATTGGCCGCGGCGGTGGCAATCAGCACTTCCGGCGAGGACGAAGCGATCGACGGCATACCGTGATGCTCGGCGTACCAGAGCCGGGTGAAGCCGAGCTCGTCGCCGAGCTTGGCGAGGGCGATGATGTGCCTGAGCGCATCAGGCGTCGACGTGCCTTCGGAGACGGGCGCGAGGTCGAGGATGGAGAGGGGGAGTGTGGTCATCGGGCTCAGGTCGGGAGGAATGGGCGCGATTTCAACCGCTCCGTGGAAATATCCATCGGCATTTGACGATGAAGCTATCCGATCACAAATCGCGCGCCAACAAAACTAATTCGCTGCATGGCCCGTAGCTCTTGGCGCGGGTGGCAAGGGCCGCCCCTTGGGAGACGATCATGCACAACACCCTCCGGACGCTGCTCGCGGTGTCCATCCTGGCGCTCGGCGCCACCACGCTGCCGACGCTCGCTGCCACCAAGATGGTCGGCGGCGCCGCGATGTACGACACCAAGAACATCATCGAGAACGCGGTCAACTCGAAGGATCACACGACGCTGGTCGCGGCGGTGAAGGCCGCGGGCCTCGTCGAGGCGCTGTCCGGCGCCGGCCCGTTCACCGTGTTCGCCCCGGTCAATGCCGCCTTCGCGGCGCTGCCGGCCGGCACCGTCGATACGCTGCTGAAGCCTGAGAACAAGAAGATGCTGGTCAAGATCCTGACCGCGCATGTGGCGGCGGGGTCCTGGTCCTATGAAGATCTGCTCGCCAAGGCCACCGAGGCCGGCGGCAGCTGGGCGTTCAAGACGCTGAGCGGCGATACCCTCACCGCCGTCGCCAAAGGCGGCCGGGTCTATATCGTCGACGAGAGCGGTGGCATCGCCCGCGTCACCATCACCGACGTGAACCAGTCGAACGGCGTGATCCACGTCGTCAACAAGGTCCTGCTGCCGAAGTAACGGCACCCGATTCCGCCTAACTGGGCCCGCTTCGTGCGGGCCCTTTTTCGTTCCAGTCGGACGCGCTAGCCTCCCGGCGAAAGGGAGGGTCGGATGTCTGGCATTGGCGATCGCATCGCACCGATCACCGGCTCGGTGATCTTCCTGTTCGTCGCGCCAGGCGTCGTCGCCGGGTTGATCCCGTACTGGATCTCCGGCTGGCAGGTGGGGCCACCGCTCGGCGGCATCGAGCCCGTGCGCTGGGCCGGTATCCTGCTGTTGCTGCTCGGCGGCGTGCTGCTGGCCGAGACCTTTACCCACTTTGCGCTGCAGGGCCGTGGCACGCCGGCGCCGGTCTATCCGACCGAGACGCTGGTGGTCACCGGCTCGTACCGGTTCGTGCGCAACCCGATGTACGTGGCCGTGGTGTCGCTGATCCTCGGGCAGGCGCTGCTGTTCGGCAGTCTGCCGGTTCTCGCTTATGGCGCGGTGATCTGGCTCACCGTCCACCTGTTCGTCATCAGCTACGAAGAGCCGACGCTGAGTCGCAGCTTTGGCGCGCAGTACGAGCACTACCGGGCCAATGTCCGGCGATGGATCCCTCGGCTGACGCCCTGGACGCCGGGAGAGTGACCCGGCCCGAAGAACCGGACCGGGTCGTGGTTGCTTACTCGGCCGCCTCGAGGCCCTTGATCAGCTCAAGTGCCTGGCGCTCGAACAGCCGGCGGTAGATGCCGCCGTCGCGTTTCACCAGCTGCTCGTGTGTGCCTTCTTCGACCACCTTGCCGCCGTCGAACACCAGCAGGCGATCGAGGGCCCGCACGGTCGAGAGCCGGTGGGCGATGACGATGGTGGTGCGGCCGACCATCAGCCGTTCCATCGCCTGCTGGATCAACAGCTCGCTCTCGCTGTCGAGGCTGGAAGTCGCCTCGTCGAGGATCAGCACGCGCGCGTCCGACAGGAAGGCGCGGGCGATGGCGACGCGCTGGCGCTCGCCGCCCGAGAGCTTGATGCCGCGTTCGCCCACCAGCGTCTCGTAGCCCTTGGGGAGTCTCGCGATGAAATCGTGGGCGTTGGCGAGTTTTGCCGCCTCCTCGATCTGGGCGCGGGTGGCGCCGGGCCGGCCGTAGGCGATGTTCTCGGCCAGCGAGCGGTGGAACAGCACCGGCTCCTGCTGCACGATGGCGATCTGCTGGCGAAGCGAGGCCTGCTGCACGTCGCGGATATCGATGCCATCGATGACGATGCGGCCACCCGAGACGTCGTGCAGGCGCTGGATCAGCTTGACGAAGGTGGTCTTGCCCGAGCCGGAATGGCCGACGAGGCCGACCTTCTCGCCCGGCGCGATATGCACGTCGAGCTGGCGATAGAGCGGCTTCAGATGCACGCCATAGTGGAAATCGACGTGTTCGAAGTCGATGGCGCCGGCCTTGACCGCCATCGGCTTGGCGCCGGGCTTGTCCTCGATGCCGAGCTTCTGGTCGTCGAGCGCCACCAGTTCTTCCATGTCGTTGACGGCACGCTGCAGGTTACGCACGTGCTGGCCGATATCGCGCAGGTACCCCTGCAGCACCAGGAAAGTGGTGATGACGAAGGTCACGTCACCGGCCGTCGCGGCACCGCTCTGCCAGAGCAACAGGCCCGAGCCGATAATGGTGCAGCGCAGCACCCAGAGCATGGTGTTCTGGATGGTGCCGTTGAGCGTGCCGCGGTTCCAGGTGCGCGAGGTGCGTCGGCGCCACTTGTCGACGACGTGGCCGAGACGGGCCTCCTCGCGGTCCTCGGCGCCAAAGCCCTTGACCACGATATTGCAGCTTACCGCATCGGCGAGCGCGCCGCCCATGCGGGTATCCCAGGCATTGGCAAGGCTCGCCGCCGGCGCCACCCACAGGGTCGAGAGGCTGACGGTGACGGCGATGTAGATCAGCGAGCCGACACCGATGACGAGGCCCATCACCGGCCAGAACAGGCTCAGCATCACCGTGGTGCCGACCAGCATCACCAGCGAGGGCAGCAGCGCCATCATGATCACGTCGTTGAGGCTGTCGAGCGCCCACATGCCGCGGGTGATCTTGCGCACGGTGGAGCCGGCAAAGGAGTTGGCGTGCCAATCCGACGAGAAGCGCTGTACCCGGTGGAAGGCGTTCTGGGCGATATCGCTCATCATGCGCAGGGTGAGCGCGATGATGGTCTGGAAGGCCAGTTGGCGGACCAGCACCGAGGCGGCGCCGAGCGCCACGATGACCAGGAAGGCGGTCATCGCGCCGTTCCAGGCGATTTCGTTGGTTGCGGCGCCGCTTGCCACCGCCTCGACCAGCCGACCGGCAAAGAACGGCGTCAGGATGTCGGCGACGGTCTCGATGAAGAACAGGCCCATGATGAGCGCAACGCGCTTGGGCTGCTTGCGCCAGTGTGCGGCGGCGAAGCCGAGCACCTTGCCATAGGCCTGACCACGCTGAGTTTTCTTGGAAGAAGCCATGTCGTTTGTCCGGACGCTGCACGAGGCAGCCATCCGGTCCCGGAAAAGAGCAAAACTGGAAAGAGCCGGAAATCCGGCCGGTTCGAAAGCCGCGCTACTTGATGAAGAGCGCTCTACGGGAATTGGTCCTCAGGGGGACCGCGGGCAACCTAACGGTGCAGACCGGAGGTAAACCCTGCGAGGCGAGGTCGGAATGCTGTCATGTCGCGCCTCCCTGTGGCTGGCTGAACAAAGCAACTCATAGAGAGGTTTTTCAGTGGCGGCAAGCGGGACGGGAGGGGCGCGCTAAGGGACTGGGTCGCGTCCGGCACCGGTCAGCGCCGCGGAAGCAGAGATCTCGGTTTGGCCGCACGCTCCGCAAACGGAGATTCCGGCTTTCGCGGGAATGACTCCGTGGGTCGCCGCCCATTCGATGAGGCCAATCGCGCAGACACTCTAAACGACGAGCGCGATGGCGACTGGCACGAGGATGATCGCGATGATCAAGGCGATCGCCGGAAAATCGATGAACTTTGCCTTGCTCATGAAAGACATGGGACTCTCCTTCCGCTCTCTCAACGAGCGCGGAAGGAGAACCGTTCCCGCCCGGCTCAGAACTCGGGTTCGGCACCGATCGAGTGGATCGACAGGTCGGCGCCGCGACGCTGCTGCTCGTCGCTGAGGCGCACCGGCGCGAAGCGGTTGGACAGCCAGTACAGCACATAGCCGGCGGCGAAAGCGTAAGCGGAGACGGCGAGCGAGCCGACCAGTTGGGTGACGAACGACACCCCGCCCATGCCGCCCAGCGCTTCGAGCCCGAAAATGCCGGCGGCGATGCCGCCCCACAGGCCGCAGAGGCCATGCAGCGGCCAGACGCCGAGCACGTCATCGACCTTGAGCTTCTCCTGGGTCCAAGTGAAGCCCTTGACGAAGATGATGCCGGCCACGGCGCCGACGGCGAGCGCCGCCAGCGGGTGGTAGAGGTCGGAGCCGGCGCAGACGGCGACGAGGCCGGCCAGCGCGCCGTTATGGGTGAAGCCCGGATCGTTGCGGCCGACCACCACGGCGGCGATGATGCCGCCGACCATGGCCATCAGCGAGTTGATGGCGACGAGCCCGGAAACGCCGGCGACCGACTGGGCCGACATGACGTTGAAACCGAACCAGCCGATGCAAAGCAGCCAGGTGCCAAGCGCCAGCCAGGGGATCGAGGAGGGCGCAAACGGCCGGCCGTTCGGGCCGTAGCGGCCGATGCGGGGGCCCATGCGCAGCACAGCGGCGAGCGCCAGCCAGCCACCCAGCGCATGCACCTGGATGGAGCCGGCGAAGTCGTGGAAACGGGCGCCGAAGGTTGCTTCAAGCCAGGCCTGGATGCCGTAATTGGCGTTCCAGACGATGCCCTCGGAGAACGGATAGATCAGCCCGACGATCACGGCAGCAGCAACCACCTGCGGCCAGAACTTGGCCCGCTCGGCGATGCCGCCCGAGATGATGGCGGGGACCGCCGCAGCGAAGGTGGCGAGGAAAAAGAACTTCACCAGGCTGAAGCCCTGCGGGGCAAAGCCGGCGCCGCCGCCCGAGAGCGTTGCGGCGTTGTGAAAGAAGGTGACGCCGTAGGCGATGGAATAGCCGATGACGAAGTAGGCCAGGGTCGAAAAGGCGAAATCGACCAGGATTTTGACCAGCGCGTTGACCTGGTTCTTGCCGCGCACCGTCCCCAGCTCGAGGAAGGCGAAGCCGCCATGCATGGCGAATACCAGGATTGCGCCGACCAGCACAAAGAATACGTCGAGCCCAGCGGACTCAGCCATTGAAGCCTCCCAAGCAAACCCGGCTCGCATCCGGGCTAATTCGGGGGCAAGGCAATCAAGCCGCGTGCCAGTTGAACGGTCGGAAAGAGCGCAGCGACTTCAATGAGTTACGCCGTTGCGCAAAACCCTACCGCTTCGCTGGCAGCAAAGTGCTTAGATTTTGGGCGGTCAACGACCCGGCGCTGCCCAGAAACTGAGCAGCGCGGCAATCGCCTGGCGGAGCGGGTGCCGGTCCCGTTTCCGGGCCCGGACGCCGTTGACCGGGGTGTGCAGCCCACGCGGTTTGCGAGTGGGAAGCCTCTGTGGCGGGCCAAGAGGTACGTGAGCTGCACGCCGCGATCAGCGGGTGGGAACCGGGCCGTAGCCTGTTTCCCGGGGTCGGAGAGTCGAGCCGCAACCCGGCTCTCCGGAGTTGGACGCGGGCGAAGGGGAGGAGGTCCCCGCCCGCGTCGAGAGGATCAGTTGTAGGCGCGCTCGCCGTGGCTCGACAGATCGAGGCCATCGCTTTCGGCCGACTCGGTGACGCGGGCGCCGCCAAACACTGCCTTGACGATGAACATGGCGATCAGTGCCACCACGGCCGACCAGACGATGGCGATACCGACGCCGGTCAGCTGCTTGATGAACTGGCTCCACATCTCGTAGCCGGCCAGCGGGTAACCACCGAAGGTCGGGCTGGCGACGAACGCGGTGCCCAGCGCACCGACAATGCCGCCGACGCCATGGATGCCGAACACGTCGAGCGAGTCGTCATACTTGAACATCGGCTTCAAGGTGACGACGGCCCACAGGCAGACCACACCGGCAATGGCGCCGAGGACGATCGCGCCGATGGTGCCGGCAAAGCCGGCGGCCGGGGTGATGGCGACGAGACCGGCGACGGCACCCGAGGCGAAGCCAAGGAGCGACGCATGACCGCGGCTGAACTTTTCAGCCAGGCCCCATGCCAGGGCCGCGGCGGCCGGAGCCGTGATGGTGTTGAGGAAGGCCTGGGCGGTGAGGCCGTTGGCTTCGAGGTTCGAGCCGGCATTGAAGCCGAACCAGCCGAACCACAGCAGGCCCGCGCCGATGAAGACGAAGGTCAGGTTGTGCGGCGGGATCGGTTCCTTGAGGAAGCCGGTGCGCGGCCCGAGGACGATGGCGGCGACGAGTGCGGCCACACCGGAGTTGATGTGCACCACGGTGCCGCCGGCAAAGTCATAGGCGCCGAGGCCGAACAGGTACCCGGTGCCGGCCCAGACCATGTGGGCGATCGGCAGGTAGGAGAAGGTGAACCAGATGGCGAGGAACAGCATCACGGCGCCGAACTTCATGCGCTCGGCGATACCGCCGACGATGAGGGTGGAGGTGATGCAGGCAAAGGTGAGCTGGAACACCACGAACACCAGTTCGGGCAGCTGGAAGCCGGCCGAGAAGGTGGCGGCGGTCGACTCGATCGTGACGCCCGAGAGGAACAGCTTGGAGAAATCGCCGATGATGGGAGAGAGGCCACCCTCGGTGCCGCCAAAGGCGAGCGTATAGCCGTAGGCCACCCAGAGCAGGGCAATCAGGGCGACGCCGCCGAGCACCTGACTGAGGATCGACAGCACGTTCTTGGAGCGCACCAGGCCGCCGTAGAACAAGGCGAGGCCCGGCACGATCATCACGAAGACGACCATGGTCGAGACCAGCATCCAGGCGGTGTCGCCCTTGTCGATGATGGGGACCACCTCGGCCACGGCTTCAGCGGCCGGCGCCGCGGCATCCTGCGCCAGGGCGGGCAGAGCGAGAGCCAGCGAGGCCAGTGCCGCAGCTCCCAGGACTTTTGACAACTTCAAGTCTGTCATTGGGGTTTCTCCAGAGGATAGCGGCATCAGAGCGCGGCCGCGCCGGTTTCGCCGGTGCGGATGCGGGTGACGGCCAACAGGTCGAGCACGAAGATCTTGCCGTCACCGATGCGGCCCGTCTGGGCGCTCTCGCGGATTGCCGAGACGATGGCGTCGGACTGGGCGTCGTCGACAGCGATCTCGATCTTGAGCTTGGGCAGGAAATGCACGGCATACTCGGTGCCGCGATAGATTTCGGAATGGCCCTTCTGCCGGCCATAGCCTTTGACTTCGGTCACGGTCATGCCGTGGACGTCGAGCGAGTTGAGGGCCTGACGGACCTCCTCCAGGCGCGACGGTTTGATGATTGCAATCACCAGCTTCATGGATGCCCCTTTCGATACGTGTTGGACGGTCTCCAATCGGCTCAAACAGACTCAAGTCGCGTGCCAAACTGCGGCCGCAATCGCCAACCTTATGATTCTATTAAGGAAAAGCAGCGGCAAGTTGCCTAGAGACGATGCAGCTGACCGATCTGCCCAAGGTTCATGCACAGAAGTTGGGCAGAATCGATCGATGTGCTGACACTTTGTGCAGCAGGGCGGCGCGGCAAAGCATCGCCTTGCGTGGCGCGCCGAGACGTCCGACATAGCGACGAAGCGGAGTTTTGCTCATGGCCGACAGCTTTGACATCGTGATCGTGGGCGGCGGGCCGGTGGGCCTCACCATGGCGCTGGCGCTGGGCCGCTCGATGAAGGGTCTTCGCGTCGCCCTGCTTGATCGACGGCCGTTCTCGGTGCCCAAGGATCAGCGCGCTTCGGCGATCGCCGCCGGAGTGCGCCGCATCTTCGTCGAGCTAGGGGTGTGGACCGCGATGGCGATCGGCGCCGAGCCGGTCAAACAGATGAAGATCACCGATTCCGGCAGCGGTGACATTTCGCGGCCGCTGTTCCTGAGTTTTCTGGGCGACGTGGCGCCGGGCGAGCCGTTCGCCCATCTGGTGCCCAACCAGCTGGTGGCCGAGACCTTGCTCGGTGCGCTGGGCGAGGGCGTCGAGATCATCGCGCCGGTGGAGATCACCGGCTTTGCGGCCGAGCCCGGCACGGCCCGGTTGAGCCTTGCCGATGGCCGAAGCATCACGGCGCCGCTGGTGATCGCCTCGGACGGGGCGCAATCGGCGCTGCGGCGGATGGCTGGTATCGAGGTGATCTCGCACGACTACCGGCAATCGGGGCTGGTCACCACCATCACGCACGAACTCGACCATGAAGGCACGGCCTACGAGCATTTTCGGCCGGCCGGGCCATTCGCCAGCCTGCCGCTGCCAGGCCGGCGGTCATCGCTCGTGTGGACCGAGAGCAGCGAGCGGGCGGCGGAGCTGAAGGGCTGGCCGCAGGAGGCGATCGCCGCCGAGATCGAGGCGGTGATGGGTTCGAGCCTCGGGCGCGTGACGCTCGAGGAGGGGCTGCAGGCCTTCCCGCTGCGGCTGCAGATCGCCAGGAGTTTCGTGGCGCCACGGCTGGCGCTGATCGGCGACGCGGCGCATGTGGTGCATCCGGTGGCCGGGCAGGGGCTGAACCTGGGGCTCAAGGATGTGGCGGCGCTGGCCGAGGTGGTGATCGACGCGATCCGGCTCGGGCAGGACCATGGCGCGGCCGACGTGCTGGAGCGCTACCAGCACTGGCGGCGCTTCGACACCGCGCTGATGGCGATGGTAACCGACGGGATGGTGCGGCTGTTCTCGAACGACGTCGCGCCGGTGCGGGCGCTGCGCGATTTCGGCATGGGCGTGGTCGACCGACTGCCGCCGGTCAAGGACCTGCTGATCGCCCGCGCTGCCGGCCTCGACCGCAACGGGCCGAAACTGCTGCGCGGGCTGCAGATTTAGGGGCTGCTCTACTGATCGAGACGGCCCCCTCCCTCGCCATTCGAGCGTAGCTCTCATGGCCTTCTCGCCTCAAATCGCTCCACTGGAGCGATTTGCCCTGCGGGACGGCTCGAAGTCCCCCGTAAAGGGGGAGGTGAAGAGTCGAGGCTATCGCTCGATCGTACCCAAAGCACCGGCGGGGCACCTCCCCCCTTGTGGGGGAGGATGGGAGGGGGCCGTCTGCTGCAGTCGGGACGGCGTCAAGCCGCCAGGCTGGTGTCCGCGGCGACGCCGAGCATCAGGTTGAGGTTCTGCACCGCGGCGCCTGACGCACCCTTGCCGAGATTGTCGTAAACCGCGACCAGCAGCGCCTGGGCCTTGCTGTCATTGGCAAAGACGTGCAGGCGCATGCGGTTGGTGTCGTTGTAGAGTTCGGGGTTGAGCTCGGGGCTGCGCTCGAGATCCGACAGCGGCGCGACATCGACGAAGCTTTGCGGGATCGCCGCAAAGTGGTCGGCGATGGCGGCATGGAGCTCCGCGCCGGTCGGCACCTTGGCAAGGGTCCACAGCTGCAGCGGCACGGCCGTGATCATCCCCTGCCGGAAATTGCCGACGGCGGGCTGGAACAGCGGGGTATGCGCCAGCTTGGCGTATTTCTGCAGCTCGGGCAGGTGCTTGTGCTTGAAGGTGAGGCCATAGAGCGCGAACTCGTTGGCGTCCTCGCCCTTTGCCTCATAGTCCTCGATCATCGACCGGCCGCCGCCGGAATAGCCGGAGATGCCGTTGACGGTAACCGGGAAATCGGCCGGCACGAGGCCGGCTTCGACCAGCGGGCGCAGCGTTGCGATGGCGCCCTGCGGCCAGCAGCCCGGGTTTCCGACCCGCGTGGCATTGGCGATGGCGGCGGACTGCGCCTTGTCCATTTCGGCAAAGCCATAGGCCCAGCCTTCGGCGATGCGGTGTGCGGTCGAGGCATCGATCACCTTGGTGGTGTCGTTCTCGATCAGCGACACGCTCTCCTTCGCCGCGTCGTCGGGCAGGCAGAGGATCGCCACATCGGCGAGGTTCAACAGGCGCTTCCGCTCCTCCAGATCCTTGCGCTTGTCGTGGGCAATGGAGATCACCTCGAGGTCGCGACGACCGGCAAGGCGCTCGCGGATCTGCAGACCCGTGGTACCGGCTTCGCCGTCGATGAAGATTTTCGCGACCATGTGAGGCTCCCAACAAAGGGGGTTAATGCGCGGGACATATAGGGGTTGCGCATGTCATCTGCAAAGGGTTTGGATGGCCGAAACTCAAAACTACGAGAGGCCGAAATGACCCCGCACAATCACGCCAAGCCCGGTGACTATGCCGAAGCGGTGCTGCTGCCCGGCGACCCCTTGCGCGCCAAGTGGATCGCGGAGAACTTCTTCGAAGACGCCAGGCTGGTGAACTCGGTGCGCAACTGCCTCGGCTATACCGGCAGCTGGAAGGGTAAGCCCGTTTCGGTGCAGGCGACCGGCATGGGGCAGGCGTCGCTGTCGATCTATGTGCACGAGCTGATCAACGTTTACGGGTTGCAGAAGCTGATCCGGGTTGGCACCTGCGGCGGACTCAATGCCAAGGTGAAGGTGCGTGACCTGATCATCGCGCAGGGCGCGACGACGGATTCGGCGATCGTCCGCGACGCCTTCACGCCGTTCAACTTCGCGCCGATCGCCGATTTCGGGCTGTTGCGCGACAGCGTCGAGCGGGCCGAGAAGGCCGGGATGCGCTACCACGTGGGCAACATGCTCTCGTCCGACATCTTCTACCACATCGAGCCCGGCCTTACCGGCTATGGCCGGCTGCCGGCGCACGGCATCCTTGGGGTGGAGATGGAAGCGGCGGCGCTCTATACGCTGGCGGCGCGGTTTGATCGCAAGGCGCTGGCCATCTGCACGATGACCGATTGCCTGATCACCCATGCAGAACTCAGCGCCGAGGACCGGCAGTCGTCGCTTCGGGAGATGATCACCCTGGCGCTCGACACCGCGATCGGCGCATGAGCGTCCTCGGCAAACTCGCCTCGGCGCTGGGGCGCAACGACGAGCAGCCCAATGTCGAGCTGGCGGAGGCGCTGGCGGCAAAGCCGGATGCCGCCGCCATCGCCGAACTGACCGGGGCGCTCGCCACCGGCTCGACCGCGGTCTCGAACGACGCCATCAAGGTGCTGTACGAGCTGGGTGAGCGGGCGCCTGAGCTGGTGGCGCCGCATGCCAAGGCGTTCCTGACCCTGCTCGGCGGCAAGAACAACCGCAATGTCTGGGGTGCGTTGCAGGCGATCGAGACGATCACATCGCTGCAGCCCGAGGGGGTGCTGGCCGAGCTGCCGAAGATCATCGCGGCGGCGGACAAGGGTTCGGTGATCGCCAAGGACAAGGCGGTGGCGATCCTCGCAAAACTTGCCGCAGCCGGACATGGCGGCAAGGCGCTGCCGGTGCTGCTCGAGCGCCTCGAGGGTGCGGCGCCGAACCAGTTCCCGATGTATGCCGAGCAGGCGCTGCCAGTGATCGACGCGGCGCATAAAGCGGCATTCGTGCGGCTGCTCGAGGCGCGACTCGCCTCGATCGAGGCGAGCGCCAAGCGGACGCGTGTGGAAAAAGTGCTGCGGCGCGCCCGGGCCTGAGGTCTACAAGAATTGAGGAACGTGCGTCTTGGCAATGCGATCAACCGCTTGGCCAAGTCAATACGCCGCGGCCGTAGCGGGGGCCTGAAGATCGGCTGCCAGAGCCGGCCGCAAGCTGCAATAATTACAAATCAGAAGGGTGCCGAAACGGGCGGAACGGAACCGTCGGACCGGCGTTGGGGGATTAGTTAGGGCATCTGAGGGGAGGCCAGAATGAATACCCACACTCTCATCGAACACCGCGATATCCAGAACTGGGTGACGGCGCGTCATGGCAAGCCGGCTCTGCGCCGCGTTCCCGATCCGAACGGACAGGTACGGGCGAGGCTGGCGCTGAATTTCGCCCGGCCCACGGCGCCGACCGAAACGCCGAGCCAGGACGACGGCATGAGCCCCTGCTCATGGACGGCGTGGCTGGCCGAGCTCGACCGGCAGCACCTGGCATTGCGTGTGGGCGACAAGACGGCGTTCGAGTTCGTCGAGCGGCGTGAGCTGAACTAGGCCACTCACCGTCGAACTGCACCGGGCTTTGGACTTACCACCGGGTCATTCCCGCGAAAGCGGGAACCTCTGTTTCCTCGCCCGCGGCACCATCGCAAACGGAGATCCCCGCTTTCGCGCACTACTGTCCGGGATTTTTGGGTGATGGTGGATTGAGGCTGAGTTCCATCTGTCCTTGCATTGAGTTTGGTCGTCGTCGTGGTGGCTGGAAGGCGTTTAGGACGTTGATCCTGAGCAGGGTACGGA
>NZ_LAJE02000098.1 GCF_000970465.2 Devosia insulae DS-56
CCCCTCCCCTCAAGGGGGAGGGGAGCTAGGCCGCCGGGGTGATTGGGACCACGGTTTCGGTGGACACAAAATCCATGCGGCGGCCGGGGAGCAGTTCGTAGAATTTCTTGAGGCCGGGTTCGAGCTTGGCCGATAGCGCGATACACTCGGCGATAGCGCCGCGGGTGTCGCGGCCGGTGCGGAGCGCCTCGAGCGCTTCGGCGTGGGTGACGCGCAGCAGGTGGAAGGCGCCGGACTTGGCGAGGTCGGCATCGCCGACCAGGAGGTAGATGACGACGCGTTCGGCCTTGCCCTTCAACGCCAGCGCGCCGGCTTCGAGGAAGGCGAAATCGGTGACGATGAGGCGGACCGGATCGGCAACGAGGATGTCGTAGCCGACCTCCTTGCAGGCGCTTTCGACCCGGCTTGCGACGTTCACCGTGTCGCCGAGGGCGGAATAATCGAAGCGGGTTTCGAGGCCCATATTACCCACCAGCGCTTCGCCGGTGGAGATGCCGATGCCGATGCCGAGCTCCTGCACCGCGGCCTTGCCCGCCCGAAGCTGGAAGGCATCGGTATGGTTCAGTTCGGCGAGCTTCTGGCGCATGCCCAGTGCGGAGCGCAGGGCTTTGCGCTCATGGTCAGGGACGTCGACGGGCGCGTTCCAGAACGCCATGATGGCGTCACCGATGAACTTGTCGATGGTGCCCATGCGGCCGATGATCTCGTGGCCCAGGGCGCCGAACAGGGTGTTGAGAATGGCGAGGATGCGCTTGGGTTCGAGCTTCTCGCTCAATGAAGTGAAGCCGCGCATGTCGGAGAACAGCACGGTGATACGGCGCACTTCGCCACCGAGCTTCAGCCGGTCGCCGTTCTTTTCGATCTCGCTCAGCAACGACGGGGCGACGTAGTAGCCGAAGGCCCGGCGGATCTGCTTTTTGGCGCGCTCGGTGGTAACGAAGCGGAAGAACACCAGCGCCAGGTAGAGCAGGGTCAGCCCGATCAGCGGGTAACTCGGGTCGAGCATGATGCCGCTGGTGGTGAACATCCACCACGAAAAGCCGATGGCGGCGGTGAGCGACAGCGCACCGGCAGCAATACCGACAAGCGGGCCGAGCAGCAGCACCACCACCACCATGAAGGCGCCGAGCGCCAGGAAGCCGACGATTTCGAGCCCCGCCACCCAGTCGGGGCGGCTGAGATAGGTGCCTGAGAGGATCTGTTCGACCGCCTGGGCGTGGATGGTGACGCCGGCGACATTGTCGCCCAGCGTCGTGTTGTGCAGGTCGAGCAGGCCCGAGGCCGAGGTGCCGACCAGCACGATATTGCCGGCGATCCGATCGCTGAGCTGCTGGTAGTTCGGCCCGAGCAGGTCGGCGGCCGAGACCAGCAGGTCCGGATCGGGGCGGCTATAGTAGAGCCAGAGATCGCCCTCGGAGGTCAGCGGCACGGTGAAATCGCCGAGCCGGATGCTGTCGACATAGCCCTCGGCGGCGGTATCGCCGAACACCACCACGGTGCTGATGCCCATGGCGACACGCAGGGCCTCGACCGAGAGCGTGGGGAACAGCTGGCTGCCATTGGTCCACAGCATGGGGATGCGGCGGACGGCGCCGGCCGAGAGTTGGGAATTGAGGCTGACGGCGGCAAGCCCGGGGGCGGCGTCGCGCAGGATGGGGATCGGCGCGGCGGTGCCGGTGAGGAACGGGATGCGCTCGGTGGGGTCGGGGCCGGAGATGGCGAAACCGCCCTTGGGGCCGCCGGTCAGCGGCTTGCCGGAGGGCGCGCGCGAGAAGCCGAGGATAGATGGCGAGCGCGACAGCGATGCGGCGAAGATGGCGTCGTAATCGGGGAGGGTCGCGGCGTCGACGCCGGGCAGGCCGGCTGCAATGCGGCTCGGCGACATGCGGTCGATTTCGGGGAACAGCACGTCGAAACCGATGGCGGCGGCGCCCAGTTCGGTCAGCCGGTCGGTGACGGCGGCGAGGCGATCGCGCGGCCATGGCCACTGGCCGAACTCGGCGAGGGCGGCTTCGTCGATATCGATGACGCGAACCGGAAACTCCGCCTGCGGCCGGGGGTGCAGGCGCTGGTAGAAATCGAAGGCGATCTCGCGCAGCGCCTGCACCGGGAACGGATCGGCGATGCGCAGCAAGGTCAGCAGCACCACGATGACGAGGCCGGCGAGGATAGGCAGCAGGCGTCGTAACATCGGCGGGTCGTGTCCTGGTATGGTTAGCCGTTGGGGCCGATCTGGAACCCAGGCCGTTGCGTCCGTGGTGGTGGCTGGTTGTCCGTGTTTCCGCCGCCGGCGTCGGTGTCGTTGGGCACTACGGCCCGGTTGAGGCACTCACGGGCCTGCGCCACCCAGAACGGGCTCATCAGGTCGCTCTCGGAGACGGCCCAGGGGAACATGCCGCGCATCGAGGTGCGCTCGGCGCCGACGAAATCCTCGGTATTGCCGAGCAGCCGGGCATCGGTCAGGTCGGCCATGCCGACATCGCAGAAGTCATCGACGGTGATGCACTTGTTGGCCTTGTTGCACATCACCACGGCGCCGTGGAACAGCAGCAGGGAATAGTGATCGGAATGGACGTTGAGGTCGAAGGCGGTGCCGCGCACCCCGACGGTGCCGGTGGGCGTGGTGATCAGGTAGCGGTCCTTGGGGGCGCCGCCAGTGACGAAGCGGAAGGTCCCTGACAGGGCGTTGATAGCGAACTTGCCGCCCGAACCATCCTCGCGCAGCAGGTAATCCTCGATCACCAGCGAGGAGCGCGGGCCGACCACCAGCTTGGTCTTGTCGGAGAAGCGGATCTGCACGAGGCCCTTGGCATCGGTGACGACGCGATCGCCGATGAACACATCGGTGCCGACCACCAGGGTCTTGCTGCCTTGCTTGTCCTCGAGCCGGGCAGCCGGGTCGACACCGAGCGCGGTGCCCGAGGCGGCAAGCACTGGCTGAGCCGCCAACAGCAGCAGAGCAATCGAGGTGAGCAGCCTCAGCATCGAAATCTCCCAGCAGGACAGACGTCCGGCGCGGACCACCTGCCACGCCGCCCATGAACGCCGGCTGAACGGCGCCGACGGGAACCTAGCACAGGAGTAAACTCTGCGCTTGCCTCAGACAACCGGAGCTTGCAAGCATCAGCTCCCGGGGATGGGCCGTGGGGGCGCCACCCCCGCAAGGACAAGACCGAATGGTCGGACTATTCTTTCTGCTGTTCATCGGACTGGAGCTCAAGCACTACATCGCCGACTATTTTCTGCAGCCGGGATGGATGCTGGGCGGTAAGGGCGATTTCCGCCAGCCGGGCGGTTATGCGCATGCGGGCGTGCATGCCGGGCTGACGGCGCTGGTGCTGCTCCTCGCGGGCACGCCGCTCCCCTGGCTCGTCGGCATCGTGGTGGCCGAGTTCGTGGTGCATTACCTGCTCGACTACTCAAAGATCCACTATTCACGCGGCGTGCATGTCGACACGCAGCCGCGGCGCTTCTGGAGCCTGCACGGGCTCGACCAGATCACCCATCAGCTGACCTATGCCGCGATCATCTATGTGGTGCTGCTGAGCAAAGGCCTGGTGTAGGTGGGCCGATGACGCCGGACTTGCAGCGGGTCGAGCAGGCGCACTGGGAGGACTGGGATCCGATCGGCGTTCGCGCCATGGGAGGGCCCAGCGACGAGTACGACAGCTACGCGCCAACCATTCTTCGCATGCTGCTGGCCGGCGCGACCGAGGAGGAGTTGGTCGTGCACCTTTATGCCATCGAAACCGAGCAGATGGGGTTGGGTGGCGGCCAGCGGCCCTACGGCGCGGCGCGTGCGCTATTGAGGCTGGCTCCGCAGCGTGGGGACGGGTGACCCCACGCTCGAGGGCAGGCCTACTTCCGGGTGCGCTTGGCGTGTTTGGCTTCGTCGGGCTTTTCGATCAGCTGGGCGAGGATCTTGTCGACGAGGTCGAGGTCCTCGCGCTTGCCTTCGGATTGCTGCTGCAGATCGACCAGGTATGAGGTGGTGTAGTAGAGCCGACGGGCCAGCAGCGTCGCGACATAGAGGGCGATTTCGGGGTTGCCGCCCAGAAAGCTGATGGCGTCGGCGATGGCGTAGGCCTTGACCGTCGAGAGTGCCTTGACCGTGGCGCTCGAGGGCATGTCGAGCAGTACCGCCATCTCGCCGAAGATCGAGCCGGGCTCGTCGATATAGCTGACCTGGGTGTCCTTGCGGAGCACTTCGACCTGGCCCTCGATCAACACGAAGAGCTGGCCTTCCTGCCCGCCTTCGCGGATCAGCACCTGACCGGGCTTGAAGGTCTGCGCCTCCCGCCCTTTGCAATAGTCCAGAATATCAGACATCGAGCCCTCACCCGCCACTAGATTTTGTCACGCTTTCGAACCGGAAAAGTCTGCAATCCCCGCCTTCGCGAGGACAGGCATTTTCCTGAAAGCGCTCCAGCGCGCCCGCGATAGTGCGCTGACCCTGACTTGTTCGTCAAACATTGCGGCGGCTTGTTGGCCCATTGGCGCGACCGGCGCAAGAAGAAAGGGCCGGTGAAGACCGGCCCTTTCGATTTTTCATCAGTGGTTGTCGCGCGGCACGCCGGCGGTCTGTGCCAGGCGCTGGTAGTTGACGGCGTTCTTCAGTACGCCGCCGGCGCCGAGCTGGTCGACGATACCGCGTTGGATTTCCTGCCACGGGGTCTGATGCGCCGGATACTTGTAGCCGCCGGCGGCATGCAGTTCGGCGCGACGCTGCTCGATCTCCTCGGCGGAGATGAGAATGTCGGCCTCGCCCTTGTTGAGGTCGATGCGGACGCGGTCGCCGGTCTTCAGAATGGCGAGGTTGCCGCCGGCCGCCGCTTCCGGCGAGGCATTGAGGATGGAGGGCGAGCCCGACGTACCGGACTGGCGGCCATCGCCGATGCAGGCGAGCGAGGTGATGCCCTTCTTGATCAGGTAATCAGGCGGCCGCATGTTCACCACTTCGGCGGCGCCCGGATAACCGATCGGGCCGGCGCCGCGCATGAACAGCAGGGTGTGTTCGTCGATCGCGAGCGAGGGATCGTCGATGCGGTGGTGGTAATCCTCCGGACCGTCGAACACCACGGCCTTGCCCTCGAACGCACCCAGGTCGTTGGGGTTGTTGAGGTAGCGCAGGCGGAACTCCTCGGAGATCACCGAGGTCTTCATGATGGCGTTGTCGAACAGGTTGCCGCGCAGCACCAGGAAGCCGGCTTCGGCCTTCATCGGGTTGGTGAACGGCCGGATCACCTTGTCGTCCTGGATGGTGGTGGTGCGGCAGTTCTCGCCGATGGTCTTGCCGTTGACGGTCGGGGCGTTCTCGCGGATGAGGCCCTGCTTCATCAGCTCGTTGACCACCGCCGGCACGCCGCCGGCATGGTAGTAATCCTCACCCAGATACTCGCCGGCCGGCTGCATGTTGACCAGCAGCGGCACCTTGTGGCCGTGCGTCTGCCAATCGTCGATATTGAGCTCGACGCCGATATGGCGGGCGATGGCGTTGATGTGGATGGGGGCGTTGGTCGAGCCGCCGATCGCCGAATTCACCACGATGGTGTTGATGAAGTTGTCTTTGGTCAGGATGTCGGAGGGCTTGAGGTCCTCGTGCACCATCTCGACGATGCGCATGCCGGTGCGCCAGGCCATTTCCTGGCGGTCGCGATAGGGCGCCGGGATGGCGGCCGAACCGGGCAGCTGCATACCGAGCGACTCGGCCAGCGAGTTCATGGTCGAGGCAGTGCCCATGGTGTTGCAGTAGCCGGTCGAGGGGGCAGATGACGCTACCAGCTCGATGAACTGCTCGTAGCCAATCTCGCCGGCGGCCATCATCTGGCGCGCCTTCCAGACGATCGTGCCCGAACCGGTGCGCTCGCCGCGGAACCAGCCGTTGAGCATCGGGCCGACCGACAGGGCGATCGCCGGGATGTTGACGGTGGCGGCGCCCATCAGCATGGCCGGGGTGGTCTTGTCGCAGCCGATGGTCAGCACCACGCCATCGAGCGGGTAGCCGTACAGCACTTCGACGAGGCTGAGATAGGCGAGGTTGCGGTCGAGCCCGGCGGTCGGACGCTTGCCGGTTTCCTGGATCGGGTGGACCGGGAATTCCATGGCGATGCCGCCGGCATCGCGGATGCCGTCGCGCACGCGCTTGGCGAGCTCCAGGTGGTGGCGGTTACAGGGCGAAATATCGGAGCCGGTCTGGGCAATGCCGATGATCGGCTTACCGGACTGCAGCTCTTCACGCGAAATGCCATAGTTGAGATAGCGCTCGAGGTAGAGCGCAGTCATGTCCGGGTTTTCCGGATTGTCGAACCAGGCGCGCGACCGGAGCTTCTTGCCCTGCGCGGTCTCGCCTTTACCCGAACTCATAGTGATCTCCTCAAATCAACAGGCTGTCCCGACGATCCATAGCCCAATCCCGAGGGACTGGGCAGGCATTCCTTCGATTGAGGGAGGATCGTACCGGGGGGATGATAGAGATCGGGATGTCGGGTTGCAATGGGCGGAATGGGGGCGCGAGCACCTACCCCCATGGCTGGGAGCGCGCGGCCCACCCC
>NZ_LAJE02000099.1 GCF_000970465.2 Devosia insulae DS-56
ATCTCCGACTGCACGTTCTGGGTCCCCAACCGGACAAGCTGCCGCACCGACAAATGGTGCACTTTCCAACCGCCTCGTCCGCACCTATACCCGATGCACACACTTGAGCTGGGGACGGGACGCTGCCGGGATTTTCGCCTGACGTCGCATTGGGAGCACTATGTGCCTTGCCATTTCTGGCATGCGTCCTCGCCTATGCGCTGCAGGGTCGATTAGCCTCAGGAGCGGTGTATGTCACCGGCGGCGTCGCGGCCCTGCTGTTCCTCGTCACCCTGCTGCTGTTCCCGCAGGTTTCAGCAGGCGACGCACTGATCTACCGGATCGAGTGGATCCCGCAGCTCGGTCTCAACCTGACACTGCGTATGGATGGCCTCGCCTGGCTGTTCTGCGTGCTGATCACCCTGATCGGCCTGCTCGTCGTGCTCTATGCGCGCTACTACATGTCACCGAGGGATCCGGTGGCGCGCTTTTATGCGCTGCTGCTCGCCTTCATGGGGGCGATGCTGGGGCTCGTGCTCTCCGGCAACATCATCCAGCTCGCTGTGTTCTGGGAGCTGACCAGCCTCGTCTCGTTCCTGCTCATCGGCTACTGGTACCATCGCGGCGATGCGCGCGATGGCGCCCGCATGGCGCTGATCGTTACCGGCATGGGCGGGCTGGCGCTGTTCGTCGCCATGCTGCTGATCGGCCATATCGTCGGCAGCTACGAGCTCGACGCTGTGCTGGCCTCGGGCAGCACGCTGGTCGATAGCCCGCTCTACCCGGTGACGCTGATCCTGTTCCTGCTCGCCGCTTTCACCAAGAGCGCGCAGTTCCCGTTCCAGTTCTGGCTGCCCAACGCCATGACGGCGCCGACCCCGGTTTCGGCCTATCTCCATTCGGCCACCATGGTGAAGGCCGGGGTGTTCCTCCTCACCCGCTTCTGGCCGGTGATGTCGGATTCCGAGCTCTGGTTCGCCATCGTCACCTATACCGGCCTCGCGACGCTGATCTTCGGGGCGGCAGCGGCCCTGTTCCAGCGCGATCTCAAGGGCCTCCTCGCCTATTCGACCATCAGCCATCTCGGTCTCATCACCACGCTGCTTGGCATGGGCACGCCGCTTGCGGCAGTGGCGGCGATCTTCCACATCGCCAACCACGCCACCTTCAAGGCCTCGCTGTTCATGGTGGTGGGCATCATCGACCACGAGACCGGTACCCGCGACGTACGAAAGCTCAGTGGGTTGTGGCGGTTCATGCCGTTCACCGCCACCTTCGCCATCATCGCCAGCGGCGCCATGGCCGGGGTGCCGCTGCTCAACGGCTTTCTGTCGAAGGAAATGTTCTTCACCGAAACGGCGGAGTTCCACCCCGACATCTTCGTCAACTATTCGCTGCCGATCGGCGCGACCATTGCCGGCATGCTGAGCGTCGCCTACTCGATCAAATTCGTGCATGGCGTGTTCTTCGGCCCGCCGCCGACCGAGCTCGACCGGGTGCCGCATGAGCCGCCGGCGCTGATGCGCCGGCCGATGGAACTCCTGGTGGTGGTCTGCCTTGCCGTCGGCATCATCCCCGGCATCACCATCGGGCCGTTCCTCGCTGCGGCAGTGCATTCGGTGCTCGGCGCCGACACGCCCTATTACAGCCTCTCGGTCTGGCATGGCTTCAACTGGCCGCTGCTGATGAGCCTCCTCGCCATGCTCGGCGGCGTGGTGATCTACGTGCCCTATTACCGGCGCTTCCGCGACGTCGACGGGCTGCCGTTCCTCACTCGCTTCCGCGGCCAGCGTATCTTCGAGCGCCTGCTGCTCAACGCCACCAACAAGTGGGCGCGCAGCTTCATCGAGCTGTTCGGCACGCAGCGGCTGCAGCCGCAGATCTTCATCGTCGTGCTGCTGGCGCTCCTTGCCGGCGTCGCCGCCGGCTGGGCCCGCATGGGCAACCTGCCGCTGCCGGAAAGTCTCGATCCGGTGCTCGGCCTCGTCTGGCTCGTGGGCGGCATCAGCGCCATCGCCGCCGCACAGCAGGCCAAGTTCCACCGCCTCGCGGCAATGATCCTGATGGGCGGCGCCGGGCTCGCCACCTGCATCACCTTCGCCTGGCTGTCGGCGCCCGACCTGGCACTCACCCAGCTGCTCGCCGAAATCGCCACCACGGTGCTGATCCTGCTCGGCCTCCGCTGGCTGCCCAAACGCCTGCCGGTGCCGGAAGACCTGACGCTGAAAATGCGACTCAGGCGCCTGCGCGACGTCGGCCTCGCGGTGTTGGTGGGGCTGGGCGCCGCCCTCTTGAGCTACGCCGTCATGACTCGCAGCGCCCCACTGGGCATCTCGGAGTTCTTCCTCGAGAACGCCTACATCCAGGGTGGCGGCACCAATGTGGTCAACGTCATGCTGGTGGATTTCCGCGGCTTCGACACCATGGGCGAGATCACCGTGCTCGGCGTCGTGGCGCTCACCGTGTTCGGCCTGTTGCGCCGCTTCCGGCCAGCCGTCGACAGCGCCGAGCGGCCCGAGCAGCAGCGCCTGCTCGATGGCAGCGCCGACGGCCAGCGCGTCGCCGACGATTTCCTGCGCATCCCCTCGCTGATCATGAGCTGGCTGTTCCCGGTGGTGATCCTCATTGCCATCTACATGCTGCTGCGCGGCCACGACCTGCCGGGCGGCGGCTTCATCGCCGGCATCATCATGTCGCTGGCCTTCATCCTGCAATACATGGCGCACGGCACCCGCTGGGTCGAAGAGCGGCTGCGCGTCCTGCCGGTGTTGTGGATCGGCTGGGGGCTCGGGCTCGCCATGCTGACCGGGCTCGGGGCGATGGCGCTCGGCGCGCCGTTCCTCACCTCGGCCTTCGCCTATGCCGAAATCCCGCTGCTCGGCAAAATCCCGCTGGCGACCGCCCTGCTGTTCGACCTGGGCGTCTTTGCCCTGGTGGTCGGCGCCACCGTGCTGATGCTGATCGCGCTGGCGCACCAGTCGATCCGCCGGCCCAAACCCGCCGGATCGGCCAAGCCGCGGGAACGCGAGGGGCTGGCGAAATGGAACTGATCCTCGCCGCCGCCATCGGCGTGCTCGTCGCCTCCGGCGTCTACCTGATCCTTCGCCCCCGCACCTTCCAGGTGATCATCGGGCTGTCGCTGATCTCCTATGCGGTCAACCTGTTCATTCTCGCCATGGGCCGGCTGCGCATGGATGCGGCGCCGATCCTCGATGGGGCGAACGCCAACCCGGTCGACTATGTCGATCCGGTGCCCCAGGCCTTGGTGCTCACCGCCATCGTCATCGGCTTTGCCATGACGGCCTTGTTCCTCGTGGTGCTGCTGGCCGCCCGTGGCCTCACCGGCAACGACCATGTCGACGGGAAGCTCGACTGATGGCCGAGCTCAACCACATCGCCATCCTGCCGATCCTCGTGCCGATGGCGGCGGTGATCGCCAACCTGCTCTTGGGCAACCTCAGGCCCATCAGCCGGGTGCGGCTCAACCTCGCCTTCAGCGTCGTGCTGCTGCTGGTTTCGATCCTGCTGCTGGTGGTGCTGGCACGCTCGGATGGGCACCTCGCAGCAGTCTACCCGCTCGGCAACTGGCCGGTGCCGTTCGGCATCGTCCTGGTCGTCGATCGGCTGGCGGCGGTGATGGTGCTGGTCACCTCGATCCTGTCGCTCGCGGCCCTGCTGTATGCCTCGGCGCGCTGGCATAGCCGTGGCAGCAACTTCTTCCCGCTGTTCCATGCCCTGACCATGGGGCTCAACGGCGCCTTTTTGACCGGCGACCTGTTCAACCTGTTCGTCTTCTTCGAACTGCTGCTCGCCGCCTCCTACGGGCTGACGCTGCATGGCGGCGGCCGCAACCAGGTGAAAGCGGCGCTGCACTACATCGCCATCAACCTCGTGGCGTCGTTCCTGTTCCTCATCGGGGTGGCGCTGATCTACGCCACCACCGGCACGCTCAACATGGCCGATATCGCCCGCGCCGTGCCGCTGATCGCCCCCGATGATCGCGGGCTGTTCGATGCCGGCGCCGCGGTGCTGGGGGTCGCCTTCCTGATCAAGGCCGGCTCCTGGCCGCTGCATTTCTGGCTGCCGCGCACCTATTCCTCGGCAGCACCACCCGTCGCGGCGCTGTTCGCGGTGATGACCAAGGTGGGGTTCTACGCAATCCTCAGGCTCTGGACCCTGATCTTCGCCAACGCCTCAGGCCCGGAACTGGCGTTCGGGCAGAACGTGCTGCTGGTGCTGGGGCTCGCGACCATCGCCTATGGCAGCATCGGCGCGCTCTCCAGCAAGGCGCTCGACCGGCTGGCGAGCTACCTGATCCTCGTCTCCGCCGGCACGCTCCTGCTGGCCGTCGGCTACAACGCGCCCGGAGTGACCAGCGGCGCGCTCTATTATGTGGTGGCCGCCACCCTCGCGGCCGGCGCGCTGTTCCTGCTCAAGGATGTGATCGACCAGATCCTGCCGGCCGAAGCCCAGGTGCTGGCGGTGTCGCTCGAGATTTACGGCGACGAGGAAGAGGCGCCCGATGACAGCGACGAGGTGAGCCGCACCCTGCCCGGCGCCGCCACGCTGGTCAGCTGGTGCTTCGCTATCGCGGCGCTGATCATGGCCGGTTTGCCGCCGCTCTCCGGGTTCGTCTCGAAATTCGCCATGATCTCGGCAGCGCTCGGCGCCGGGCCGACCGCCGCCACCTGGTGGTTCATCGCGGCGCTGATCGGTTCGGGGTTCCTGGTGCTGGTGGCGATGGTGCGCAACGGCATCAACATCTTCTGGACCTCGCTGCCCGACAGCGACGTGCCGCGGGTCCGTACCGCCGAGATCGTTCCGATCGTCGTGCTTCTGGCGCTCTGCGTGCTGCTGGCGCTGGCCGCCGGGCCGGCGATGGCGTTCTTTGCCGAAACGGCGGCGTTCATCCACTCGCCGCAGGGCTACGTCGATGTGGTGCTGCCCCAGGGGACGACGCCATGAGACGGCTGTTCCCCCACCCGGTGCTGACTGGGGTGCTCATGGTGATGTGGCTGGTGCTGCAGCAGTCGATTGGGCTCGGCCAGATCCTGCTTGGCGGCGCCGTCGCCACCGCCGTATCGCTCGCCGCCAGCCCGATCCTGCCCGAGCGCGTGCGGTTCCGTCGCCTTCTCAGCCTGTTGCAGCTGGTGGCGGTGGCCGGCATCGACATCATCCGCTCCAACATCGCGGTGCTGCTGATCCTCATCAACCCGCGGGCCGAACCCTCAGCCGGCTTCATCAAGATGGAGCTGCAGTTGACCAACCAGTTCGGGCTGGCGGTGCTGGCCTGCCTCCTCACCGCGACGCCGGGCAGCGCCTGGCTCGAGTATGACGGCGAGCGCAACACCGTGCTGATCCACGTGCTCGACCTCGCCGACAAGGACGAATGGATCGCCACCGTCAGGCACCGCTACGAGCGGCTGTTGCTGGAGATTTTTCAATGAGCCAGATGATCCTCGACTGGAGCCTTTTCGCCAGCCAGCTGATGCTGGGCGTCGGCATGCTGGCATCGCTCTACCGCATGGTGCGCGGCCCTCGCGCCCAGGATCGGATCCTGGCGCTCGACGCGCTCTATGTCGTCGGCCTCTTACTGCTGGTGACGCTCGGCATCCGCACCGGCTCTACGATCTATTTCGAACTCGCCATGCTGATCGGCCTCCTCGGCTTCGTCGGCACGGTGGCGCTGGCCAAGTTCCTGATGCGCGGCGAGGTGATCGAATGATCGACGCGCTGCCGCTCTGGCTTGCCATCCTCGTCTCGGTTTGCGTCGTCGTCGGCGCCGGGCTCACCATGGCCGGCTGCCTCGGCCTCGTCCGCTTCCCCGATTTCTACCGCCGCATCCACGCCCCCACCATGGGGACCAGCATGGGCGGCGGGCTGATCCTCCTGGCTTCGGCGATCTTCTTCACGGTGACAGGGCAGCGCCTGGTGATCCACGAACTGGTGATCTTCCTGTTCGTCACCGTCACCACGCCGGTAACGCTGATGCTCCTGGCCCGGGCCACGCTGTTCCGCGATCGCATCGAGGAAGCGCGGGAGACGCCGCCGTCCGACGAGGCAAAGGACTGACTGCAAGCCTGTCGCAAGCTTGCCGATGCAAGGTGCTCCGGTCGTGAATCGAGGTGCCGAAAATGACCAAGCCAGACGTAACCATCGTCCGTGAAGTGTTCGACCTGACCGGCGCGCGCTGGACCGTGCCGGTGCTGGTGGCGCTGGAAACCGGCCGGCTGCGCTTCGGTGAAATCGCCCGCGATGTCGGCGGCGTGGCGCAGAAACAGCTGGCGGCGACGCTCAGGGAACTGGAGCGCGACGGCTTCGTCGAGCGCACCGCTTTTGCGACCATTCCGCCGCGGGTCGAGTACGAACTGACCGAATTGGGCGAGGAACTGGTCGGCGGGGTGAAGCGGCTCGGCTCGATCGCTTTCAACAACCGCGACCGTATTGCGACGGCGCGTAGGCAGTTTGCCGAGCGGGCGGAGGGTTCGGTCGGGATGTAGCGGAGCTCCCCTCCCCCTTGAGGGGAGG
>NZ_LAJE02000100.1 GCF_000970465.2 Devosia insulae DS-56
GGGGTGGGGGTCAGCCCGCACCGGCTTACGCGGGTTGCTGGACGCGATTCCGAGTTACTTCGTCGTCACCGGTGCAGTCGAACCGCCCAGCCGGAATTCCGGATCGATCAGCACTTCGGCCAGCGGCAGCGAGCGGTTCGCGGTCAGCGCCACGATGGCGCGGGTGGTCTTCTCGGCGATGCGCTCGACCGGCTGCCGCACCGCGGTCAGCGGCGGGTCGGTGAAATCCAGCATGTAGGAATCGTTGTAGCCGATCACCGAGATATCGCCGGGGATTCTGAGCCCGGCGCGCTGGATGGCGCGCATCGCCCCGAGCGCCATGTCGTCGCTCGACGCAACGATCGCCGTCACGCCCAGCTGCAGCAGTTCCTCGGCGGCGTGCCGGCCACCCTCGACATTGTAATATTGCCGCACCACGAAATCCTCGGAATTGGGCAGCTCGCGCCGGTCCATTGCCTGGACGAACCCCTCGACGCGGCGGTCCGCCGGGGTGTTGCCCACCGGGCCGGCGCACATGGCGATGCGCCGATGCCCGAGGTCGTAGAGATGCGCCACTGCCATCTCGGCGGCGCGCCAGTCGTCGGTCGAAAACACCGGCGAGGGCGTATCGGGGAAGCCGCCATTGACGCAGATGAATGGAATGCCACGCGATTGCAGCAGTTGCCGCGCCACCGGATCGGCATTGCGCACCGTATTGCTCGACGACAGGAACACTACGGCGGCGATGCCGGCATCGATCATCGCCTCGACATAGTCGCGCTCGCGCTGCGTGCCGGGGCAGATCACCGCACGCAGGCCATAGGGCGCGATCTCGTTTTCGATCGCTTCGCAGAGGTCGGCGAAGATCGATTCAGCGACACCGGGCACCAGCAGCAGCACCAGCTCGCCCTTCAGCTGCCGCTCATAGCCCGCCTTGCGCAGGGCCGCTTCGACTGCCTCGCGTGTGGCGGTCGAAACGCCATACTTGCGGTTGAGCACCCGGCTGACCGTCGCTTCGCTGACCCCGGCGAGTTCGGCGACCGCGGCAAGCCCGATATTGGCGGCCGGCGAGCGGGGGCGGGGCCGATGCGCCGCGCCCTCCGTTACCCCGCTGCGGCTGCGCGGGTTGCGCGGCCCATTGCTGTCATCGGACCTGTCCACGGGCTCCCCGATTGTTACTCGTTCAAGACACTCAGCGTCGCGATACCAGACACTGGAATGCGGAGCTCGGTAAGCCCCTCAGCGTCTACTTCGAGCGGTATACCGACATCGCCGCGGGCGGCGTGGGCGATGCCGCTCAACCGCCGGGCCTTACCGGTCCATCGCACAACGATCCGTTCGTGGGAAGTCGCATTGAGCAGCCGCAACTCGGTGACGCCATCGAGGTCGATCTCGACCACCATCGGCTGATACACCCCGACCACCAGCCGGCCCCGGTGCCGCGCCTGTACCACCGGATACCCCTCGGACGGTACCCCGGCGCTCACCTCGCCGAACAGCACCGCCTCGCGGTCCTCGATCCAGTTCTGCAGCACCGTCTGCACCGCGTCGCGCTGCACTGCCGGCAGGCTCGAGAGGTCCATCGAGACCTGCGGCACGCTGAAATAGGCGTTGAGCAGCTGCCGCGCCGCCGGCTCCGCACCGGCGCGATGATCCCACACCGTCGGGTCGGAATGGATCACCTGGCCGGCCGCGATCATCCGCATGTTGACGGTGGCGCGACGGTTCTGGTTGGCGTCGACCGGGCAGTCGCCGACCCGCAGCAGGTTGGCGTAAGGCGCGGTGGCCGGCCCGACATAGGCCTGGCGGAACTCGATCAGCGCCTCGTCGAGTCCGGCCGCTTTCAACTCGGCCTTGAGCTGCTGCAATGTGGCATGCAGCGCCTGCCCGACATCCGGGATATCGCCGCCGGTCGGCGTCCCCTGGTAGGCGACCACGCCGTCGAGGAAATCGATCTTCAGCCCGTCAACGCCATAGTCGCGGATCAAGCGAATGCAGGTGGCAACGAAGTGTTCCCGCACCTCGCGGTAGCGCGGGTCGAGCGCCGAGGCGCGCCAGCCATCGGCATTGTGGTAGGGCGCGAACTGTTTCAGCCGCGCATAGGCATCGCTCTTTTCGCCCAGCAGCAGTGGCGCCACCCAGAGGATCACCGACAGCCCAAGCTCATGCAGCCTGTCGATATGCCCGCGCATGTCGGGGAATTTTTGCGGGTCGGCCACCCAGTCGCCGCACCCGGCATACCAGCGGCCGGTGGCGAGCTTCTGCCAGCCATCGTCGATGATCACCGCCTTGCAGCCGAGCGCCGCAGCCAGCGCCGCGTCGCGCTCGATCTTTTGGGCATTGATGTTCTGCGCATAGGCATACCAGGTGCAGTAGACCGGCACCGTGCCGGCGAACGGCACCGGCAAGGGCTCACCGATATCGTCGCGCAGCCAGTCGCGCAGCAACCCGACCGCTTCGGCATGGTCGAGCCCGGCCCGGGCCGTGGCGAGCCGGATGGTGCGCGGCCCCTTGGGGTCGTGCTCGTAATAGATGACGAAGCTCTTGTGCTCCTCGGAGACGCCGAAGCGCAGCTGGCTCTCCTCGATCTGCTGGTCGAAGCAGAAGGCGAGGATGGCCTTACCGTGCCGGTCGTAGACGCAGCCGAGCGGGCTCGACGAGATGATGCTGGTCTTGTCCCGCCCGCTCCAGTCGGCCGGCAGGGCGCGCATCGAGCCATTGGGATACCAGTAGCCCTCGATATCCCCGAGCGGCACTTCGAGCGACACCCGGATCAGCGCGCCGTCGGTTTCGATCGTGGTGATCTCGAGCTCGCCGAGGCTCTGTTTGCCGATCACCCGGCACCCGGTGCCGATCGTTACCTCAACGCCGGGGATGCCGGTGGCGGCGGCGGCCATGACGGATGCGTAGTCTTCCAGCAGCACGGTGCCAGTCTCCTGATGCTTATTGCTTGACCGCGCCGGCAAGGATGCCGGCGACGAAATGACGTTGCAGGAACAGGAACAGCCCGAGCACCGGCAGCACCGACACCAGCGTGCCGGCCAGCAACTGGCCGTAGTCGGTGTCGCTGAGGCCCTGCAGTGAGGCGAGGGCGACGGGCACGGTGTAGGCGTCCGAGGTCCTCAATACGATCAGCGGGTAGACGAAGTCATTCCACTGCGCGAGGAACAGGAAGATGCCGAGCGCTGCCAGCGCTGGCCGCATCGTCGGCAGGACGATCTGCGCAAAGATCCGGAACTCGCCGGCGCCATCGACGCGCGCCGCCTGGATCAGCTCATCCGGCACCGATTGCATGGTCTGCCGCATCAAAAAGATGCCGAACGGCAGCGCCAGGTTGGGCAGGATCAGCGCCTGGTAGGTGTTGAGCCAGTTGAGCTGCACCATGATCTGGAATAGCGGCACCAGCGTCACCTGCGAAGGCAGCGCCAGGATCACCAGCACGATGCCGAACAGCACGCCCTGCCCGGGGAAACGGAACTTGGCGAAGGCATAGCCGGCGGCGGTGCAGACGAGGCCGCCGAGCAGCGCGTAGAGCGTTGCGACGAGGGTTGAGTTGAGCACCGCCTGGCCGAACCCTTCGCCGACGAACAGGTTGGTGAGGTTCACCCACAACTGGTCGCCCGGCACCAGGTTCGGCGGGTTGGAGAAGATGTCGCGCGTCCGGTGCGTGCTGGCGACGATCAGCCAGTAGAACGGCGCCAGCATCAGTACTGCGCCGATGGCGATGACCACGGTGACGGCAAGGCTCGCGCTGCGCGCCTCGGGGCTGCGATCGATCCTCATGCCTGTTTCTCCCTGAGGAACCGGAACTGGATCAGCGCGATCATCCCGATAATGCCGGTCAGCACGTAGCCGATGGCCGAGGCGTAGCCGAAGTCGAAGTACTTGAAGCCGTTCTGGTAGAGGTACATGCCGATGGTCAGCGTGGCGTTGTTGGGCCCGCCATTGGTGAGCACATACGGCTCGTCGAAGAGCTGCAGCGTGCCGATGGTCGAGAGCACCACGGTGAGGGTGATCGCCGGCCGGAGCCCGGGCAGGGTGATGTGCCAGAAGCGCTGCCAGGTGGTGGCGCCATCGATCTCGGCGGCCTCATAGAGCTCGCCCGGGATCGACTGCAGCTGCGCCAGGTAGATCACTGCGCTGTTGCCGGTGTAGTGCCAGGTGAGCGCGATGATGATCGACACCTTGGCCCACAACGGATCGGCCAGCCACGGCACCCGCGGCAACCCCACGGACTCCAAGAGGAAGTTCACCAGCCCGTAGTGGTTGTTGAGCAGCGTCGAGAACAGGATGCCGTAGGCGACCAGCCCCATGACGATCGGCACGAAGTAAGCGGTGCGCCAGAACGAGCGGAACTTCAGCAACATCGAGTTGAAGGCGACGGCCAGCACCAGCGCCAGCCCCAGCATCAGCGGCACCTGGGTGATGAGGATGATCAGCGTGTTGCTGAGCGCCTTGTAGAAGATCGGATCGGTGGCGAGCCGCGCGTAATTGCCCAGTCCGACAAAGGTGGTCTGCCCCTTGATGATCTTGGTGAGGCTCAGCCAGGCGGCATAGAGGTAGGGGTAAACCTTGAAGCCGGCGAACAGCACCAGCACAGGCAACAGGAACAGGTAAGGCGTGAGGCGCGGCGCGGAGCCTCGCCAGCGCCGGCGCGTGGCCGGCTGCAGCTTGGACGACTTCATCTGGTTCACCGGAAAGAACATCAATAGCCACCGGACTATCGGTGATCCTCCCCCGTTTCACGGTGGAGGATCACCGAGAGTCCCGTGCACGCAGCGCAAACACGATTGCCCTGCGAAGGGAAAAGGGTGGCGGCAGGAGAGGGAGGAAACCCGGCATCCCGCCGCCGTAACGCTCAGGCGGAGCGTATCAGTTGGCGATCGTCCGGCTGGTCTGGCCGGCGACCAGTGCGGCGGCCTCGTCGAGCACCGTCTTGGGGTCGGCGCCGCTCAGCAGCACCTGGGTCTGGGCGTCAGTATAGGCCTTGAGCGCCCGGGCGTAGTCGGTGGTGTAGTTCACCGTCGGGGTCTTCTGGCTGAGCTCGTCGATGAACAGCCGGTTGACCTCGGCGCCACCGTAATAGTCGCTCGGCTTGACGAAGCCTGCGCTCTCCAGCATCGGCTTGAAGCCCGGGAACATGCCGCCGCCCTTGTAGACGGCCTGCTGGCCCTCGAGCGTGCCCATGGCATATTTCACGAATTCCCAGGCCGCCTGCTTGTTGGGGCTGGTCTCGGCCACCGACAGGTAGGTGCCACCCGAAATGGCCGCGGTCAGGCCGCCCGGCTCGACCGCCGGCGGCAGCCGGATGCCCCACTTGCCGGCCATCTCCGGCGCCTGGCCTTCGAACACCCCGGCCGCCCACGATGCCGCCGGCACCACGGCGACGTTGATCTCGCCCTTCACCGTCAAGAGGAAGTTGTCCCAGCCGCCCGGCACGTCGGCGACGAGGCCAGCGTCGTTGGCTTTTTTCAGGATTTCGAGCGAACGCACCCCGGCCGGGCCGTTCATGGTGATCTCGCCATTGCCGTTGAAGTAGAAGCTGTTCTGCAGCGCCGTCAGCAACTGCCAGAGGTTGGCCGAGTCGGCGACGGTCGCCGCCTTGTCGAGCGCGAACAGCGAGGCGCCGGTCGCTTCCTTGAGCTTGGGGCCGGCCGCGATCAGGTCGTCCCAGGTGGCGATCGAGTTGATATCGATGCCGGCCTGTTCGAACAGATCCTTACGGTAGAAGAACCCTGAAGTGTTGACCTCGTAGGGGATGCCGTAGACGGCACCATCCGGTCCCGAGCCGCTGGCCCACATGCCCGATGGGAACTGCGCAGCGAGGTCGTTGGCGCCCATGGTGCTGAGGTTGGCGAGCCCGTTCGGGAAGGTCTCGATATAGTTGCCGATATAGTCGATGCCGATGTTCAGCACATCGGCGAGGCCGGCGCCGCCCGCGGCCATGCCGGTGGTGATCTTGTCCCAGATCGCCGGGTTGCCGACATCTTCCACCTTGACCGTCACGCCAGGGTGCAGGGCGGTGAAGCCGGGAATGGCTGCCTCAATGCCCTTGCCCGGGTTGGTCCAGCTCCACACCGTGATGGTGCCCGTCAGTTCCTGAGCCATGGCCGCGCTCGCCAACGTCGCGAGCGCCGTGGTGGCAAGGGCGAGCCGCGCCAGGCGCCCGGTTGCCGCAAACAAATGTCCTACCGTGTTGTCCAGTTTTTCCTCCTCAGGATTCCTCGGTCCCGATCGCTCCCGTGCGGCTGGCTGCCAGACTGCGCTGGCTGATTTCACCGCGCCGCCGGGATCGGATCGTGCCGGACGCTAGCAGCCGAAAATCAGTCTTGCAATAGTTCGTTGCAAATTTGCAGAAACTCGGACATTGTATGCTGGTGGACGCGCGAACGGCAGCGGCCGCCTCCGGGTGGGAGGCGGCCGCAAGGGCTATCGGGAGATTGGTTGACTCGGCGAAACGCTCTCTCAGTCGTCGCTTCCCTCCCCCTTGAGGGGAGGGATTGAGGGAGGGGTGGTCCAGTCAGCAC
>NZ_LAJE02000101.1 GCF_000970465.2 Devosia insulae DS-56
CATCAGCACAGCAGGCTTGCCGGTGTGCTTGGCTACCCCTCACCCTGACCCTCTCCCCAGAGGGGCGAGGGGACGCGAGACGACCTGCGGTGCAGAACTGCGGCAAGAGCCCCTCACCCCCGCATCTTGCGCTCCAACAACCGCCGCTCCGCCTCGAGCCGCACCAGCGGCAGCGCGCGGGCATAGGCGGCCTGCGCTTCGGCCGCCCGCCCCAGCCGGTCGAGCAGATCAGCGCGCGCCGCATGAAGCGGCCAGTAGCCATCGAGCGCGCCGTTTGCCGCCAGCGCCTCGACCAGTTGCAGCGCCCGCTCCGGGCCGTCGACCATCGATAAAGCCGCCGCGGCATTGAGCTCGACCACCGGGGAGGGCTGAAGCCGCAGCAGCACCTGGTAGAGCCCCGAGATCTGTGCCCAGTCGGTTGCGGCAAAGTTTGGGGCATCGGCATGGAGCGCCGCAATCGCTGCCTGCACGCCATAGGGGCCGATGCGGCCGGGCTGCGCCAGGGCGCGTTCGACCAGCGCCTTGCCTTCGGCGATCGCCGGGCGATCCCAGCGCGCCCGATCCTGCTCCTCGAGCAGCAGCAACTCCCCGGCGCCGTCGCTGCGGCCATCGAGCCGGGCCGCATGCAGCAGCATCAGCGCCAGGAGGCCGGAGATCTCGGGCTCGCCCGGCAGCAATTGGTCGAGCAGCCGGCCGAGCCGGATCGCCTCGGCGCAGAGCTCGGGCCGGGTGATCGCCGTGCCGGCGCTCGGCGCATAGCCCTCGGTGAACACCAGGTAGACCACCGCGAGGACACCGGCGAGCCGCTCGGCGAGGTGCTCGCGATCCGGCACTTGATAGGGAATGGCGGCCTCGCGGATCTTCGACTTGGCGCGCACCAGGCGCTGCGCCATGGTCTCCTCGCTGACGAGGAAGATGCTGGCCACCGCCGCCGTGCTCAGCCCACAGACGGTGCGCAGGGTCAGCGCCACGCGGGTTTCGAGCGCCAGCGCCGGGTGGCAGCAGGTGAAGATCAGCCGCAGTCGGTCGTCCTCGATGTCCTCGACGTCGGGTTGCGCCGCGATGGCGCTCTCGGCGGCCAGGGTCCTGAGCTTGCCGCGCAGGGTGACGCGCCGCCGGATGCGGTCGATGGCCTTGTGGCGGCCGGTATTGACCAGCCAGGCGCGCGGATTGTCGGGCAGGCCGGTCTGCGGCCAGCGGATCAGCGCCGCCTCGAAGGCATCCTGCGCCCCTTCCTCAGCCAGCTCGAAATCGCCGACGAGGCGGATGAGAGTGGCCAGCACTCTCCCCGCCTCGTGGCGATAGACCGCCTCGATGGTGGTGCGGTCGACCAAAGCGCTCACTCAGTACATGCGCGAGAGGCTATCGATCGGCCGCACTTCCACGGCGCCGGAGCTGAACGGGATGTTCTGGGCGATCGCCAGCGCCTCGTCGAGGTCATGCGCCTCGACGATGTAATAGCCGCTCAGCTGTTCGCGCGTTTCGGCGAACGGCCCGTCGGTCACCAGCGATTTGCCGTCGCCGCGGCGGATGGTGGTGGCGGTGCTCGATTGTTTCAGCTTGTCGCCGCCCTTCAGGTGTCCGCTCTTCACGATATCCTGGGTGAAGCGCGCATAGGCCTCGCCCATGGCCTTGCCCTGTTCGGCCGTCGCCGCTCCCATCGCCGCCTCGTCGCCATAGATCATCAGCAGGTACTGCATCGTCATCTCCATTTGCTGGCAGGTTACCGGCGATCGGTCGAACGAGGGGGTGACGAGATCGACAGGCGGGGCGGAATTATTT
>NZ_LAJE02000102.1 GCF_000970465.2 Devosia insulae DS-56
GCCCATCACGTGGCAGCCCCTACCGATAGTTCCGCGGATCGGTCTTCCGAAACTCCCACGGCGCGTCGATCTTCGCCCCCGGCTGGAACACCCCGATCGCCGCAGCCTTGGCTTCCTCTTCCTGAGCCAGATAGTCGTCGCCCTGCTCGACAAAGGCTCGCGCCATACCGAGCCGCACCAGTTCGGCGCCGATGTCCTTGCCCCCCGAGGTGCATACCCCATAGCGCCGGTTGAACTTGTCCGGTTCGCCCGGCGTCAGCGTGCAGCTGGCTTCGCCCGAGGCGATCAGCTCGCCCAGCACCTGCCGCGCCGCGCCGTAGCAATCCCATAGCAGGTCGCCGACAAAGCACTTTTGCGGTCGCTCCGGCGCATCTACCGCCCAGAGGATCACCCGCTGCTTTTCCACCATGATGATATCGGCATCGACCACCTTGGCCGCCCCGCTCACCACCTCCTGCGCGGCAGCAGCGGACACCGCCAGCGTCATGGCCAGCGCGGCGAGGCTCAATTTCCAATGCATCATTCGGCCCCCTGCACCCGCCCGTCCGGCAGGATGTTGCGTGTGAACGTCGCCTCGGCGAACTGCTCGAGCTTCAGCCGCGCCCGGGTGAAGCGGTTGTCGCTCAGCACCGCGCCGGCAAACTCGGCATTGTCGAGCGCCGCGCCGTAAAAGTCGGTCAGCGACACCTTGGCGTCCGCGAAACTGGCGCCGGGCGCCGTCGCCTGCAGGAACCCGGCGCTGGTGACGGTGGCGCCGTCGAACTTGGTCCGCCCCAGGCTCGCTTTCTCGAGATTGGTACGCTCCAGCGAGGCGCCGGTGAGATCGGCATTATTCAGCCGCACTTCCTTCAGCACCGCCCAGTCGAGATCGGCGCCGCTCATGTCGGCGCCGGTCAGCCGCGCATGCTGCATGCGCGTGGCGGTGAGGTCGGCCTGGCCGAGCTTGGCGCCCGACAACTGCGCCCCGTAGAACATCGCATCCTTGAAGTGCCCGCCGCTCAGGTCGGCACGGCTCAGATCGGCGAGGTTGAAATTGGCTCCCTCGGCCATGACCCCGCTGAGCTTGGCGCCCTTGAGGGTGGCGCGGTGAAAGCTGGCATTGGTGAGGTTGGCGCCGCTGAGATCGACGCCCGAGAGGTCGAGCTTCTTGAAGCTCTCGTTGCTCAGGTCGCAACCGCGACACTCAGTGCGGGCGCCGCTCCGCAGCTCGTCCGCCGGGCTCGCCAGCGCCGTACCCGGCACCAGCACCAGCAACGCCAACAGCCCCATCCGCATCGAGTCTCTCCTCATCGCACTGGCCTGGTGTCCGGCTCGTACGGCTTCTGCAGCACCTCGAGCCGGGTCGCCGATTGGAAATAGTTCTTGTTGATCTGCTGCGTCTCGAGGTTGATCGAGGTCTGCCCCTTCTTGCGGAAATAGGTGGCCTCGAGCCGCATCCGCGCATCACCCTCGGGGCTGTCCGCCGTACAGATCTCGTGCACGAAGATCTTGCCCACCGGCAGCTGCCCGTCGGTCGGAGGCAGGTTCTCGCAAGCCTGCGCCCAGCGCCCGTAGCGCGACTTGAGGTTGCGCGACAGCGTCATCGCCACCCGCCGCTCGCGATCCGCCGCCCGCTCATCGGTGACGACGCGAATACCGCGGGCCATCCCTTCGGCATCGATCAGCACCGAGAACACCACCGGATGGGCATAGATCGAGTTGCCGCCCTGCATGACGCGATACTCAGTCTCCAGCGCCTTGGCGATGTAATCGGCCTCGTCGTCATTGGTGAAGTACACCTCGTGCAGGCCCGACGCTTCGGCCGGGCACGTCTCGAATTCCGAAAAGTCCTTGAGCGGCGTCGAGGGTGGCCCGCCATTGGTGCCGCAGGCGATCTTGGCGATTTCGGCCGGCGGAACCTGGCTGATCGGTTCTCCGAACTTGATGTCCCAGATGGTGTATTTGGGCACGAGATTGGCGTCGAACTGCGCCAGCGCCGGCGGGGTCACCGCCAGCGCGCCGAGCACAACGATCGAGAGCGGCAGCAAGCCGAGCCGCATCGCTTACTTCTTCAAAAAGGCGCAGGCCTTCTCGGCCGAGGCGCCGAAGTAGAAGGCGCAATCCTCGTAGGTTGCCTTGGGCTTGCCCTGGATGTGGGTCTGGATGTAGGCGACGAGGCTGATGATATCTTCCTTTTTCAGCGACTTGCCCTTGTGCGGCATCTGTCCCTCTTCGAAGTCCGCCTTGGTCATGCCGTAGCAGCGGTCATCCTTATAGGCCGAGGCATCGTGGTACGGCATCGGCGTGCCCGGAATGCCGCAGCTGATGATCTCGATGAAGCCCTGCGCATCGAGGCCGGACTCGCGCAGCAGCGCCGCGGCGCCTTCCGAGCGCGGATTCTTGCCCAGCCCATTGCCATCCCAGCCGTGGCAGGAGACGCAGTTGCCGCCCTTGCTGCCATAGACCACGACGCCGCGGTTGATATCGGCGCCGGCCAGCAGCGGGTCGAGCTCGACGGCGGCGGCATCGGCCGCGGGCGCTTCGGCGGGGGCAGCGGTTTCGGCTGCGGGAGCATTGGCCGGCGGCTGCGCGGCGTGGAGCGCCAGCGGGGTGACGGCGATGAGGCCGGCCGCGACGAGCAGTGCCAGGGATTTGCGGTTGAGGAGCGACATCTAAGACTCTTCTTTCTTCAATGAGCCGTGCCGGGCGGTGGGAACCGCCCGGCATCGTTAGCTTAGCGAGGGTCGTGGGCCCGCTGTCAGAGCGCGAACACGTAGAGCACGTTGGCCGCGGGACGGTTGGCGAGCTCGGGGTAGCCGAAGGTGGTCACGGCGCTGCCGCCGGCCGCGATCGCGATGTACTCCTTGTCGCCGACCTTGAAGGCGATCGGCGGGGCGCTGAACGTGCCGCCCACATTGATCGACCACTTCTGCTCCAAAGTCTTGGCATCGTAAGCGCCGAACGTGCCGTCCATCTCGCCGGTCCACACCAGGCCCGGCGTGGTCATCACGCCGGCATAGTTCGGATAGGGACGCTCGATCTTGGCGACCTGCTTGCCGGTGGTGACGTCGAAGGCGAAGATCGCGCCGGTCTGGGCACCCGAAGCTGCCGCTGCACCGCCGGCGAAGGTGGTGGCGCCCGGCGCCACATCTTCCGGGGCCTTCTGTTCGACCGTCAGGTCCGAACAGCCTTCGATGCCAGCGCCGTAGGCGATGTTGGAGACCGAGTCGACCGCCGGGGGCCAGAAGTTCATGCCGCCCTGGATGTTCGGGCAGGTGTTCACCGTCTCGCCGCCGCGACGCATCGTGCCGTTGGCATAGACCTGGAGCGGCTTGGACGCATCATACTCCACCGGCTTGCCGGTCTTGGGGTCGATCCCCTTGGTCCAGTTCAGCTTCGACACATAGGGGTTGGCGGCAATGAACGAGCCGTTGGTGCGGTCGAGCGTGTAGAAGATGCCGTTGCGGCCGAAATGCGCCAGAACCTTGCGGTCTTCGCCGTCGACCTTGGCATCGACCAGCAGCTGCGCACCGACCTCGTCATAGTCCATGTAGTCGCCGGGAGTGTACTGGAAGTGCCACTTCAGTTCGCCCGTATCGGCGTCGAGCGCCACGGTCGAGTTGGAGTAGAGGTTGTCGCCCGGACGATATTCCGGATCGTACATCGGCACCGGGTTGCCCGTGCCCCAATAGGTGGTGTTCGAAGCTTCGTCGTACGAACCCGTCACCCAGGCCGCCGCGCCGCCGGTCTTCCAGCAGTCCGGATTGCCCGACTGGTCACAGAGCCAGGTTTCGGAGCCGGGCTGGCCGGGCTCGGGCACCGTATAGAAGCGCCAGACCTCTTCGCCAGTCTTGGCGTCGAGCGCCGCCACCCAGCCGCGGGTCGCCCAGTCGCCATAGGACTGGCCGACAAGGATCTTGTCCTTCACCACCAGCGGGGCGTTGGTGAAGCCCTCGCCCGGCTCGGTGCCGACCTGCTGGTCCCACACCACGTCGCCGGTCTCGTCGTCGAACGCCATGACGCGGCCGTCATTGAGAACGGTGATCACCAGGTTGTCGATCAGCGCCAGGCCGCGCGAGGCGAGGAGGATACCGCGGCTCGGGTCCTTGTCGATGCCGGTATCACCGACCCACACGGTCTTGCCCTGCTTGCCGTCCGAAGCGTCGATCTTATAGGGCGTGCCCCACGGGTCGGAGATGTAGAGGAAGCCGTCCTTGGCGAGCGGCGTCGCTTCCATCGAGCCGGCGCCGAAACCGGCCGGCTCCGAGCCGCCGATCGGCACCGCGAAGGCGAGCTTCAGGCCCGAAACGTTGTCGGCGGTGATTTCGCTGAGCGGCGAATAGCGATGCGCATCATAGGTGCGATGCACCATCAGCCAGTTGCCGGCCTCCGCTTCGCTGCCCGCGGCGGAAAGCCGCGCGGCGGTCACGTCTGCGGCGACGGCCAGCCCCGGCAGGACCAGCATGCTGCCAGCCAACATGGCGGACATCAGGTGTTTCAGGTGCATTCGTCTCCCCCTTCAGGATCGGTTCTTTTTGGCACTTGGCGCCACATAAGACCGATGCGCGGGGAAGTTTGCCTATGTCATCTATTGGAAATTCTGCGGCACCCCGGCGGTCGCGCGCCCACCCACCAGTTCCTTCTCCGGTCGCGCCCGCTCGGGCATCGGCAGCTCCAGCACGCTGTCGGCGGGCACGTTCTGAGCGTACTCGTGCCGGCAGAAATCGGTCAGCCGCTTGAAGATATTGGCATAGCCCGGCAGCGTCATCAGGTGCTTGGGCATGGCGAGGACGATCGAGCGATCCATACCGCTGAGCGTATAGACCTTCAGCCGCGCCCGCACCGAGTTGGGCAGGCTCGGCAGCAACGACAGCGGCACATGCGTCGTCGCCAGCCCCTCCGCTACGATATCGGTCGCCGCCACATAGGTCATCGCCGAGAAGGCCGGCGTCGCATAGGGCAGGTTGGAGCGATACCAGGCGTCCGACACCGGCCGCATCGGCACATTGGCGCTGATTTCGACATAGCGGGTGAGCGCGGCATCGAGCTGGCTGGCCTTCACCCCCTTGGTCAGCGCCCTTTCCAGCATGCCGGCCGGCAGTTCGGTCGGCACCAGCAGCACCATCGGATCGCGGAACAGCAAGGCCGTGGCAAAGCTCGAGCGGTCCTCAGCCAAGGCATCGTCATTGACGATCACGCAGTTGAGCTGGTGCAGCCTGAGCTGCTCCACCAGCTCGCTGCTGGTGGTCGAATAGCTCACTTCGAACTTGGCAAAGCCCTGCTCGTCGCTGGCAATGCGCGCCGCTGCCGACAGGAACCGGCCGCGCAGCGTGGGCGACAGGCCGATCCTGAGGAACACCCGGTTGTCGACATAGCGCTTTTCGTGCTCGTCGATCGCCTGGTCGAACTTCCGGAGCACCTCGTCGGAGAACTTGAACCAGTACTCGCCCGACGGCGTCAGGCTGACCGTTCCGGTGCGGTTGCGATTGATCAGTTGCGTGCCCAGCCGCTCTTCGAGCTTGGCCAGCTGCTGGCTGATCGAAGGCTGGCTCAGCCCGACGCGCCGCGACGCTTTGGTGATCGATCCTGCGATCACCACGGCGCGGAAAATCTGCATCTGCTTGAGAGTGATATCCATAGTGGCCCTGAACTCTAGCCCTCTATGTCAGCACAATACGTCACATTCGATAAGCTAATAGAAGGTCGCATACCCCCCATTTGGGGGGTGGGCAAAAAAAGCCCTCCCCGCGAACGTGTGGGAGGGCCGGGTCTGCGCTGAACGACGAGGCTTACTGCGCCGGCGCCGCCGCCGGATCGGCCGGAGCAGCACCCTCCGCCGGAGCGGTCGAGAAGGTCTGCAGGTACGCCACGATATTGTCGAGGTCGGCCGGCTCCTTGAGCCCCGGGAAGCTCATCTTGGTGCCCTTGACGAAGTCCTTGGGCTTGGTGAGGAACTCGTGCAGCGTCTCGGACGACCACACGAGGCCACCGGCGCCCGCATCGGTCATCGCCTTGGAGTACTTGAAGTCCGGCGCAGTGCCGGCCACCCGGCCGAACAGCTCGTTGAGCTCCGGGCCAACCTTGTTCTTGGCGCCTTCGCCCACCGCATGGCAGGACGCGCACTTCTTGAACACATTGGCGCCGGCTGCCGCGTCGCCTTGGGCAAAGGCCGAACCTGCGAACAGGGCCGACAGCACCAAACCAAGAGCCAGAACTTTCATTCGCTTCCTCCAAACAGCCACCGTCCGCGCGACGGACTTAGTCGATAGGGGCAATCTCTGGCGGGCGCAAAGGTTGCAAGTCAAGCGACCGCACGTCGCAGGGGCCGCCACACACCTGCGCGCCACAGCGAGCCGAAAACTCATGGCACGCGGCTTGCTTAATCCTCCCCCGCGGGGCGGGGGAGCTGTCCTTTATACCCATTTCCGAGCCCACGGGACGGGCGAAAACCCCTTTGGCGGCTTTCTGCTGAAAAAAAAAAAACACAAGCAAAGAATGCGACATACAGTGACGATGAGAGACACA
>NZ_LAJE02000103.1 GCF_000970465.2 Devosia insulae DS-56
GGTTCACGCTGGGCGGCGGCACGGGTTGGCTGGACCGCAAGTTCGGCCTTGCCTGCGACAATCTGCTGTCCGCCGAAGTTGTTACCGCCGACGGCAGGATCGTTACGGCCTCGGAAAGTGAGAACCGCGAACTGTTCTGGGCTCTGCATGGCGGCGGCGGCAATTTCGGCGTGGTGACCTCGCTGACGCTGCGCCTCTACCCGCTATCGAACGTAACCGCTGGGTTACTGTTCTGGTCGCCGGAACAGGGGCCGGAAATCCTGAGGCAGTTCCGCGATTTCCTCGAGGCGGCACCGGACGAAGTGGGAGGTGGCGCCATCTACGTGACAGGCCCGGAGGCCGATTTCGTTCCTGCCCCGCTGGTCGGCAAGCTCGCCTTCATCCTGGTGGTGGTGTTCGCCGGCGGCGAGGAAGAGGCGCGCAGGGTACTGGCGCCGATGCTCTCGCTCGGCCACGCCGGTGGCATGATCGCCGAGATGCCCTATGCCGATTTCCAGTCGATGCTCGACGACCCGCCGGGTTATCGCAACTACTGGTCGGCGCAGTATCTCAGCTCGCTGCCCGACGTGGCAGTCGAGGTGTTCTGCGCCCGGGCGGCCGACATGATCGTCCCTTCGGCGTCGCAGCATGTGCTCTTCCCCGGCGGCGGCAAGGCAGCCCGCGAGACTGCGGACTGGCCGGTGCCCTGGCGCAGCGCGCCATGGGTCGCCCATCCGTTCGGGCTGTGGACCGATCCCGCTGACGACGTACGCGGCCGCGACTGGGCCCGAAACATCGTTGCCGACCTGAAGCCCTGGGCAACCGAGCACGTCTACCTCAACTTCATCGGCGACGAGGGCGCCGACCGCGTAGTCTCGGGCTTCGGCGGCGAGCACTACAAGCGGCTGGTACAGGTGAAGCGCGAGTACGACCCGCGCAATGTCTTCCACCTCAACCACAATATCCCGCCGGGCTGATCGACCCTGGCGAGCGCCGCCCGCCTCCTAGTTCAGCCGGACGTCCACCACGCCTTCCATCGCCTTGATGCTGCCGGCGATTTCGGCGCTGAGGCGATAGCCGCCCCTGAGCTCGATCTCGTACTCCTTCGCACCCGCATCGCGGATGACGATGAAGCTGACCTGCCCTTCGCCGCCGGGCTTGAGCTGCGACGCGATCGGGGCGAGGCACTTTTCCGAGCCGGCGAACACCGTGAGGCGCCGGCCGACCTTCTCGGCGGCTCCCTCGATCGGCTCGGCCTTGCTCAGGCGAATGCTGATGCCATCGGGACGCTCATCGGCTTCAACCGTCAGGATCACCGACTTGCCCGGCTGCAGGACATTGGAGAACTGGCTGATCTGCTCGGAAAAGGCGATCACTTCGTAGCCGCCGCTGGCATCGGACAGGCTGAGGATGGCCATCGGCGTGCCCTTTTTGGTGCGCCGATCGTTACGGGAAGCAATGGTCCCGGCGATGCGCCCTGCCCGTGCATCGGCTTCCTTTACCGCCCGCTCGAAATCGCTGTAGGGCGTCACCCGCAGCCGATCGAACAGTTCCGCATACTGGTCGAGCGGATGGCCGCTCAGATGGAAGCCGATGGCGCCATGCTCGCGCGCCAACCGCTCAGCCGGTAGCCAGTTGGTTACCGCTTGATTGAGCAGGATCGGCTCCGGCCGGTCGGCCGCGAACATGTCCATGATGCCGTCGGCGGCGTTGGCATTGGTGCGCTGCGCCGTGGCGACGATCGCATCGATGGCGGCGAACGCCTGCTCGCGGCGCGGCACCAGTTGGTCGAACGCCCCGGCGTTGATCAGCGCTTCGAGGGTCCGCCGGTTCATGATCCGCGCATCCACTCGGGCGGCAAAATCGCCGAGGTCGGCGAACGGCTTGTCGCCGCGCGCTTCCATGATGTGCTCGGCCACGGCCTGCCCCACGCCCTTCACCGCGCCAATGGCATAAAACACCTTGCCGTCATGGGTATTGAACACCGCGTCGGAGCGGTTGACGCAGGGTGGCACGATCTCGATGCCGTGCTTCTTGGCGTCCTGGCGGAATTCGTTGAGCTTGTCGGTATTGCCCATGTCGAGCGTCATGGTCGCCGCGAAGAACTCGTGCGGGTAATGCGCCTTGAGATAGGCGGTCTGGTAGCTGACCAGCGCATAGGTCGCGGCGTGCGACTTGTTGAAGCCGTAGTTGGCGAACTTGGCGAGCAGGTCGAAAATGGTGTCGGCGAGGCCCTTCTTCAGGCCGTACTTGATCGCGCCTTCCTGGAAGCGCGCCCGCTGCGCGTCCATTTCGGCCTTGATCTTCTTGCCCATGGCGCGGCGCAGCATATCGGCTTCGCCCAGCGAATAGCCGGAAAGGATCTGCGCGATCTGCATCACCTGTTCCTGGTAGACGATGATGCCGTAGGTCTCGTCGAGCACCTCGCTCAGCGCTTCGTGCGGATACTCGATATCCTCGTCGCCGCGCTTGCGGGCATTGAACAGCGGAATGTTCTCCATCGGACCGGGGCGATAGAGCGCCACCAGCGCGATGATGTCCTCGAAGCGGTCCGGCTTCATGTCGACCAGGGCCCGGCGCATGCCGGCACCTTCCACCTGGAATACGCCGGCGGTGTCGCCGATCGAGTAGAGCTTGTAGGTCTTCTCGTCGGTGATCGGGATATCTTCGATGCGGAACTTGCCGTCGCCGCTCCGGTTGATCATGTCGACGGCGCGCTTGATCGTGGTCAGCGTCTTGAGGCCCAGGAAGTCGAACTTCACGAGGCCGGCTGTTTCCGACCATTTCATGTTGTACTGGCTGACCGGCATGTCGGAGCGCGGATCGCGGTAGAGCGGCGCCAGTTCCTGCAGCGGGCGGTCGCCGATGACGATACCGGCGGCATGGGTCGAGGCGTGGCGGTAAAGCCCCTCGAGCTTCTGCCCGATGGCCAGAAGGTCGCGAACCTGTTCGTCTTCGTCGGCTAGTTGCTGGAGTTGCGGCACTTCCTTCAGGGAGCGCTCGAGCGTCCACGGGTCGGCCGGGTTGGCCGGCACCAGCTTGGCGATCCGGTCGACCTGCCCATAGGGCATCTGCAGCACGCGTCCGACGTCGCGCAGCACGGCGCGCGCCTGCAGCGTTCCGAAGGTAATGATCTGCGCAACCTGCGCCTCGCCGTATTTCTGCTGGACGTAGCGGATCACCTCTTCGCGGCGATCCTGGCAGAAGTCGATGTCGAAGTCCGGCATCGACACACGTTCGGGGTTGAGGAATCGCTCGAACAGCAGGTTGTAGGCAAGCGGATCGAGATCGGTGATGGTGGTGGCATAGGCCACCAGTGAGCCGGCGCCCGAGCCGCGGCCCGGCCCCACCGGGATGTCCTGCGCCTTGGCCCACTGGATGAAGTCGGCCACGATCAGGAAGTAGCCGGGATACTTCATCCGCTCGATGATGCCGAGCTCATATTCCAGCCGCTCGCGATAGATTTCCTCGGTCTTGCCGGGAGCGACGCCAACGACGCGGAAGCGCTCCTCGAGGCCGGTGCGCGCCATATGGGCCAGCGCCTGCGCCTCGGCAGTCACCGCCTCATCGGCCGATTGGCCCGGCGACGCGGCAAAGGTCGGCAGCACCGGGTTGCGCTTCTTCGGTCGGTAACCGATGCGCTGCGCAATCTCGATGGTGTTGTCGAGCGCCTCGGGCAGATCGGCAAAGAGCTTCTGCATCTCCTCGCGGGTCTTGAAGTAGTGCTGGTCCGTCAGCTTGCGGCGCTCGGTCTGCGCCACCACGGTGCCGCCGGCAATGGCCAGCAGCGCATCATGCGCTTCGTGATCGGGCGGGCCGGGATAGAACGGCTCATTGGTCGCGACCAGCGGCACGCCGCGAGCATAGGCGTAATCCAGGAGCTTGGCTTCGTTCAGCGTTTCCTGCGGGCGGCCATGGCGCTGCAGCTCGATATAGAGCCGGTCGCCGAACAGTTCACGCAGCCGGTCGAGCCGGCCCAACGCGATGGTATCGACGTTGTTGGCGAACCAGGGGTCGATGGCGCCTTCCGGGCCACCGCTGAGGCAGATGATGCCCTCGAGCGCCTCGCGCTGCAGCCAGTCGAGCTTGGCAGCCGCGCGCCCATTCTCGCCTTCGAGGTGGGCGCGGCTGACGAGACCGGAGAGATTGGCAAAGCCGGTTTCGGATGCTGCCAGCAGCACCACCCCGCCCTTGCCATAGCGGCCACGATCATGGCCACGCTCCTGCATGCGGTCCTGGCTGTCCTCCATGGCGGAGAAATCCACCGCCAGCTCGACCCCGATCAGCGGCTGGATCCCCTTGCCCGCCGCTTTCTCGGAGAACTCGAGTGCGCCAAACAGGTTATTGGTGTCGGCAATGCCGAGCGCCGGCTGCTTGTCCGCCTTGGCGAGATCAAGCAGTTTGCTGAGCGGCAGCGCCCCCTCGAGGAGCGAGTAAGCCGAGTGTACATGCAGGTGAATGAAGCCGGGGCCAGCCATTCGTCGTTCCTAACCCCGTGGCGGCACCACGGCCACACACGAGGACGTCAATCCACAGCTCGTCACACGAGTCGGGCAGCAATATCCATCCAGGTCAGCGAAGCGACCGAGAAGCCGCAGATGGTGACGAAAGCCAGCAGATCCTTGACGAAAGAGAGCATCGGAACCTCCAAAGTTTCTGTTCCGTTCTTGTATGTTCTCAATTTGTTCTTGTCTAGCGGCATCGGCCTAGCCATGAATACGTGGTTAACGCGCGAGTCGCCGATCCACCAAGCCGTAAGGAGAACGAGTGTTGAACCAAGAGCAAAAAGCCGAGCGTTTCCAGGCACTTCACCAGGGACCGCTGTTCGTCATCCCCAACCCCTGGGATGCGGGTAGCGCGCGCCTGCTTGCCGGGTTCGGGTTCAAAGCGCTCGCCACGACCAGCGCCGGCCTCGCCTTTGCGCTGGGCCGCCGCGACGGCGAAGGCAGCGTCAGCCGCGATGAGGCGTTGCGCAACGCCGCCGACATTATCGCTGCGACCGACCTGCCAGTGAGCGCCGACCTCGAGAACGGCTATGGCGACACGCCGGAGGCCGCGGCCGAAACCACCCGCCTCGCCGCCGAGGTGGGCCTTGTCGGCAGCTCGATCGAGGATGCGACGGGTAACGCGGCCGATCCGATCTACGACTTCATCCTCTCGGTCGAGCGGATCGCTGCCGCGGCCGAGGCGGCGCATGCCCGCGCGTTCCCGTTCACCTTCGTCGCCCGCGCCGAGAACTTCCTCCACGGCCGCAACGACCTCGACGACACCATCCGCCGGCTACAGGCCTACGAGAAGGCCGGCGCCGACGTGCTGTTCGCTCCGGGGCTGCCGAACCTCGAGGCCATCCGCACGGTCTGCGCATCGGTGACAAAGCCGGTGAATGTGGTGCTCGGCGCGAAGAACACCCCCTACTCCCTCGCCGACCTGGCGGCGGCCGGGGTGCGTCGCGTCAGCACCGGCAGCTCGTTCGCCCGCGCCGCACTTACCGGCCTGAGGGATGCATCGCTGGAGCTGCTCGGTCCCGGCACTGCCACCTATCTCGATGACGCCATCAGCTTTGCCGAAGTCACGGCGCTGATGGCGCCAAAACGTTAGGGAGAAGTGAGGCGGCTGGATTTCGCGTAGCGATGCGGTTACCCCTTTCGCCATGGCGATAGATGCCCGCACCCGCAAGAAACTTATCCGCATCCTGAAGCTGCTCGGGTCCGACCAACCGGGCGAACGCGACTCCGCCGCGCTTGCCGCCCACAAGCTGGTCGCGTCGCTCGGGACCGACTGGGACACGCTGCTCGAGCCGCCGCCCGAAACCAAGGTGGTGATCCGCCGGGTGCGCGAGTGGGACATCAACCACCAGGAAGCGGCCGAAACCCGCATCCGCCAGCTCAGGGATACCAACGAGCGCCAGGCCCGGCAGATTCGGGGGCTCAGGACTCGGGTCAACAGTCTGCTCGACCGCGAGCGGCTGCGGCGGACGAGCAAGGATGATGAGGACGAGATGCGGCCAGACGGCTCCCCTCCCCCTTGAGGGGAGGGGTTGGGGGTGGGGGTCCATCGGTGATCACAGGACCACCCGCACCCTCAGTC
>NZ_LAJE02000104.1 GCF_000970465.2 Devosia insulae DS-56
GGGTGGGGGGTACTCTTCCCGCACCGAACTACCCGCACGCGATGTCGTAGCCCTGACGTGAGTGACCCAACTCGGCCCCCTAGACATAATATTAGTCGCACCTTATATAAGCGTCACCTGATACTGGAGGACGCGACGATGCCTTTTGATCTCACCGCCCACGTCAACGCCATGTCCCGCTCGGTGCGCAACCTCGAGCGCGATGGCAAACCCGCCAAGGCGGTGATCGCCAGCTGTGTCTACGACACCGATGTCGCCGATCTCTGGGATGCCGTCAGCAACCCCGAGCGGCTGCGCCGCTGGTTCTCCCCGGTCAGCGGCGAGCTGAAACTCGGCGGCCGCTTCCAGGTCGAGAACAATGCCGGTGGCACCATCACCGAGTGCGAGCCGCGGCAGAAGATCGCCGCAACCTGGGAGTTCGGCGGCGGCATCAGCTGGATCACCATCACGCTGTCGCCGGCCGCCGACGGCGCGCGCCTCGAGCTCGAGCATGTCGCCTTCATCGACCCGCACTGGGACATGTTCGGCCCCGGCGCCGTCGGGGTCGGCTGGGACCTCGGCTTCATGGGGCTGGCCCGCCACCTGGCCGAGCCCACCGCCGAGCTGCCGCAGGAAGCCGTGGCGGGCTGGCATGAACTGCCCGAAGCCAAAGCCTTCATCCGCACCGCCAGCGACGGCTGGGGCGCGGCCGCCATCACCGCCGGTGAGAAGCGCGAGCAGGCATTGACGGCAGCCGAGGCGACGCGGCAGTTCTACACCGGCGAGGCCCCGCCCCCGGAGATGTGATGCACGCGTTCGACGTTCTCGGCGACCCGGTCCGCCGCCGTATCCTCGAGCTGCTCGCCGAGCGCGAGCATGCCTCGGGCGAGGTGGTCGAGGTCATCGCCGCCGAGTTCGGCATCAGCCAGGCCGGGGTCAGCCAGCATCTGAAGGTGCTGCGCGACTCGGGCTTCGCCACCGTCCGCCCCGAAGGCACCCGCCGCGTCTATAGCCTCGATGCTTCGCCGCTGCGCGACATCGACGACTGGCTCGAGCGCTTCCGTGGCTTCTGGACCCAAAAACTCGCCTCACTCGCCACCGAGATCGCCCGCGGCAAAAGGGATCGCACCGATTCCTGAAGCGGAACCTTCCAGCTGTTGCCGCAATTGCTATCTAGAGGCATGCTCTGTCTCAGGCCTATCAAGGGAACGTCACCACGATGATCCGCCGCAGCTTCCTCGCTTTCGCCGCTCTGCTTGCCGCCTTCCCTGCCCTGGCGCAGGAAGCCCGGGCGCTGACCGATGCCGAGCGCGACCTGATCACCCGGATCAACGAGCACAACTCGCTGATCAAGACCATGGTCGGTCGCTTCCTGCAGATCGATACGCGTGGCCAGCGCATCGAGGGCACCTTCTTCCTCGAGCGGCCGGGCAAGATCCTGTTCCGCTACAATCCCCCCTCCTATGAGCAGATCGTCTCGGTCGGCCGCGGCTTCTACGTCGTCGACCGCAAGGAGAAGACCCAGTACGCCTATCCGCAGGACAAGGTGCCGTTGCGCCAGTTCCTCGATTCGCAGATCGACCTGTTCAAGGCCAACATCGTCGCCGTCGCCCAGTCGGACGATTATTTCTCGGTGACGCTGCAGGACGATACCCCGGCCGGCGTGGTGCGGGTGGCGCTGGTGTTCGACACCGAAAGCCTCGATATGAAGCAGTGGACGCTCACCGAGCCTTCGGGCGCCGAGCTCACCTTCTCGCTTTACGACGTCGAAAAGGACGTCGCCATTCCAAAGTCCTACTTCTATATCGACCCGACGTTCCGCTCGAAATCCGCCCCTGCCGACACCTGAGCGGTTTCCGGCTTTACGCTCCACACCCGGCTCTGCATAAGAGGCGCCTCCCATTCCTGAGGCGCCTTTTTCATGCCGACGAGCTTTGCCACCTGGAACATCAATTCGGTCCGCCTGCGGCTGCCGATCGTCCTCGATTTCCTGCGCCAGTACGACCCGGACGTGCTGTGCCTGCAGGAGATTAAATGCCTCAACGACCAGTTCCCGCGTAACGAGTTCACCGCCGCCGGCTACCCGCACCATGCCGTGCACGGCCAGAAGGGCTATCACGGCGTCGCCATCGTCTCGAAGCACCCGTTGACCGACATTTCCTCGCGCGTCTTCTTTGAGATCGAGGAGAGCCGCCACGTCTCGGCGCTGGTGGATCTCGGCCAGGGCTCGGTGTTCGGGCCGCTCACCGTGCACAATTTCTACATCCCGGCCGGCGGCGACCTCGCCGACCCAGAGCTCAACCCCAAGTTCAAGCACAAGCTCGGCTTCCTCTCGGAGCTGAAGAGCTGGTTCGGCGAGGACCATTTCAGGGAGCGGCAGCTGATCTGCGGCGACTTCAACATCGCCCCGCTCGAGCACGATGTGTGGAGCCACAAGCAACTGCTCGACGTCGTCAGCCATACCCCGATCGAGACCGAGGCGCTCAACGCCCTGCTGAGCGGCGGCCACGGCTGGGTCGATGTGGTGCGCAAGTATTTCCCGGCCGAGGAAAAGCTCTATTCCTGGTGGAGCTACCGGGCCAAGGATTGGCAGGCCGCGAACAAGGGCCGCCGCCTCGACCACATCTGGACCACTGCCGATATCGCCGCCCACACCGCCGGCGCCGAGATCATCAAGCCTGCCCGCGGCTGGAGCGACAAGCCCTCCGACCACGTCCCGGTCATCGCCCGCTTCGCCTGAGGAAGAGACAGCCATGTCGCGAAAACTGATCAGCTCCGGCTCCTACCTCGAACCGGTGATCGGCTTTTCCCGCGCCGTCCGCGTCGGCAACATCGTTGCGGTCGGCGGCACTGCGCCGATCGAGGCCGAAGGCGGCACCGCTGCCATCGGCGATGTCTACGGCCAGACCCGACGCTGCCTCGAGATCATCGCCAAGGCGCTCGCCGATGCCGGCTCGAGCCTCGAGCACGTCACCCGCACCCGCATCATCCTGACCGATATCGCGCTGTGGCAAGACGCCGCCCGCGCCCACGCCGAGGCCTTCGCCACTATCCGTCCGGTCACCACGCTGATGCAGGTCACCGCCTTCGTCGACCCCGACTGGCTGGTCGAAATCGAAGTCGACGCAGTGATTCCCGACTGATTCACGTGGAACAGCGGGTGGGCTCGCTCTCCGACCAAGCACTGCGTCTCAGCACACCACCGACGTCACTCCCGCGCAGGCGGGAACCTAGTGGGATGCTGCGACACCCGCTGAAGCTGAGAGGTCGCACTGGGTCCCCGCCTTCGCGGGGATGACGCCAAGGGAATGTCTAGCAGCCGGCCAACCACTGACTGGCTCCGCGCAGCTCAATCGTGGAAGGAACGCCCTACCCCTTGCCGAAGCGCCCGCGCGAGCCTTCGATGGCGCCGAGATAGCTGGTGAGCTCGCGCCGGATCCGATCCGCGGCGCGGCCCGCCAGGTCCGGATACTGGTTCGCCAGCTTCATGAACGCGGTGCGCGGCACGAACAGCGTCTCCACCGCGTCCACCGCCTTGATCGTCACCGGCCGCGGCTTGGGGATCACCAGCGCCATGGTGCCTAGCACCGCGCCGACATCGTGGATCAGGTAGGGGTTGTTCTCGGCGCCGTCCTGCGTGCTCGACACCGTGCCCGAGACCAGCACATGCGCGCCTTCCGGCTGGTCGCCGGAGGCATAGATGACACTGCCGGGGCGGTACTTCTTCCGTTCCGAGGCGAACGCAAGCAATCGCCGCTGCTCGGCGTCGCAGATTTCGAAGAAATCCGCACGTCCCAGAATCGTCGCCGCGTCGTCGAGTTGCATCCCGCCCTATTCCCGGACCGCCAGCCACATGCCCAGCGCTTCAGCGCCCGGTTGTGCCGCGGCCCCCGATATAGAGCATTTCTTGCCGCTGTCAGGAATCCCTTTTGCCGCGTCCGCCCACGCGGCAAAAGTTATGCACCGGCCGTCGCCCAGCCCCGGCGCCTTACGGCACCAGTCGATAGCCGCCGTCCTCGGTAACCAGCAGCCGCGCATTGGAGGGATCGCGTTCGATCTTCTGGCGCAGCCGGTAGATATGGGTTTCGAGCGTATGCGTGGTGACCCGGTTGTTGTAGCCCCACACTTCCTTGAGCAGGATCTCGCGGGTGATGGTCTTGGGGCCCTGCCGGTAGAGATATTTGAGGATCGAGGTTTCCTTGTCGGTCAACCGCACCTTGGCCCCATCCGGCGCCTCGAGCAGCTTGGCCGCCGGCTGGAAGCTGTAAGGCCCGATGGTGAACACCACGTCCTCGCTCTGGTCGTGCTGGCGCAGCGAAGCGCGGATGCGCGCCAACAGCACCGAGAAGCGGAAGGGCTTCGTCACATAGTCATTGGCGCCCGACTCGAGTCCGAGGATCTCATCGGAATCGCTGTCCTGGGCGGTCAGCATGATGATCGGGCTCTTGAAGCCCTCGCGCCTGAGGATCTTTACCGCCTCGCGGCCATCCATGTCGGGTAGCCCGACATCGAGCAGCATCAGGTCGACATGCGCGCCGCGGACCTTGCCCAGCGCATCCGACGCCGATTCCGCCTCCACCAGATCGAATTCGCGATAATGCGTCAGCTGATCGATCAAAGTCTTCCGCAGGTCGGCATCGTCGTCGACAATCAGGATGCGCCGTCTGTTCATGTGAGTACCCCAAGCCACTGGCTTCGAATTGCTGAGTTATTGCCGGACCTTGCGGCCCGCCAATCAAAACGGCGTGAAACCGCCGCGAGATGAGAAACGTGATTTGACACAGATTAGTTTCACCCTCGATCGCCACTCTTAGCCACGCGATGCTGACGGGAAGCTGACAATTCGCTGACAACGGACAGAACTGCGCCAAACCATCGCTTATTCTCGCCCGGCGAGCGTGATTGCCCCGCTCTCCGGCCGTGACCATCAAGGTGCCGTTGACAGGCACCCGATGGGGGCATATCAATATCGCCGGTTTAACGTAAAACCGACGCCGCTCCCACGCAGATCGATCGCAGCAAGAATCGTCGCGCGGCACCACGAGCTGGCAGGTTTAACGCAAAACCGTGGAGCCGAAATCGGCTTTCCTGGGGAGGAGCAAAGACTTGGCACGGGCCACGATCAAGGACATTGCGCTTGCCGCGAAGGTCTCGCCAATGACGGTGTCCAACGTCATCAACGGCCGCCGCGCCAAGGCCTCGGACGAAACCATCGAGCGCATCATGGCGGCGGTGAAGACGCTCGGCTATCGCCCCAACATGAGCGCCCGCAGCCTCGTCTCCAACGCCTCGCGCATGGTCGGGGTGATCATCCCGTTCACCGAGAACCAGAACCAGCTGCTGCTCGACAACCCGTTCTATGCCGAGATGATCTCCGGCATCGAAAGCGCGCTGCGCGCCAACGGTTATTACATGATGCTGTCGGGAGTGGGCGAGAGCAACGCCCAACTCGACACCCTGTCGCACTGGAACATGGACGCCCTGATCGTCCTCGGCGTCTACCGTGAGGCGCTTTACGAACGGCTGCGCGAACTCGCCCTGCCGACCCTGTTGATCGACAGCTACATTGACGATCCCAGTTTCTATCGCCTCGGCGTCGACGACGAGGCGGCCGCCTATCGCGCCACCAGGTACCTGATCGGCAAGGGCCATTCGGGCATTGCGCTGGTGACCGGCGTCATCCGCACCGATGGGGTGATCGAGCGCCGCGTTGACGGCTACAAGCGGGCGCTCAGCGAAGCCGGCATCGGCTTTGATCCCGCCCGCATTCTCTCCGGCTCCGTCACTTTCGACTGGGGCGCCGACGCCGCGACAAAGCTTGTGGCACTCCCGCACACCACCGCCGCTTTCTGCACCGCCGACCTGATCGCCGCCGGTCTCCTTGCCGGCCTGCACCGGCTCGGCAAGCGCATCCCCGAGGACTATTCGGTGATGGGCTTTGATAACCTCTCGATCTCGCGCATGGTCTACCCGGCGCTCACCACGGTGGATCAGTCGATCCGCGGCAAGGGCCAGCTC
>NZ_LAJE02000105.1 GCF_000970465.2 Devosia insulae DS-56
TCCACCAGCTTCGCTGGTCCCCCCTCCCCCGCTGCGCGGTGGAGGAGCACTGAGAGACCGGTGGCTGCCTTGTCCTAGATGCTGATGGCATTGGCCGCCGCGTAGGCTTCCTTCAGCACCATGTCGGCCGGCATCAGCGGCAGCAGCTTCATCATCAGGTTGCGCATCCAGATGCCGAAATTGCCTTTCGGAACGAAGCCGCCGACGGCCTTGTGCGCCAACGTCTGGCTGGCATCGACAAAGGGCTGCAGCTTGCGCTGGTAGTTGGTGAACGCCACCTGGTGATCGTCACGCGAGGCATTCAGCTCGTGGGCGAGAATGTAGGCTCCGACCACCGCCATGCCGGTGCCCATGCCCGAAAGCGGCGAAGCGCAATGCGCCGCATCGCCCAGCAGCGCGACGCGGCCGCGCGACCAGCGCTCGATTACCACCTGGCTGATGGTGTCGAAGTAGAAATCCGGCGCAAACTCCATGTCGGCAAGGATCTGCGGCACGTACCAGCCCTGCCCGGCGAAGCGCTGCCGCACGAACTGTTTCTGCGCCCCGAAATCGCGATAGTCGTAATCGCCGAAATCGCCATCGAAGAACATCAGCGCCCGCGCCTCGCGGTTCTGCCGCGCACTGTAGACGCCGGCGATGGTGCCAGGGGCGCTGAACAGCCGGCCGGAATAATCGAGGTTCAGCCGGTTGGGGACCGTGAAGATCGAGGCATAGAGCCCGAGATCGCGCACGAACTGCTCCTCCGGGCCAAAGGCCAGCGTGCGGACGTTGGAGTGCAGCCCATCGGCGCCGATCACCAGGTCGAAGCTGCGGCGCATGCCGCTCTCGAAGCGGACCTCGACGCCCGCATCCAGTTCGGTGAGCTCGGCGATCGAGTCGCCGAAGATGTATTCGGTGCCGGCCTCGGTGGCGTCATAGAGGATGCGCGCCAGGTCACCGCGCATGATCTCGAGTTCGCCGCTGAAGGCGGCGGCCGGCATGGTGGCGACTTCGCGGTCGTGGCGATCGACATAGTACATGTCGCCCATATTGGTGGCCTCGGCCTTCACCGCGTCGAGCAGCTCCATGCGGCGCAGCGCTTCCATCGAGGTGCCGCGGAAATCCACGGCGTAGCCGCCCTCGCGCAACTGCCTGGCGCGCTCGACGATGGTCGGCTGGAAGCCATAGCGGCTGAGCCAGAAGGCGAGGGACGGGCCGGCGACGCTGGCGCCGGAGATCAGCACGGTACGGATCGGGTGGTGGGTCATCACGGCATCTCCTGTTGCGATGTCGATATTCATACGTATGTATAAAACATCTGTCTAGATGATTTTCATACGATCGTATAGAAACGACTCGTCACGACCGCTAGGAAGGGGACATGGGACATAAGGAAGATCTGCTCGCCGGCGCCAAAAAGTGCCTCCGCGAGAAGGGTTACGCCAACACCACGGCGCGCGACATCGTCGCCGCCTCGGGCACCAACCTCGCCTCGATCGGCTACCATTTCGGCTCGAAGGACGCGCTGATGACGCAGGCGATCGTCGAGATGCTGAGCGACTGGGGCGACCAGTTCGGCGACGAGTCGGCGGGCTCGATTGCCGACTACGGCAAGCGGTTCGAGACGCATTGGCGCGACCTCGCGGCCGCCGTCGCCCGCGACCGCCAGCTGTCGCTCGCCAGCTTCGAGAACGCCTCCACCTCGATGCGCATTCCCGAGCTCTCGGCCATCATTGCCGAGGGACAGGAAGAGGCGCGCGTCGGGATGGGCGACGACTTCGCCGCACCCGACGCCGATGCCGCCACCAAGCGGGCCGTCGGCTCGCTGATGCTGGCCGTCACCACCGGCGTCATCGCGCAGTGGCTGGTCGACCCCAAACGCTCCCCCTCCCCCGATGATATCGTCAAGGCGTTCCAGGCGATCGGCGAGGCGTTTGCGCGGAAGTAGCAGCAGTTCCAGGCGGGTGATTTGCCACCTGTTCGGCACCCCACCGGCTGTCATCCCGGCGCAAGCTGGCGACGCGCTAAGTTAGGGTCCCACCCACCGGGTCATTCCCGAGAAAGCGGGAACCTCTGTTTTGGTGCCTGCCGCGCGATCGCAAACGGAGTTCCCCGCTTTCGGAGGATGACACCGAGTTTGGTTGGCTGGCAGCGAACCAGCTTGACTCTCATAGCTAACGCTTGTAGCTATCATAGCTACACACGTTATCTATAGAGGTTCGCTATGCCCTCCACTCCCGGCTTCCCACCGAACTCCATCGTGACCATGCTGCGCGTCGAAGGGCTGGTGGTGCTCATTGCAGCCGTCACCGCCTACTGGTTCCTCGGCGGCAATTGGTGGCTGTTCGCCGTGCTGCTGCTGGCCCCCGACCTCAGCTTCTTCGGCCTCTATGCGGGCGAGACCGCGGGGGCGAAAATCTACAACCTCGCCCATACCTATGCTGTCCCCGCCCTCCTCGGCGCCATCGGCTGGTTCGGCGGCATCTTCTGGCTGACGGAAGTCGCGCTGATCTGGGCCGCGCATATCGGTATGGACCGCGCCGTCGGTTATGGCCTCAAGTATCCGGGCGTCGCCCACCACACCCATCTCGGCCTCATCGGCCCTGCCAGCAAGGCCGCACGCAATGCCGACGCCCGCTAAGACCTCGCCCACGCAACTGGCGGCCATCGCTCGGGCGCTGGTCGAAACCGCCGGCCCCGATGCCCTCACCATGGGCGCCGTGGCGGCGAGCGCCGGCGTCAAGCCGCCTTCGCTCTACAAGCACTTCGCCGATCGTGCGGCGATCCTCAAGGTGGTCGAGATCGGGATCCTCCACGAGCTCGAAGCCTATCTCCGGCGCGAAATGCTGGGGCCGACGCCCAAGGCGCGCCTGGTCGCCATGGCCGCGGCCTATCGTCGTTTCGGCCGCACCGCGCCCAACCGCTACAAGGCGATCTACAGCGGCAACGCCTTCACCGACCCCGAAATCCGCGCCGCCTGCCTGTTCTCGGCGCAACCATTGTTCGAGGAACTGAAAGCCGCGGGCATTGCCGAAGCGCGCATCCTGCCGCTGTCGCGCACGCTGGTGTCGTTCCTGCACGGCTTCGTGCTGATGGAGATCGGCAACGCCTTCAACCTCGGCGGCAGCATCGAGGAGGCGTTCGACTCGAGCCTCGAGACGATCCTGCGAGAAATAGCCTAGCAGCCTGTCGATCCCGGCGGCGTTCACTCGTCGGGATGGTGAAAGCGGCCAACGCCGCCCAACCGAGGAGGAAGTCGATGGGTTCGAGCGTGCTGTACATGTCGATGTCGGTGGATGGCTTCATCACCGGGCCGAACGTCCGGCCGGACAATGGGCTTGGTGACGAGGGCCAGCACCTGCACGACTGGGCGTTCGGCGATGCCGAAGGTGGCGATTTCGATGCCGCGATCGCGCAGCTCAAGGGCGTCAACCGGCAGATCTGGGACGAGATGATGGCGACCGGTGCGGTGGTCGCCGGGCGCCATACGTTCGAGCCCGCCGGGGGGTGGAATGGCGACCATCACGACGGCGTCGAGATTTTCATCGTGAGCCGGCACGAGGCACCTGAGTGGGTGCGAAAGTGGCGAAACGTCCACTATGTCGACGATCTCGGTGTCGCAATGCGCGAAGCCAAGGCGGCAGCAGGCGAGCGGAATGTGATGATGCATGGCGGCGGCACGCTGGTGCCGATGGCGCTCAAGGCCGGCTTGCTCGACGAGCTGATGCTCCACCAGGTGCGGTTCCTGCTTGGCGAAGGCACGCGCCTGTTCGACGGGCTGGGCTTCGGGCTGCGCCAGCTGGAACGGCTGCGGGTGCTCGACGGCGAAGGCGTCACGCACCTGCACTACCGGGTGCGTAAGTAGTCCCCTACTCCGCCGCCTTCAAATCAAGGAAGCCTCCTGACTGGCGGGCCCAGAGCGTTGCGTAGTGGCCGCCGGCCGCCAGCAGCTCGGCGTGGGTGCCCTGTTCGACGATCCGCCCCGCTTCCAGCACGATCAGCCGGTCCATCTCGGCGATGGTCGAGAGCCGATGGGCGATGGCGAGCACGGTCTTGCCCTGCATCAGCGTCTTCAGCTGGCTCTGGATCGCTGCTTCGACCTCGCTGTCGAGCGCCGAGGTGGCCTCGTCGAGCACCAGGATCGGGGCGTTCTTCAACAGCACGCGGGCAATCGCCACACGCTGGCGCTGGCCGCCCGAGAGCTTGACGCCGCGCTCGCCGACAAAGGCGTCGTAAGCCGTGCGGCCCTTCTGGTCGATCAGCTGCTCGATGAAATCGTCGGCCTCGGCCGAAGCCGCTGCGGCGAACATCTCGTCGTCGGTGGCATCGGGCCGCCCGTAAGTCAGGTTGGCGCGGATCGAGCGGTGCAGCAGCGAGGTATCCTGCGTCACCACGCCGATATTGGCGCGCAGCGACTCCTGCGTGACATGCGCGATGTCCTGCCCATCGATCGAGATGGTACCGCCCTGCACATCGTAGAAGCGCAGCAGCAGGTTGACGATGGTCGACTTGCCCGCCCCGGAGCGGCCGATCAGCCCGACCCGTTCGCCTGCCTTGATCTGCAACTGCAGGTCATCGATTACCGGCAGGGCATTGTCGTATTTGAAGCTGACATGGTCGAAGCTGATGGCCGCCTCGGTCACCCGCAGCGGTTTGGCATCCGGCGCGTCGATCAGCCCGAGCGGCCGAGCGATCAGCTCGGCCGAGTTCTGCGCCGTGCCATAGTTGCGCATCAGGCCGTTGAGCTGGTTCATCAGCCGACCGAGGAGGTTGTAGAGCCGCAGCACCAGCCCAGTGGTGAAGGCGACGCCACCGACGCTCACCAGCCCCTCGGTCCACAGGTGCACCGAGAGCGCCGCGATGCCGGCAATCGCTACGCCGGACAGCATTCCCATCGCCGTGCGCACCCCAACCAGCGTCCGCGCCAGTTTGGTCATCGCGGCAATGAAGCTCTCGAAGCCGGATTTGACGAACTTGTCGTCCGCCTCGGCTGTGCCGAACAGTTTTAGCGTCTGGATGTTGGAGAAGCTGTCGACGATGCGCCCGGTCAGCACCGAGGCCTGTTCTGCCGCGCCGGCCGAGTATTTTCGCATCCTCGGCACGTAGTAGCGCGCCAGTCCGGCAAAGGCCGCGACCCAGAGCAGCACCGCGGCGGCCAGCCGCCAGTCGAGCTGGCCGACCAGCACCACGGTCGTCACGGTGTAAATGCCGATGAACCACACCACCTGCAGCAGGCTGACCATGAAGTCGCCCACCGCGCCGCCCGACTGCCAGACTTTTGAGGCGATCGAGCCGGCAAAATCGTTCTGAAAGAAGGTGAGGTTCTGCCGGATCACATGGGCGTAGGCCTGCCAGCGCACCAGGTTGTAAAAGCCGAGATTGACGGTCTGCTCTTCCACCGTGGCCGACAGCCAGGTGATGATGAAGCGGACGCCCAGCGTCACCACCAGCATCCAAATGAGCTCCGGACCGAACCCGGCAATCAGCCCGGCCCAGCCCTCGGCCTGGCTCGAGCTATCGAGAATGTCGACGATGCGGCCGACATAGTAGAACAGCGCCGCCTCGACCAGCGCCACCAGCCCGCCCAGCACCAGCAGCGAGGCGAAGGCGAGTTTGGCCTGCGCGATGTAGAACCAGAAGAACCGCCAGGTTACCGCCGGCGGCTGCAGATCGCCAGACTTCCCGAAAGGGTCGGTCCAGCGCTCGAAAAAGCGGTGAATGGGCTCGAGCAGCTTCATGGGTGTTCTCGTTGAACCCTCAATAGCTTGAGTCCTAACGAAGGGAACGTGAAATCGGGGTAAGGTGACGGAGTCACCGATGATGCCCCTAGCGTTTCCCTCCCCCTCTGCGGGGAGGGATCAAGGGTGGGGGGCGCCACGCGCGCGGTGCGCGCTGCTCCCCCCACCCTGGCTCTTATACACCTCTC
>NZ_LAJE02000106.1 GCF_000970465.2 Devosia insulae DS-56
AATGGATCGAGCCGCAGCGAAACCCGCTCCCCCACGGGCTCCAACACCCAGGCAAGCGTCGTACTGCTGCGGCTCACCGCACCTGGAACTTTACCAGATGCGGATGAGTCCAAGTTACAAGGGAAGCCAGACTGATGGATCGTGTCTACCGCTCCTGCGCTGCCCTGCCCCGCGACGGGTGCTGCTGCTGGGCCAACCCAATGAAATCGCGGGCCGCCTGGGTCAGCTGGCTGCCGCGCCGCCAGACCATCCCGACCTGCACCACCGGCAGTGCGCCCGAGATGTCACGGCTTTCGATCCGGTCGCCTTCCAGCGACCATGGCCGATAAACGAGGTCCGGCAACAGCGCGATGCCGGCGCCAGTGGCGACGAGGCTGCGCACCGCCTCGACCGAGCGGGTGCGAAACGCCACATTGGGCCGGGCGCTGAACGCGGCGAGGAGCTTTCCAGTGTTCTCTTCGGTTTCGTCCACCGTCAACATGATCAAGGGTTCCGGCACTATATCGGACACCGAGATGATGTCGGCGCCGGCCAGCCGGTGCCCAAGCGGCAGCCACAGCCGATAGGGCGAGGTCTCGAAGATTTCGGCCTGCAGCGCCACGCGATCCCTCAAATTGGAGATCACCATCACCGCCACGTCGAGCTCGCCGCCGATCAGCAGGTGCTCGAGATAATCGCCATTATCCTCGATCGCCGTGACATTGACGGTGGGATAAGCCCGCCGGTAACGGGCGAGGAGATCCGACAGCACATAGCCGGCGACCAGCGAGGTCACCCCCAGCTGCAGGCTGCCACCGGCCGGCGCCTCGGCTTCACCGAAACTGCGCCGCGCATCCGAAACACTGGCGAGAATACGCGCGGCGTGGCGGTAGAACTGGTGCCCCTTGTGCGTGATGCTGAGCCCGCGCCGGTGCCGCTCGAACAGCGTCACCCCCAGATCGGATTCCAGCTCCTTGATCGCATCGGTCACCGCCGACTGGCTGATCGACAGCGATTGCGCCGCCCCCGATACCGTCCCCTCCTCGGCGACCGAGATGAAATACTGCAGCTGCCTCAGGGTGAAAGCCATGCCGCACTAAAGCATTGCGTCCGCTGGCGCTCAATCGCTATGGGTGGGCAAAACTCGAGCTTCGGAGGCAAATCATGGGCAGCCGCGCCAACACCCTCGCCGCCATCGAGCGCCGCGTCCGCCGCATCGGCCGGCCGTTCGGCGTGAGCCTCCTGGTCGCCGAAAAGCGCAACCCCAAGATCGAGGCGCATGGCGGCTACATGCTGCGCGACGACGACAGCTTCGAGATCGTCTTCGGCAATGCCGGCTACGACTTCTCCGCCAGCCTCGAGGAAATCGAGGAGTTTTTGCTGGAATCGCGCACCGCCATGCGCGAGGAGATCAAGGGCAAGAAGAAGCGCTGACCGCTGTCCTCACAGTCGCTCCTCGCTCCGCTCGTAGCGCGCTACGCTTCGCTGCGCGATACCCCTCATCCGCCCTTCGGGCACCTTCTCCCTCAAGGGGAGAAGGCAGCATACTGAGAGCTCGCGGTTCTATTGCCTTCTCCCCTTGAGGGAGAAGGTGGCGCGCAGCGCCGGATGAGGGGTATCGCATCGCTTGCGATGCGCGCTTGGAGCGTTTGCGACGAGCGACGGCCTACCGCAACACCCCCCGCACCCACTCTCGCACGCCCCGCACCCAACCGAGTGCCGCCCGCCAGGCCGCGGTCGATTTTGCCCACGCGATGGCCCGGTCGCGCAGCGCAAACATCCAGCCGAGCAGCCGCGCGAACCAGTCGATCCGCATCAGCGGCTGGTACACCGCATGAAAGATCCGTTCGACCACCAGCAGCGACAGCGCATGCGCCAGCAATAGCCCGATGGTGCCGGTGATGACGTGGCCGGTGCCGGCCCACCAGATGGCGACCACCTTCATCGGTTCGATCACCACGAACGGCACGCCCAGCGCCACCAGCGCCGCATAGGGTGGCAGCCTGCCGAGCCAGTCGCCAAGCCGCTGGAACAGCCGCAACGCGCTGAGCCACGCGATCAGCGGCCGGAACAGCGGGAACAGCAGCTCGTCGAGCAGCGTGTAGATCACCACTGCCACGGTCACCACCGCCCGCCCGATCGCCCGGATCACGCGCCCTGCTCCGCCATGTTTTCCTCTGCCGCTCAGGAAGGCTAGCCGCGCCGTGCTTCTATGCTATCGTCGCGTCGGGAAGTTTCTGTGCCTCAGTAGCGAGCGTCCGACCGTATGTCGATCAAAGCCGCGATCTATCACCTGACGCACTACAAATACGACCGTCCGGTCGTCCTCCAGCCCCAGATCATCCGGTTACAGCCCGCCCCGCAATCAAAGACCAAGGTGCTGAGCCATTCGCTGCGGGTGTCGCCGGCGAACCACTTCGTCAACCTGCAGCAGGACCCCTACGGCAACTACCTCAGTCGCCACGTCTTCCCCGAGCCGGTCACCGAGCTGAAGATCGAGGTCGATCTCGTCGCCGACATGACGGTCTACAACCCGTTCGATTTCTTCGTCGAAGAGCGGGCCGAGACCTGGCCGTTCGAATACCCCGAAGAGCTGCGCGACGATCTCTCCATCTATCTGAAACCGCAGCCGGCCGGCCCGCTGCTCACCGAGTTCCTGCGCGGCGTCGACCGCACGCCGATGAATACGGTCAATTTCATCACGGCGCTCAATGCCCGGGTGCAGCGCGAGATCGGCTATATCGTCCGGCTCGAAACCGGCGTGCTCGAGCCCGAGGAAACGCTGAGCCGGGCCCAGGGCTCGTGCCGCGATTCCAGCTGGCTGCTGGTGCAGGCGCTGCGCCATCTCGGCCTCGCCGCGCGCTTCGTCTCCGGCTACCTGATCCAGCTGAAGCCCGATCTCGTCGCGCTCGACGGCCCGGCCGGCACCGACCACGATTTCACCGATCTCCACGCCTGGTGCGAAGTCTACCTGCCCGGCGCCGGCTGGGTCGGGCTCGACCCCACCTCGGGGCTCTTGGCCGGCGAGAGCCACGTGCCGCTTGCTGCCACGCCGCATTATCGCAATGCCGCGCCGATCTCCGGCTTCACCAGCTTCGCCAATGTCGAATTCGCCTTCGACATGAAGGTGAGCCGCGTCGCCGAGCATCCGCGCATCACCATGCCGTTCTCCGACCAGAGCTGGGACCGGCTCAATGCCCTGGGCCGAACGGTCGACGCCGAGCTCATCAAACACGATGTCCGCCTCACCATGGGGGGCGAGCCGACCTTCGTGTCGATCGATGATTTCGAAGCCGGCGAGTGGAACGCCGACGCCGTCGGCCCGACCAAGCGGGCCAAGGCCGATGCGCTGATCCGGCGGCTGCGTGAGCGCTTCGCGCCCGGCGGCTTGCTGCATTACGGCCAGGGCAAATGGTACCCGGGCGAAACGCTGCCGCGTTGGACCTTCTCGCTTTACTGGCGCCGTGACAACCAGCCGGTGTGGCGCGACGAAAAGCTGTTCGCCCATGAGGGCGTGCCCACCGAAGCCAAGCCCGGCGACGACCAGCGGCTGTTGACCGAGATCGCCGCCAATCTCGGCGTCGGCACCGAAACCATCGATGCCGCCTATGAGGATCCGGGCGATTGGCTGGTGAAGGAAGCCCGCCTGCCGCCCAATGTCGACCCGGCCAATTCCGAGCTCGCCGACCCCGAGGCGCGGGCCCGCATGGCCCGGGTGTTCGACAACGGCCTCAACAACCCCACTGGCTATGTGCTGCCGGTGCAGCGCTGGAACGCCCTGCCCGACCGCAACAACCGCTGGATCACCGAGAAATGGCGCACCCGGCGCGGCAAACTGTTCCTCGCCGCCGGCGACTCGCCGGTCGGCTACCGCCTGCCGCTGAGTTCGCTGAAGCACGTGGCGCCCACCGCCTACCCGCATGTGGTGCCGCGTGATCCGCTGATCGCGGTGCTCGAACTGCCCGACGTCGAGGAGCTGCTGCAGCAGCCGGTCGAAGTGCGCGTCGGTCACCACGCCCAGCCCTCGACCTTCACCGCCGACCCGACGATCTCCCAGGAGATCACCGAGCAGGTGCTGGACGAGATCGATTCGACCGTCCGCACCGCCATCACTGTCGAACTGCGCGAAGGCCGGCTCTGCGTGTTCCTGCCGCCGGTTTCGACGGTGGAGGATTATCTCGAGCTGATCGCCGCTTCTGAGGAAGCCGCGAAAACCCTTGGCCTCCCGATCCACGTCGAAGGCTATGCCCCGCCTTATGATCCGCGGCTCAATGTCATCCGCGTCGCGCCCGACCCCGGCGTCATCGAAGTGAACATCCACCCGGCCGCCAGCTGGGAGGAGTGCGTTGCCACCACCACGGCCGTCTATGAGGAAGCGCGGCAGGCCCGGCTCGGCGCCGACAAGTTCATGATCGACGGCAAGCACACCGGCACCGGCGGCGGCAACCACGTGGTGGTTGGCGGCTCAACCCCGGGAGACTCGCCGTTCCTACGCCGCCCGGATCTGTTGAAGAGTCTGATCCTCCATTGGCAGCAGCATCCGTCGCTGAGCTACCTGTTCTCCGGCCTGTTCATCGGCCCCACCTCGCAGGCGCCGCGCCTCGATGAAGCCCGGCACGACAGCCTCTACGAGCTTGAGATCGCCATGAAGCAGGTGCCGGCGCCGGATCAAGGCCCGCCACCGCGGCCCTGGTTGGTCGACCGGTTGTTCCGCAACCTGCTCGTCGATGTCACCGGCAACACCCACCGCTCGGAAATCTGCATCGACAAGCTCTATTCGCCCGATGGCCCGACCGGCCGGCTCGGGCTGGTGGAGTTCCGCGGCTTCGAGATGCCGCCCAATGCCCGGATGAACCTCGCCCAGCAACTGCTGGTCCGCGCCCTGATCGCTCGCTTCTGGAAGACGCCCAAAGAGGGTAAGTTCACCCGCTGGGGCACCACGCTCCATGATCGCTTCATGCTGCCGCACTTCGTCTGGGCCGATTTCCTCGATGTCCTCGGCGACCTTAAGGATAATGGCTTCGACCTCGATCCCGAATGGTTCGCGGCGCAGCTCGAATTCCGCTTCCCATTCTGCGGCGAGGTGGAGGTCGAGGGCATGAAGCTCACCCTCAACCAGGCGCTCGAGCCCTGGCATGTGATGGGCGAGCAAGGCGCCATCGGCGGCACCGTGCGCTTCGTTGATTCATCGGTTGAACGCCTTCAAGTAAAGCTCGAAGGCTTGAACCCAGGCCGCTACCAGGTCACCGCCAATGGCCGCGCCGTGCCGCTGACCCCAACCGGCGATGCCGGCGTCGCCGTGGCCGGCGTCCGCTACAAGGCCTGGCACCCCGCGTCGGGCATGCACCCGGTGCTGCCGGTCAACGCGCCACTTCATTTCGATATCTACGACACCTGGTCTGCCCGCTCGATCGGCGGCTGCACCTACCACACGGCGCATCCTGGCGGCCGCAACTACGAGACCTTCCCGGTCAACGGCAACGAAGCCGAGGCACGGCGGCTGGCGCGGTTCGTGACGAACGGCCACACACCGGGAGCGTTCGTGCCACCGACCGAGGAGCGCTCGGCGGAGTTCCCGCTGACGCTTGATCTCAGGGTGCCGGTGTAGGCGCTGACTGAGAGAGACGGCCCCCTCCCATCCTCCCCCATGAAGGGGGAGGTGCCCCGACGGTTCATTGGGCGCGATCGAGCCACAGCCTCGACTCTTCACCTCCCCCTTCATGGGGGAGGCCGGGAGGGGGCCGTCTGCTTCAGTCAGCACACCCTACCCCCAATCCTGTCCCTTATACACATCCTACGCTGCCGACGAGGTCACTAGTGTACACATC
>NZ_LAJE02000107.1 GCF_000970465.2 Devosia insulae DS-56
CCCTCCCCCTAAACATGGGGAGGGAGACCAAAACACTGGCTTCCCAGTAAGCGTCTCCCTCCCCCTGATTCAGGGGGAGGGATCAAGGGTGGAGGTCAGCCCGCGCCGGCCGAACCGATAGGTCTTCGCGGAACTAAGCCGCCACCTTCGGCGGCAGCTGCTGGCCCGGGGTAGACACCGAGATCGCTTCCTCTTCCGGCGACATGTCGGCCGGCACGTCCGCGAATAGCGGGGTCGAGAGGTAGCGCTCGCCAGTATCGGGCAGCATCGCCAGAATGGTCGAGCCGTCGGGCGCCGTCTCGGCAACCTTCAACGCCGCGGCGAAGGTCGCCCCGGCGGTGATGCCGACGAAGATGCCTTCCTTCTGCGCCAGCTGCATCGACTGCTTCATCGCATCGGGGCCGGCAATGGTCAGCACCTGGTCGATCAGCTTCTCGGTGACCGCCTCATTGGTGATCCACGGAATGAAGTCGGGGCTCCAGCCCTGGAACGGGTGCGGCTTCCACGCCGAATGGCTGCCGGTGGCAGCATGGTCGGCGCGCCGCTCTTGGCCTTCACCACTGGTCAGCATCGGCGCGCCTTCGGGCTCGGCGACGATGATCTTGGTGTTCGGCATCTTGTCGCGCAGCACCCGGCCGACGCCGGTGAGCGTGCCGCCGGTGCCGAAACCGGTGACCCAGTAGTCGAGCGGCTCGTCGGAGAAATCGCGCACGATCTCCTGTGCGGTGGTCCGCGAGTGCATGTCGGGGTTGGCTTCATTCTCGAACTGGCGGGTCTGGAACCAGCCATTCGCCTCGGCCAGGGCCTCCGCCTTGCGGATCATGCCGTTGGCGCGCTCGGCCGCCGGGGTCAGCACCACCTTGGCGCCGAGGAACCGCATCAGCTTCCGCCGCTCGACCGAAAAGCTTTCGGCCATGGTGACGACCAGCGGATAGCCCTTGGCGGCGCAAACCATCGCCAGCCCGATGCCGGTATTACCCGAGGTGGCCTCGATCACCGTCTGGCCCGGTTTCAGCGCGCCGGACTTCTCGGCCGCCTCGATGACGCCGAGCGCCAGGCGGTCTTTCACCGACCCCAGCGGATTGAACGCCTCGACCTTGACGTACAGCTTGACGTTTTTCGGGCCCAGCTTGTTGATCCGGACAACCGGCGTGTTACCGATGGTCCCCAGAATATCCTTGAATTTCATGGTTCTTCCTCTTGGTGCCCCACTCAACCAAGAGAATACGCTTCGGCCTCGGGAGCGACAAGTGAACCTATGGTACGGAATTGAGGAGACGACCGGCTTAGCCGTCTGTCGCATCGCCCCAATCGAGCTTCTTCGCCGCCTTGAAGGCCGGCTTGTCGCGGCTTGGTACGACCCGCGTCTCGAGCCCATCCGACCCGCACACCGCCAGCGTCACCGAGAACTTGTTCTCTTCCGGCCGCCGCAGCACGCGCCCCGGCGCCGGCGCACCTATGTCCGGGCGCGCCACAACCAGGTAGCTGTACTTCTCGTCCTCGTAGCCGAGCGTACCGCCCTTCATCCGCATGTGGTCGCGGCTGCGGCTGAGCCGCACTGCGAAGTGGCACCAGTCCGGCTCGAGCAATGGGCACTCGCGCTCGTGCGGACACGGTGCCAGCACCCGGCCCCCGAGTTCGATCAGCCGTCGCCGCACCCCCATCAGCCGCTGGTAGTCGCGCGGCCGACCGGGCTCGATGATCGCCAGCACACCGTCGCTGTGCCGCCACAACCGTTCGGCTGCCGCCAGCATCTCGGCATCCGGCAGCTCGGTCAGCGCATAGGCACAAGTCACCAGGTCGTATCGGGTTACCAGCTCGAACCGCCCGAGATCAGCCTCCAGCAGCTCTGCATTGGCGAGCCCGGTCCCTTCGGCCAGCGTCCCCGCCAGCGCCAGAAACGCCCGGTTGTGATCCATCAGCGTCGGCGCAATCCCCGAGAACGCTTCCGCCACCGCCCAGCCGGCAGTGCCCGGCCCTGCCCCGGCATCGAGCAGTGTTCGCGGCGCGAAGTCCGGCGCCCGAGCCTGCAACTCGCCAAGCACCGCTGATACGGCCGCGTACGTCGCAGGCATTCGGCTCAGCGCATAGGCAATGGCGTCGTCTGCACCGCCGATCACCTGCCGCGACGCGCCGCGTTGGCGATAGTGCTCGGAGATGCGTGCGGAACTGTCCCCCAGCCCCTTGCGGCCCTCTGCAAGTCGCCGTACCGCGGCGGCGAGGTCAGCTGGCAGGTCGGTCAATGCCCCCTCGCCTTGCGGATGCTGTGGGCCAGCAGCGCGTCGGTCACCGCCCGTTTGAACCGATCCTTGTCGCCGGCCGCATTATCGACGATCTCGCGCACCCGCCAGAACTCGCTGCCGCCGAACGGCCCGACCTCGGCCCGGACATAAACGTCCGGGGAGTATTGCAGCACGGTGGCGTCGACCAGCTTTTGCGACATGATCTCCGTCGCCACCACGGCGGAATCGGTGATGCTCGGCTCACGCGAGGCATCGAGCAGTTGCGGCGTGCGATGCACGTCGATGCCGATAAGCACGTCGCACTTGCCGGCAATCAGCCCCAGCGGCAACGGGTTGGTGACGCCTCCATCGATGAAATACCGACCCTCGACGTTCACCGGCCGGAACAGGCTGGGGATCGCCAGCGACGCGGCGATCGCCGGGCGCAGCGGGCCGGAGTCGAACACCACTTCCTTCCAGGCGTAGAAATCCGTCGCCACGACCGAGAACGGCACCTTGAGCGCGGCGAAATCGTCGGGAAACCCATCCGGCAGGAATGCCGTGGTGATCCCCTTCGGGTTCACCTGCATCGACAGGCCGTCTTCGATCATCTGCTTGAAGCTGAAGCGGTTACGATTCCACAGCGTCGAAGCGATCTGCTGCAGGCTGCCCAGCACGCCATAGGCATGTTCGCGCAGCTCCGCGCCGGTCATGCCGTTGGCCCAGCCCGAGCCGATCAGCGCGCCGATCGACGAGCCGGCGATGATTGAGGGTTTCAACCCCAGCTCATCCATCGCCTCGATGTAGGGAATGTGTGCCAGGCCGCGCGCCGCGCCGCTGCCGAGTGCCACGCCGATCCGCATGGTGCCGCCTCCAGTCCGCCTTCTTATGCGACGGCGCCGCCCCAAATGAAAAGGCCCCGCCGATGGCGGGGCCTTCGAACTCTTGCTCATCGAGCGTGTTCAGGAAAAGTTGCAGACTTTTCCGGTTCGAACGCGCGACAAACAAAAACTCTCGGATCAGGCGCTGGTGGACAGCGCCTCTTCCTTCTTGCGCTCGGCATAGATGTACAGCGGACGCGCGTCCTTGCCGTTCACCACTTCCTCGCTGATCACCACTTCTTCCACGCCATCGAGCGACGGCAGGTCGTACATGGTGTCGAGCAGGATGCCTTCGAGGATCGAGCGGAGGCCACGGGCGCCGGTCTTGCGCTCGATGGCATGCTTGGCGATCGCCTTCAGCGCATCCTCGTGGAAGGTCAGTTCTACCTCTTCCATCGAGAACAGCCGCTGGTACTGGCGCACCAGCGCATTCTTCGGCGCGGTCAGGATTTCGATCAGCGCGGGCTCGTCGAGATCTTCGAGCGTCGCGAGGATCGGCAGGCGGCCGATGAATTCGGGGATCAGCCCGAAGCGCACCAGGTCTTCCGGCTGCACGTCCTTCAACAGGTCACCGACGCGGCGATCCTTGGGATCCTTGACCACGGCCGAGAAGCCGATGCCCGAGCCCTCGCCACGCGCCGAGATGATCTTCTCGAGCCCGGCAAACGCGCCGCCGCAGATGAACAGGATGTTGGTCGTATCCACCTGCAGGAATTCCTGCTGCGGATGCTTGCGGCCGCCCTGCGGAGGCACCGAGGCAACGGTGCCTTCCATGATCTTCAGCAGCGCCTGCTGCACGCCTTCGCCCGACACGTCGCGGGTGATCGACGGGTTGTCCGACTTGCGGCTGATCTTGTCGACGTCGCCGATCGAGACGATGCCGGTGAGTTTGCCGGCCTCGACGATGGGGATGTGGCGGATGCGGTGGCGGGTCATGGTTTCCATGAGGTCCGAAACCGAGCTGGCCGAGGTGCAGGTGATGACCTTGCTGGTCATGACGTTGCGCACCGGGCCGGCGAGAACCGCAACGGGGTCCTTTTCGAGGTGACGGACGACGTCACGCTCGCTGAGGATGCCCGCGACCTTGCCCTTGGCGTCGACGACGACCACGGCACCGATTTTCTTGCTGTTCAGTATCCGCACCGCTTCGGAGAGCGGCGCGCCGGCTTCCACCGTGAAGACGGTGTGGCCCTTGGATTGAAGGATAGTCTCGACTTGCATCGTCAGTCCTCCTCTCAGGCGGCCATAGTGCGCCAAAGGTGAGGAACGGACAAGAGTCCGATAGTCTGAGGTGGAAAAGGGGGCCGCTAGTGTGGCGGCCCCCCTCTTACCTCCCCCGTGGGGGAGGGCGCTGTTCAGTGGATGTGGAAAGACCTGGTCTTTACTGCGCGGCGGGAGCCTTGAGGTCGCGCTTTTCGTCCTGGGTCGACGGGGCGGGCGTATCGAGCACCGGCAGTTCGACCGGTTCGCCGCTGGCTTCGGCGACGACGTTGAGCTTGCCGGCCAGCGCCGCCGGGTTGGTCTCGGCGGCAGCGAGGTCGGCGAGGCCGATGCCGGCTTCGTCCTTGGCGGTGATGGTCAGCTTCAGGTGCGAAGCGCCGCTGAGGAAGGTGCCGAGCTGCTGGGCAGCGGTCAGCGCTTCGGTGGTGTTACCGAGGAAGGCGAGCGTCATGCCTTGGGCCATGCCGGCGACGGCAGTGCGGAAGGCGGCCTCGGATTGGCCGGCATCCTTGGCGCCGGCGGCGAAGGCGAGCGCGCTCATGCCTCGGTCCTCGATCTCGATGGTGACGTCACGCAGGGTGAGCAGCATCGCGGCCATGGTGGCTTCGTCGGTGTTGTCGGCGAACAGCGATTGCGTGGCGTTGCCGAAGGTGCCCGAGAGGTTGACGCGCCCGAGCGCACCCATGTCGATCAGCACGTCATCGACCTTGATGGTCTGCGTCGCCTGGTCCCAGGCGAGCTTGGTGCCGAGCGAGATATCGAGCTTGTCGATGCCGCGGGCGAGGAGATCGGCCACCGGCAGATCGGTCATGTCGGCAGTGATCGGCAGGATGAAGTTGGCGAGGTTCAGCGAAATGTTGGCCGGAATGCCGTTGACGTAGTTGCCGAGCGTCGCATCGAAGGCGCCGAGGGTGCCGGTGATGCGCTTGCCCGAGGATTCCGGATCGGGCACGTCGATGGTGAGATCGGTGAGGCTCATGCCGTCGAGCGCCGGGACGAGCTTCCGCCAATTGGCGGTGAAGTAGGCCTCATCGAGCGTGGTGGCCGCTTCGATGGCCGCGATGGCGGCGGTGAAGTCCATCTGCTTCCAGGTGAAGTTGCCGAACTTCAGGAAGCCGTCGTTCTCGACGGTCATGTCGAAATCGTCGAGCGAGATCTCGGGGTAGATGGCGGGCTCGAAGCCGCCGACGGTGATCGGGCCCGAGGCAACGGTGAGCGGGTTGCCCTTGTCGTCCTTGCCCGAGCAGCTGAAGCCCTCGAAAGTCATCGGCGTCGAGGAGAAGGCGGTGAACATGTCGGCGTAGAAGCGCACCAGCTTGGCGACCGTCTCGGGCGCCACGTCGGTGCCGGCCTTCTGGGCGGCCTCGGCTTCCATGACGAGGGCGTTGATCTCGGTCATGCTCTGCTTGAGCGGGCGGGCGCTGAAGCTGCCGAGCTCGGCGGCGCCGAAGTCGCAGTTGACCACGTCGCCGCCCTTAAGGCTGCCGCCGGAGAATTTGAAGTCGGTATAGACCTCTTTCATCTCGGTGCCGGCGGTGGCGGTGGTGAGGCCGTAAAAGCCGAGGAGACTGGCCAGATCGAAGCGGCTGGTCGACATCTCGCCGAACGTGGCGGTGAGGTTCTCTGGGCCAGTCAGGTCGGCCGAGCCGACATGGGCGCTGGCGGCGACGCCATCGGCGATGTTGTTGAGGGTGATGTCGCGATAGGTAATGACGAGGGTGCCGGCGCCTTCGCCCAGGTCGCTGGTCATCCTGAGCTCAGGGATGCTCAGCGAGGTGGCGTCGAGGGTGGCCAGCGCATCGAGCGCGCCCGGGGCGCCGGTAAACAGGCCGCGCACCGCGCCTTCGTTGATGTTGCCGTCGACCACTTCAACCGTGGGGACGGCGATGTCGTACATCGTGCCGGTGGCGCCTTTGATCTCGATGCCGGTGACAGAAAGCGTTTCGGCGGAAGCGCCGGTGACGGCAAAGCCGGCAAACACGGAGCCGAGCAGCAGGGCACGCATCGGACGCAGGCGGCCGAGCGGGGCGGAGGCGATACGGGTCATGTCGGTTTCCTCAGTCGCAAAATCATGAGACGCCGCGTCCCGCGCTCACCTTGGGTGAGGGAGGACACGGCGCGGGGAACGGCCCGAAGTGAGCGTCACCGGCTTCTAGCCTAGCCTAGCTAACGGGAAGATGAACGGCGACGCGCGAAACGCGTGGAATTATGCCGTTTCAGCCTTCGCCATGGCCGGGCTTCCAGGCGGCAAGCGGATTGGCCTGGCGGGCCCTGGGCGGCTGCAGGCCCTCGCGCAGAATGGCGCGGACGACTTCGATGAGGATGGCGAAGAGCAGGGCGCAGAGCGGCACGAACAGCAGCACGACGGCGGTGTCGATCTCGCCGGCGCCGATGATGGCGCGGGGCGGGATGATACCGAGCAGCAGCGCGATGCCGGCGCCGACGAAGGTGAGCGAGAACGAGATGGCTGTCGCCGCACTCAGGGCGTTGCGGAACAACGGCCGCCGCAATGACGGTCGCTTCGGCTGGGGAAGCTTGGTGGGAGACATGAGGACTCGCTGAACAGGCAGATCACAACGCAGTGATAAGGCCCACTGAATGCGCGGATGTTTCGTTGCTAAGTGGGTGAAGCGGGTACGATTTGAAGGCCATCGTGTGGCGAGAACCCGCCGGGCGACGTTGGGGAGATGGGATATGGGACTGTTTGCAACGGGGCTGAGGCTGGTGCTGGCGGGAGTGCTTGCCGCATTCCTGACGATCGGCATGGAGGCAAGGGCCCAGGATCAGAATACCGAGACGGTGACGCTCGAGCCATGGCAGAGCGTGATCACCAGCCAGATCGAGGCGTTCCGGACCAAGGATGCGGCTGGGGCATTCAGCTATGCCGGAGCAGGCTTTCAGGTAGCGTTCCCCAGTGCCGAGGCGTTCTTCAACGCCATCGTGACGGCGGGGTACGCACCGATCATGGACTCGCGCTCGCACAGCTTCGGCAAGTTCCAGAAGCTCGGCGACAAGGCGGTGGCGCAGGAGGTGAAGTTCATCGGTACCGACCAGGGTCTGTACAGCGCCATCTACATGCTGGCCGAGGAGGCCAATGGCTGGCGGGCGCAGGGCGTGCAGCTTGCCAAAGAGGCCGGCGTCGGAATCTGAGCCTTCCTGAGCCGAGAATGAACGGCGGTATCAGTGAATGTTCAACGGGTTGGAGCGAAAAGCGGGTAATTAGAGTCACGTTGTCCAGGATGTTCCCGTTGAAGCTCCTCGCCCTTTCCGCCGTCCTCGCCGCCATTCTCGTCAGCCTGATGCCCGATGGCGAACAGGCGATGGGGAGCAGCAAGAGCAGCGTGCGGGCCGATGGCACCGAGATCTCACTGCCGGCGCATACACCGGTGCCGGCCCGGGCCGTTTGACCTCCCCAGCCGTTTGACCAACGTCCCGGTTGTCTCTGGGCAATCGAAGCCTTAGAGATTTCCCGCCATTTCCAGGGAGATGATCTTGGCTTTCCTGTCCGACGCCCTCGGCCGCATCCAGCCGTCCGCCACCGTGGCGATCAACTCCAAAGCCGTGGAGATGAAGCGGCTGGGGCAGGACGTGATCTCGCTGGCCGCGGGCGAGCCGGATTTCGCCACGCCGGAGCATGTGCGCGAGGCGGCGATCCAGGCGATCAACTCCGGCAAGACCCGCTATACCGCGGTTGACGGCATCACCGAGCTCAAGGAAGCGGTGGCAGCCAAGTTCAAGCGCGACAACGGGCTCGATGTCACCGCGGCCGATTGTTTCGTCTCGTCGGGTGGCAAGCAGATCATCTTCAACGCCCTGATGGCGACGCTGAACCCCGGCGACGAGGTGGTGGTGCCGGTGCCGTACTGGGTGAGCTATCCCGAGATCGTCCGGCTTTGCGATGCCGACCCGGTGTTCGCGGTGGCCGATGCCTCGACCGGCTTCAAGCTGAAGCCGGAAGTGCTGGAAGCCGCGATTTCGCCCAGGACCAAGTGGCTGATCCTCAACACGCCGTCGAACCCGACCGGCGCCGCCTATACGCGCGACGAGCTGCGCGGGCTGGCCGATGTGCTGCTGCGGCATCCGCACGTCCACATCCTCACCGACGATATCTACGAAGTGCTGGTCTATGACGGCGGCACGTTCGCCACCATTGCCGAGGTGGAGCCGAAGCTACAGGAGCGGACGCTGACCATGAATGGCGTGTCGAAGTCGCACGCCATGACCGGCTGGCGCATCGGCTATTGCACCGGCCCGCGGGTTTTGCTCACGGCGATGAACAAGCTGCAGAGCCAATCGACCACAAACCCCTCCTCGATCTCGCAATGGGCAGCTGTGGAAGCGCTGAACGGGCCGCAGGACTTTCTCAAGGGCTGGCGTGAGGTGTTCCAGGGGCGGCGCGACCTGGTGGTCGCCGGGCTCAATGCGAACACCGGGCTCGACTGCCTGACCCCCGAGGGGGCGTTCTACGTGTTCCCATCGGTCAAGCGCCTGCTCGGCAAGACCTCGGGTGGCGGCCGGGCACTGACCGATGACGCGGCGTTCGTTCTGGCGCTGCTCGAAGAAACCGGCGTGGCGCTGGTGCATGGCAGCGCATTCGGGCTCGCCGGGCATATGCGGTTGAGCTATGCGGCCTCGAACGCGCAGCTCGAGGATGCAGTGAGCCGCATCCAGGATTTCTGCGCCAGGGTGAGCTGACGATGCTCCCGATCACCGAACCGGTCGCGAGCGGCTGGCTCGAGGTCGGGGATGGCAATGCGATCTGGTGGGAAGAGGCCGGCAACCCCGATGGCGCGCCGGCGCTGATCCTGCATGGCGGACCGGGCTCGGGGTTCTCGACCTGGATGCGGCAGTTCTTTGACCCCCGGCGTTATCGGATCATCGGCTTCGACCAGCGCGGTTGCGGCAGGAGCACGCCGCATGCCTCGGGTGAGGGTGTCGATTTCTCGGTCATCACCACGGCGCACCTCGTCGCCGACATCGAGCGGCTGCGGGCGCATTTCGGCGTCGACAAATGGGTGATCTATGGCGGCTCGTGGGGCACGACGCTGGGGCTTGCCTATGCCGAGGCGCATCCCGAGCACGTCGCGGCCATGGTGTTCGGCGGCGTGACGACGACGCGGCGGCGCGAGATCGATTGGCTCTATCGCGGCCTGGCGCCACTCTACCCCGCGGAGTGGGAGCGGTTCGTCGCCGGCGCGCCTCCGGGGACACCAGAAGATGGGCTGATCGCCGCCTATAATGACCTGCTGTTCGATGCCGATCCGGCAGTGCGCAACCAGGCGGCGCGGGACTTTCACGATTGGGACAATGCGGCGGTCTCGGTTGCGGCGCAGGTCGGCCGTCCGTCCGATGGGGTGGATCCCAAGCGGTTGTTGGCGCGTAGCCGGATCGTTACGCATGTCTTTCGGCACGCAGCGTGGATGGAAGAGGGCAGGCTCCTGGCTAATGCCGATCGGTTGCGCGGCATCCCGGGCGTACTGGTGCAGGGGCGGCTCGACCTGCAGGGGCCACTGGTGACGGCCTGGGAGCTGGCCCGGGCCTGGCCGGAGGCGAAGCTGGTGGTGATCGACGGGGCGGGGCACTCGGCCGGCGATGCCGGAATGCCGGAAGCGATCACCGCGGCGCTGGATGGATTTGCTGGGCGTGATCACCGATAGAGACGGCCCCCTCCCGGCCTCCCCCATGAAGGGGGAGGTGAAGAGTCGAGGCCGTTGCTCAATCGTGCCAAGCACACTGGCGGGGCACCTCCCCCTTCATGGGGGAGGATGGGAGGGGGCCTTCTGTTTCGGCTCTGCTCAGAGATAATCCATCAAACTCATCGACCCGCTGTCGCTGCCACCGAACGATGACGACCCCGTCGCCTGGCTGAGCAGCGAGCCGAGCTTGCTGGCGGTCTGGTAGTTGGAAACGGCGGCGGCGTAGAGGTTTTCGGACCAGCCGGCGGCGGCGCGTTCTTCGCTGCTCATCGCGCCATAGAGCGAGATGACGTTCTGGGCGAAGCCGGCAGGGTTGCCGGTGCCGGCGGATTTGAGGCTTTGCAGCAGCGCGGCGCCGGAGCGCGAGCGCATTTCCATCGAGGCGGTGCGGACCTCGGTGGCGGAGAACTTGCCGTTGGAGTTGAGCGCCACCGAGGCGAGCGAGCGGCTGTCGAAGTCGGAATAGTCGGGCTTGCCATTGCCGCTGGTCTTGTACTGGGCATCGAGCGTGGCGCGGGCGTCGCCGGCGACGTCCTTGATATCGCGCGGCTTGCCGGTTTCGCCGCCGGCGAGGCGCTCCATATAGGCGTTGATCGGATCGTTGGGCACGGCGCCAGGCAGGGTCGAGGGCTTGGCCTCGATCTGCTTCAGCATCTCCTCGAGTGCGGCGCGCTGGTCGACATAGGCGGCGGAGGCTTTCTCCTCGGGGCCCATGGCGTCGAAATAGGCGAGGGCGGCGACATAGAGGCCCTTGACGCTGCCGGTGACGCGACCAACGGCAGTCGGGCCGGCCATCGCCTGGTCGAAGCGGTTCTGCAACTCGATGGCGGCGGCCTTCTGCTCGTCGGCGGTGAACAGCTGGTTGGAATTGGTGCTCATCGCATAGAGCTCGCGGCGATCGACCTTGCTGAGATCGAGCGCGAGCTTGCCATCCTTCAGCGGCGTGGTGAGCTTGGCGTCGGCGAGCAGCTTGTCGAGGGTGGCGCGCGCCTCCGTCGTGACGGTGGCAAAATCCTTGATGGTGGTCAGCGCCGCCTTGGCGGCATCGGACAGCGTGACGTTGGTGGCGCCGGACTCGCTGGAGCTGGCCGCGGGCGGATTGGTCAGCGCCTGCTGGTGGGCCTTCTGCGCATTGGCGATGATCTGCGCGTAGGTCAGGGAACTGGTGCTGGTCGCGGTGCCGACGCTGGTCATGGGTGCCTCCGGGCGGTCGCGCCTTACCATGCAGGCGGCGTGCCAGCGCGAAGGGCCGGGATTCCGGGCTTTGCTGCGGAGCGAAATGGGGCAGGCGGCAGGAAATGCCGGGTAGGGATTGCTGGTCGCGCAGGACTCTCGGTAATCCTCCCCCGCGGGGCGGGGGAGGATTACCGCGCAGCCGGTGGTCCTCTCAGATCATCTCCAGCGCCTGCTTGCGGCGTGGCGGTGGGAAGGCGGCGTCGAGGGCGGCCTGTTCTTCGGCGGTCAGCGAGAGATCAGCTGCCGCGCGGTTCTCGGCGACGTGGTCGAGGCCGGTGGCCTTGGGGATGGCGATGACGCCGGGGCGAGCCAGCACGAAGGCGAGGGCGACCTGGGCGGCAGTGACGCCGCGGGCATTGGCGATGCGCTGCAGCGACGGGTGGCGGAGCATGCGGTTGTCGTTGCCGAGCGGCGAGTAGGCCATGATCGGCATGGCGTGCTCGGCAGACCACGCCAGCAGGTCGTACTCGATGCCGCGGGCGGTGAGGTTGTAGAGCACCTGGTTGGTGGCGCAGGCCTTGCCCCCGGGGACGGCGAGCAGCTCTTCCATATCGTCGACATCGAAGTTGGAAACACCCCAGGCACCGATGGCGCCGGAGCGCTGCAGGGTTTCGAAGGCATCGACGGTTTCGGCGAGCGGGTGCCGGCCGCGCCAGTGCAGCAGATAGAGCTCAATATGGTTGGTGCCGAGGCGCTTCAGGCTCCGCTCGCAGGCGGCGATGGTGCCGCTTCGGCTGGCATTATGGGGCAACACCTTGCTGACCAGTTGTACCTCGTTGCGGTGGCCTTTGATGGCTTCGGCGATCACCTGCTCGGCACCACCATCGCCGTACATCTCGGCGGTATCGAGCAGCGTCATGCCCAGCTCAATGCCGCGGCGCAGCGCCGTGACCTCGTCGGCGTGGCGGCGGCGATCCTCGCCCATGCGCCAGGTGCCTTGGCCGAGCGAGGGCACGGATATGCCGGAGGGAAGGGCGACGGTGGGAAGAGTCATGAGCGGCCTCGCGTTATGAGAGCAGCCTAGCGTGGCCGGCGCGAGGGGCAACCGGAGGGCCAAAAGAAAAAGGCTCCGCTCGAGGGGATGAGCGGAGCCTTCAGAGGCCGGCTCGCCGAAGCGGGCGACCCATCGAAGCGCAGCCAGGGAGGAGGAGCGGCTGCAATTCGTTGAGATGACTATCGGGTGATGCGGCGAACGGAACAATCGCCAAGTCGGAACGTCAGCCATGCGCTGGGCGCGAGGCGACCGGGCCACAAAGATCAGCCAAAGCAAAAAAAGAGGCCCCATCCGAAGATGGGGCCCAATGAAAAGGACCGAAGTCCAAATCTAAAGTGGTGGCAAATGGACGAGGGAGGAGGATACGCCATTTGCCGATGGCCCTAAGTCGAGGGAGGAGGATACGACTTCGGACCGGTGTCGCAGAGCAGGACCGAGGGAGGAGGATACGGTGCGGCTCACATCGACAGTCACAATATGCACTTTGACCGTTTGGTCCACAATGCGGAGTTCAACATGCCAGCTATGCAGTTTGCGCAGGCATAGGTCAGTCATGCTGCCGTGACGCATGCGTCAATCACCTGCCGCAGAGCAGCTGGTTTCGGACGTTCGTACGGGGAGAAAAAACAAGGCCCCGCTCGAGGGGAGAGCGGGGCCGAGTAGCAGCCGTTGCCGGCTACAGGGAGGAACAAACAACGAGCGCGAGGAGGAGGAGGGAGATGCGCTCAGCTGCTGTCGAGCGGGGATATATGGGGTGAGTGCCGACCCAGCAACCGAGGAGTATCGAATGAGGGGCATGCGTTTTTCGCATGGCTGTTAAGTCGATGAGTTTGCTCGTGTATTGCGGTTTCCGGCGTGCGTCGTGGCGTCGCACGCCGATGTGATCGCGACGCCAAGTGCTTGATTGTGACGGTTTTTTGTCAGATTCGACGGGCGAATCCCTAGGGCTTAGAGCCAGCCGCTGCGTTTGAAGAAGGCGTAAGGGACGATGGCGGAGAGGACCATGAGCCCCAGCGCGAATGGATAGCCCAACGGCCAGCTTAGTTCGGGCATGAACTCGAAGTTCATGCCGTAGATCGAGGCGACGAGGGTGGGCGGCAGGAACACCACGGCGGCCACCGAGAAGATCTTGATGATCTGGTTCTGCTCGAGGTTGATCAGCCCAAGCGTCGCATCGAGGAGGAAAGTGATCTTGTCGGAGAGGAAGGCGGCGTGGTCGCTGAGCGCCGCGGCGTCGCGCTGCAGGGTCTTCAGGCCCTGACGCAGTTCCTTGGTGGCCTTCACGTCGGCGCTTCCCAGGGTCTGGTGGAAGCTGGTGAGCCGGGTGATCGAGACGAGACTCTCGCGAGCCAGGGTGAGGACATCGCCCTTCTTGCCGATGCGCTCGATCAGCGACTGCAGGTCGCGGGTCTTGCGGGTGGGCTTTTTGACCTTGTTGCCGAAGACCTCGCGCGAAATCTGGTCGATGCCGTCGCCGGTGTTCTCGAGCAGCTGCGCCAGACGGTCGATGAAGGATTCGAGCAGGCCGATCATCACGCGCTCGCCGCCGAGCTCGCCCGTGGTGGGACGGGAGACCAGGCGCTCGTAGAGGCGGAAGGGCTTTGGATCGGCATAGCGCACCGTCACCAGCTGGTCGTTGCGCAGGACGAAAGTGATCGGGGTTTTGACCACCTGACCGGCTTCATCCTCGATCAGCGCGGTGATGGTCATGAACTCCGCCCCTTCCTCGCTGTAGAGGCGGGCGGAAGGCTCGATGTCCTGCATCTCGCGGCGGGTGGGGATGTCGATGCCGAGGCAGGCCTCGACGAACTTATCCTCCTCGCGCGTCGGGTCGGTAAGCGAGTACCAGACGGCGCCGGTCAGCTCAGTGCCGGCGGCGGGGTCGAAATCGGTGGGAGCGAGGCGGTCGCCTTCGCGGATATAGGCACGCAGCATAGCGGGGCTCCAATAGATGGCCGGGCCGGCGCGCCTGGCCCACCTGTTTGCCGCGAGATCGAACCGGAAAAGTCTCAGAACTTTTCCTGATCTCGCTTCTGGAGCCTAGAGCGCCGGCAAGATCGAAGATCGACTTCGACTGTCGGGGTTCATTTTCAGTCCTTGATGAAGGTCCTGACGCAAGCGTCCGGAACAGAGCCGCAATGCGCCTTTGTGCGCGGGGCGTCAAGGGCGAAGCAACGCGCGGAAATACACTAGTTGGCGAAGGCAGAAACCAGCACCGAACGCAGGTCGCCTTCGGTGGCGTAGGCGAGGTTCTCGATGCGCCAGAGCGGCTCAGGAAGGTCCGGCTGCGCCACAAGGATCAACTGCAGATGATCGGTGAAGTTGGCGTCGGGATAGTCGGGGAAACCGTAGGCGATATCGACCACGGCGCGGTCGGCCTCGAGCGTAACGGCGCCGACCTTGCACTCGGCCGCATAGTCGGGGAAGGCCTGCCAAGGGATACCGTCGCCGAGCGGCGGCTTCTCGTCGGGGTGGGTTTGCTGGATGGCCGCGTTCTTCGCCTCGGCTTCGGCGATCGCCGCGGTGAGCTCAACGGTCAACAGCCCCCCGACCGGCGCCATATCGTTGCCGAGGCGCGAGATGCAGAAGATCTCGCCGATCTGTTCGGGGCTGATGCTGACCATCTGGGCGAAAGACGGTGTGGCGACGAGGCAGAGCGCGGCGGCAATAACGAAGCGATGCATGAAGGGTCCCCAGAATTTTGCTCGTTTTAGCCGAGGCGACTGAATTGCCGATGAACGCGGGGGAGTTGGGAAGTCGCGGGCGGGATGGTAGAGGCGTGGCGCGCATTCGAAGGACTTTCAGGAATGACCAACTTCTCCCTGCTCGACGATCCGGCATGGCACGCCTTGACCACCGACCACATGGCGCTCGGACAGCGCAATGGCGCGGCGGCACGCTACCGGGCCGAGCTGTCGCCGATCGGCGGGCTCGCTCGCTATGACGCCGAAGCCTTTGCCGAGCTGCGGCCGCTGATCGCGCCGGAGGATGCGGTGGGGCTGGTGTCGGCGACGTCGTACCAGGTGCCGGCGGACTGGGAAGTGCTGCAGGCCGTGCCGGTGTTCCAGATGGTCTGCGAGTCGATACAGGCGGTGCCCGACGTCGCGCCGATGCAACTGACCGCAGCGGACGCCGAGGCCGCGCTGGAGTTGGCGACAGCGACGGAGCCCGGGCCATTTCGCGCCGGCACGCTCGGCATGGGCCGCTATTTCGGGCTGCGCGCTGACGACGGACGACTGATGGCGATGACCGGCGAGCGGATGCGGCTTGGCGCGTTTACCGAGGTGAGCGCGGTGTGCACCTGGCCGGAGTTCCGGGGCAGGGGGCTGGCGAAGGCGCTGGTCGCGTATGTGTCGGGCTTGATCGCGGCAGAGGGGCGAGTGCCGTTCCTGCATGTGAAGACGGAGAACGCGGCGGCCATCGCGCTCTATGAGAGGCTAGGGTTTGCCGTGCGGAAGGGACTCACCTTCACGGTGGTGCAGCCGCGCTGAGAAGTGCAGTCGGGAGAGGGACGCCGACTGAGATTGCGGGGACGCGGCCAGCTCCTAGAACGACCACTCCCGGGCCTTGCCGACGAGGAAGTCGCGGAAGACGCCGACGCGCTTAGAGTTCTTCAGCGCCGGGGGATAGACAAAATAGGCTTCGTAGGCCGGCAGCTCGATGCCTTCGAGGACGCGCCGCAAGTTGGTTTCGCCCTCGGTGACATAGTCCGGCAGCATGGCGATGCCGATGCCGGCGCGGGCGGCCTGCATCATGCCGTAGATGGCGTTGACCTTCATCGAAGCGCGGCGCGGCGAGGAATCCGGGCGGCCGAGCCGCTCGAGATAGTTGATGTCGCCGAGATAGGACGGCACCGGCTCGCCGAACGAGATGACGCGGTGCTTGTCGAGATCCTCGACCGCCTGCGGCTCGCCGAACTCCTGGAGGTACTGCTCCGAGGCGTAGAAGTGGTTGTGCACGGTGAACAGCTTGCGCTGGATCATCTCGGACTGGTTCGGCCGGTGCAGCCGGATGGCAACGTCGGCCTCGCGCATGGCGAGATCGAGTTCGGCGTCGTTGAGCTTAATCTCGATCTGGATTTCCGGATAAAGGATCAGGAACTCGTGGATGCGCGAGCTCAGCCAGGTCGAGCCTATACCCACTGTGGTGGTGACGAGCAGGGGGCCGGTGGGCACCTCCTGGCTCTCGGACATCTGGGTCTCGACCTGCTGCAGTTCCCAATGCATGCGGTGCGCGGTGCGGAACAGTTGCTCGCCCACCTCGGTGAGCACCAGGCCGCGGGCGTGGCGGATGAACAGCTTTAGCCCCAGATCCTCCTCGAGCGCTGAAATCTGCCGCGATACGGCAGACTGGCTCATGTTGAGCTTTTCAGCGGCGTGGGTGAAGGACCCGGATTCGGCGGCGGTGTGGAAGATGCGGAGCTTGTCCCAATCCAGCATCGCCTATTCCGCCGCTTCTGCGAGCTCGAGCGATGCCAGATATTCCTCTGCGTCCAAGGCCGCCATGCACCCCATCCCTGCTGCCGTCACCGCCTGCCGGTAGATGTCGTCGGTGACATCGCCCGCGGCGAAGACGCCGGGGACGTTGGTGGCGGTGCTGCCCGGCTGCACTTCGAGATAGCCGCCCGGCTTCATGTCGAGCTTACCGGAAAAGATCGAGGTCGCCGGCGAGTGGCCGATGGCGATGAACACGCCGTCGACGGTCTTTTCGGTGACATGGCCGGTCTTAGTGTCGCGGATCTTCACCCCCTGAACCGAGCGCGGCATGTGCTGGCCGTAGACTTCCTCGATCTCGGCGTTCCAGATCACCTCGACCTTGGGGTTCTTGAACAGCCGCTGCTGCAGGATGCGCTCGGCGCGGAACTCGCCACGGCGGTGAACCACCGTGACCTTCGACGCGAAATTGGTGAGGAACAGCGCCTCCTCGACCGCGGTATTGCCGCCGCCGACGACGATCACTTCCTTGCCGCGATAGAAGAAGCCATCGCAGGTGGCGCAGGCTGAGACACCAAAGCCCTGGAACTTTTCCTCGGATTCGAGGCCCAGCCAGCGCGCCTGCGCGCCGGTGGCGACGATCACCGCGTCGGCCGTGTAGCGCGTGCCGCCATCGCCGATGAGGACGAATGGGCGCTTGTCGAAATCCACCTCGACGATGATGTCATTGATCATCTTGGTGCCGACATGCTCGGCCTGCGCCTTCATCTGCTCCATCAGCCAGGGGCCCTGGATGACGTCGGCGAAGCCGGGATAGTTCTCGACATCGGTGGTGATGGTGAGCTGGCCGCCCGGCTGGATGCCGGAGATCATGACGGGCTCGAGCATGGCGCGCGCCGCATAGATGGCCGCCGTGTAGCCGGCAGGACCCGATCCGATGATGACGACCTTGGCGTGCACCTTACGCTCCACTTACTCTGAGACTTGAGCCCAAGACAAATAGCTATGGACCAAAATAGGAGGTTCGGCGCGCACCTTTCAAGGGCACTACCATCGCCCTGAGGCGATGGAGCGCACGGACTCACCGAAAAGTCACAGCCGCCGGGCGCGACAAAGCGCCCGAGCGGGGCTCAGACGAACTTTACGTCGAGGATTTCGTAGGTCTTGGCGCCGCCTGGGGCAGCGACTTCGACCGAATCGCCGGCTTCCTTGCCGATCATGGCGCGGGCGATGGGCGACGAGATCGAGATGCGGCCCTTCGACAGGTCCGCCTCGGCGTCGCCGACGATCTGGTACTGCTTCTCGGCTTCGGTATCCTCATCGACCAGCTTTACCGTGGCGCCGAACTTGATGGTCGAGCCGCTGAGCTTGGTGATGTCGATGATGTCGGCGAGCGCCAGCAGCGCCTCGAGTTCCTTGATCCGGCCTTCGTTGAGGCTCTGCTGCTCCTTGGCGGCATGATACTCGGCGTTTTCGCTGAGGTCGCCATGGGCGCGCGCTTCAGAGATATCGGCAATGATCTTGGGGCGCTCTTCGGAGGTGCGGCGACGATATTCCTCCGACAGGGTCTTGTGACCGCTCGGTGTCATCGGAATTTTGTCCATGGCCGTCTCCAACGCAAAGAAAGGCTCCCCTGCCAAAGTCATTCGGCGTCGTCAGCATGCTGACCTGAGGGGGAGCGTCTATGTAAACTGCCTTCGGCGAAGGCTTCGGTCAAGCGGGGCGTATCCGCGCTGTGCGAGCGGTGCATATCGTTGCGGATAGGCTTGTGGTCAAGGGGCTCCGCAACCGCGTTGGCGCGGCTCAGGTGTCAGGCTGGGCGTAGTCCGCGGCGGTGAACCGCTCGAGCACGCGGTGCAGGCCCATCAGGCCATGCTGGACGTTGTCGACGCGGATCTCGTTATTGTAGGTCTCGGTGCGGATGCCGCCTTCGACGCGCTGGCGCTGGCCGATGTAGAACATGTCGTCATCGGTCTTGAACTGCAGCCGCGCCAGGCTTCTGGCGCCGCGCAGGATGGCGGTCCGATAGCTGGCCTGGCGTGGCTTGTCGTCATAGAGCCGAGCCAGCTCGAAGGCATCGATCAGGCCCTCGAGATAGACGCCGGTCGCCGAGGCATGCGGTGGGCCGAGGTGCGGCCGCTCCGGGTCGTAGAAGCGGCCAAGCAGGTCGGCATAGGGGGCGCTGTCCCATTGCTGCATCGAGAGCAGCCAATCGTTCATTTCGAAGATGAAGCCATCCAGCTCCGGCTCGTCGACCAGCTCGCGCATGACGAAATGCGCCTGTGTGTGCCACGGCACGAAGGCCGGGTTGGAATCGGCGCGGAACCAGCCGCGGTAATAGCGGAAGGCGCGCATATAGGCGTCGACGGTGACGCCGGGCAGCCCGGCCTTCAACGCGTAGGCCCAGAACAGCAGGGTCTCGCCGGGATAGAAGTTCTGGCAATCGTTGCGGTCGGCCGGGGCATAGAAGGTGCGGAAGCTGCCATCGGCATTGTGGAGGTGGTTGATGGTGGCGGTCAGCCGCGTCAGCGCTTCGGCATGACGGTTGCGGTTGGGTGACTCGAGGATGGCGAGTGCCATGAGCGCGACGCCGCCCAATTTGACCTTCTCCTCTTCGATGGCGAGGCCATAGTCGCCTTCCTCGCGGTAGTAGGTGGCAAGCAGGTGGTCGAGATTGCGGTCGGCGCGGTCGCGGGCATCCGGGTCCGCCGTGCGGGCGGCGATGCGGCCGAGGCAGATGGTGGCCATGGCCTGGCGGATGGTGTTGTCGCCGTCGGCTTCGGTGCCGCGGCTCGGCCAATACTTGTAGACGGTCCGACCGTCGGGCTGAACCTGGTTCAGCATCCAGCGCGACATGCCGCCCGCGAGCTCCGCTACGGCCCGCTGGTCCATGGGGACGAGCTCGATCGGGCGTGCGGCGCGGAACAGCGACCGAACGTCGGCGCCACCGGGCGTGAGCCGGCAGAGATACTGCTCCGACTTGAAGGTGGCCGCGGTGATCGCTCCGACGGCCAGCGCGTCGGCGGTCAGGCCATCGCTTTCGAGCAGGCTGGCGATGGCGCGCTTGGGCGATCGGTTGGAGGCGATCAATTCGGTCGGGGCGAACAGCGAGTGCAACTGGCCGCCTTCGAGCAGTGCCACGCCAAGGATGCCGGCCTGGTTATTGTCGAGCCGCCCGGAGTTGAGGTCGGCGGGAACCGGGCGCAGCGAGTGACAGAAATTCAGTTCCACCGTATCCGTCTGGCCGTCAGCGAGATCGAGCTCGTCAATCGTCTTGTCGAGCACCACGGCCAGCGTGTCACCGGCGACGCAAATGCGCTGGCGGATCTGGCCGCGCCGGCGACTGGTGGCCACCACAACGCTGCCGAGCGTCTTGGAGAAGCGGGGCAGGGCGGCGTCGCCATCGAGTGCGTCGGCCAGTGCAGCGCGCAGCGTGGTTCTGACATCGGCTCCAGCATCCATCACGTCACTTGGCATCTCGCGGTATCCTGTTGTGGCATAGCCACGCTGAAGGCTCTCGGCGCATGGGCAAATAGGGTTGCCCCGCCACTCTGAAGTGGCGGGGCAAGGTTATTCAGCGGGGAACCGGCTGGGTGCTCGGGGGCGTATCGCCGTCACCGTCGCCATCGCCATCGCCGTCGCCATCGCCGTCGCCGTCGCCATCGCCGTCGCCATCGCCGTCGCCGTCGCCGTCGCCGTCGCCGTCACCGTCGCCGTCGCCGTCGCCGTCACCGTCGCCGCTGAGCAGCGAGTGAGCTTCGAGCACGGGGCGGCGGCAATGCGTGGTGAGCATGGTCTCTTCGTCGTTGAGGCCGTAGACGGCGCTCAGAAACACGGCGTTGTCGTTGTACCAGCGCTTCTCCGACAGCACGAAGCAGCAGCGCGTGGTGAAATCGCGTGTGCCGACAAGCGGGGTGAACGCGGTGCCTTCCATGGCGACGCGGCAGCTCGGGAACTGGTCTTCCTGGATTGCGAACGCGGGGGAGGCGAGGAGAGCCTGACCGGCGCCCACCACTGCCGCGAGCAGCAGCACGGAGCGGCTGTGAGCAATGATCTGGTTACGGATAGTCATGTTGATACCCTCATCAGGTGTTGGTTTCGATGGGGCGGTTAATGATCCCTTGCCACTGAACGCGATCTGAACGCGCGGTTCATGGTGACGGGTTCTCGCGCGCATTTCCGCGCGTGCGTTGTTCACTGGTAGGTTTTCCGCAACTCTAGCGGAAAATCTGTCGTAATTCCGCTGTCGCTGGAATGACACCGGCGAACACGTCGGTGATCATACGACTTTCTTGCGGGCTTTCCACAATGGGGCCAGCGGCACCTCGAGGCCAAAAACAAAGGCGCAGCCCGAGAGCTGCGCCTTGTCTGATCTGGCGTTGATCCGGCGGGATGCCCCAAGGCATCCGATCGGAAATCAAGACGCCTGGAGGTTGTCGGCGGCGTTCTTGCCGGTCCGCTTGTCCTTGACGATCTCGTACGTCACCTTCTGGCCTTCATCGAGGCCCGAAAGCCCCGAACGCTGGACAGCGGAGATATGCACGAACACATCAGCCCCACCCTCGTCGGGCTGAATGAAGCCATAGCCCTTCTGGCCGTTAAACCATTTCACAGTGCCGGTAGCCATAAATAGTCCCTTTCGCAGTCTGCCGTGGCAGTTCCCACCCCAATGGAAACTCCGCCAATCGAATTCTTGGAATGACCTCAGCAGGCGCGTTTGAGACGCCAGGCACGAAGTGTCGGCCGCAATATTCGACGGTTAACTTGTAGACCGAAAAATTCCGCCTATCAATACGGGGTCGTGAACTGGTTTTGCCCGGCGTGCAGGGGGCACGTCGGGTTGAAATTCGATCTGACTAGCAGGCCATCGGGCCCGGGGAGTGGGGCGCCGAAGGCGTAGAGATACCGGGCGACTCGGCCCGACGAGCGGGCTTCCGCTGTCGCGAAATGCCCATAGCTCAGTGTATGCCTCGGCAATGTGACAGCAAAGTGGAAATTCCGCCACTTGCGCATCTTCCCCGCGACAAGCCGACGCGCTACATGCGTGCGGTTCCAGCCCGGTGCCAAGCAACTTGCGCGAAATACAGTATTCGTCCGGCGACCTCGTCGCCGATCGTCGTGCGTCCTACGCCGCGGCGCTCGCCGCCGAGCGCGCTTTTGCGGAAGCTGCCGACCTGATGGCACAGGCGCTGGAAATGGTGCCGCAATGGGTGGCCGGCTGGAACCTGCTCGGCGGCTACCGCGAGGCGGCGGGCGATATCGCGGGCGCCGTGGCGGCGTGGACGCAACTGCTGCAGCTCGACGCCAGGGGGCTGTTCGGCGCGGCGCTGAAGCTCGCCGCGCATGGCGCAGGTGGCTCGACAGCGGCGGCCCCGGCCTATGTCGAGGCACTGTTCGACGACTATGCGCCGCGCTTCGAAGACTCGCTGGTCGCGCGGCTGGGTTACCGGACGCCGGAAATGCTCGAAGTGGTGATCCGCAATGCGCTCACGGCGCGCGGCGCGGCGCGGTTCGAGCGGGCGCTGGACCTCGGCTGCGGTACCGGGTTGATGGGCGCGCGGCTGCGGCCTCTGGCCGATCGGCTGGAGGGCGTGGATCTGTCAGCGAACATGCTGGTGGAGGCGCGGCGCAAGGGGGTCTACGACCGACTCGAGAAGGCGGACCTGGTGAGCTACCTGCTCGGTGAGCCGGGGTCGGTCGACCTGATCGTCGCCGCCGACGTGTTCAACTATGTCGGCGCGCTGGAGGGGGCGCTGACGGCCGCCGGCAGCGCGCTGCGGCCGGGCGGGATGGTGGCGTTTTCGCTCGAGACGCATACGGGTGGCGATGCGGTGCGGCTGGGGACGACATTGCGGTTCCAGCATGCGACCGAGCCGACGCTGGCGATCTGCCGGGCGGCGGGGTTGCGGGTCGTCATGGTGGAAGCGACGACGATCCGCATGGATCGCGGCCTGCCGGTCGAGGGGACGATCGTCCTCGCCGAACGGCTGTGATCGGGACCGGCAAGTAACCGGCCCCGATTGGGTTCAGGCGAGCGCCCGGCGGATGGCCAACTCCACTGGAGAGGTGTCGCTATCGGCGCGGTCGAGACGCAGCGGCTCCCGCGGCAGCAATGGCGGCTGGGCCATGAAGCGCGGCTCGGTGCCATGGTGTGGCTGGGCGGCATGCACCAGGAACGGATGGCAGAGATAGACCGTGCCGGGGCTGCCGGTGGCGAGAACCTCCGGCCGATGCGCCGAGGCGGCAAAATTGTCGGCCGCGAGCTCGCGCAATGTCAGCCCGGCTTCGCCCGCCGGCGCCAGTTGCCGCGCGATATCGAGATGCGAGCCGACGCGGATGCGGGTCGGCGCATCCTGTTCGCCAACTTCCGAGAACAGGAACAGCATGAGCAGCGCGCGGCCGCGTGAGCTGACATTGGCGCGCCAGCTCAGGAAGTCGCTCGGGTTCTCCTCCCAGCCGAAGCTGACATCGATGTGCCAGCCGGCATCGCCCGGATCTTCGGGCGAAGGGAAGCGGACCGGGAAGGTACCGAGATTGCCCTGCGGCAGCCAGCGGCCGGCACCGACCAGTTGATCGAAGGCGGCGCGCAGCACCGGGGTATTGGCTGCCGCGACGAATGGCGCCTGGCTGTAGTTGCCGAGGCGGATGACCGGCTTGGTCCAGGTTTTGGGATCGTCGGGGTCGCACCCGGTATCGGCCCAGAGGATGGCGCGACCTTCAGCCGCGAGATCGGCCGAGAAGGCATTGTCGATGCGGACGAAGCCGTCGGTGATGAAGGCGTCGAGTTGCGCTGCGCTGAGCGCGGGAGTGTTCACAGGCATTTGGTGTTTCCGAATTCGCATGAGCTCGCGCCATGTCGACAGGCAAAGCCAGCGACGGCGAGCAGGGCCCCAAGGGGCAGTGGCGTTGCCTTACGGCTCCTCAGGCGAGGAGAAACACCGATGCGAAATTGCGGATCATCATCATGATGCGCGGAACATAGCGGAGGAAACGACGAGGTCAAGCCGCGGAGACAGTGGTCGGCCGCACCTTACCGTTGGGGGAGAGGTAGGCGCGACCACGGCAAATCGCCCCGTTACCACTCGATGCTCTGCCCCGGTAGCGCGCGCTGCAGGTTGCGCCGCGTGGCGGCCTCGAAGGCGGTGGGCCATTCGACCCCGAGCGAGGCACAGAGCGCCTTGGCGCGCGGCATGAAAACGCGGGCCAGGGCGAGGTTGGAGGCGATGGCCGAGTCGGCGTTGAGCTGGGGCAGCGGCACCGAGGCAAGCACTACCATGCGCTCGGCATCGAGCACGCGACTCAGGTGCAGCATGCCGCCCGGAATCCTTGGGTTGATCTCGATGGTCAGGAGGTCGGTGAGGAAGCGGCGGAGGAAGGTGTTGCCGACAGTCATCAGTTCGACCTCGCCTCGCCCGATGGCCACCGGCGTCAGGCCGAGGATGCGGATGAACTCGCCGACCATCCAGCCAAGCCGTCCGGGATTGCGGGCCGGCTCGGGCGTTTCGCGGCGGAGCGTGGCGTAAAGGTTGCCGCGATCGACCAGTGGTTTCAGGCTGTCCTGGGCGGTGTGGGCCAGATGATCGGGGTTGGCGATGTGGAGGTCGATACGCAGCCAGTCGTCGGTGATGGCGTTGAGCACCAGGGCGTGCGGCAGACGGTTGTAGTGAACGATGGGGGCAATGGCCCCGAGCGCCTTGCGCCAATCGGTAGCGAGCCCTTCGTGTTCGGCGGGGTCGGCGATGGCGAGCAGGTCGACATCGCTGAACGCGTCGGCGGTACCCGTGCCGAAGCTGCCGGAGAGGAACAGCGCCGTAATGCGCGGATCGCCGCCAAAACTGTCGACGACCCGCGCAATCAAGGTTTTCTGGTCCATGCCGCTCGCTCCCAATGGTTTTTCAGTATTGGAAGAGAGCAGTCGCAGGGTCCAGAGGACCTATGTTCATCTTGTCAGTATTTTAGACTGCCAATATACATGAAGATCCGCGATGCGGTTCGAGGTGAACAGCGGCATCGCCCCGGCAAGTTGCTCGTCGGTCCAATTCCACCAGTGCATTTCCAGCAGCATGGCGATCTCCGCGTCGGCGAAACGTTTGCGGATGGGCTTGGCCGGATTGCCGCCGACGATGGTGTAGGGCTCGACGTCCTTGGTCACCAGCGCCCGGGTGCCGATCAGCGCGCCGTGGCCGACGGTGATGCCGGGCATGATGATCGCCTCCGAGCCGATCCACACATCGTTGCCGATGACGGTGTCACCGGCCGGCGCGAAGCCGTCGGCGGCGCCGGCGAAGGCTGCGATCTCCGGCATGTAATGGAACGGGAAGGTGCTGATCCAGTCGTTGCGGTGGCCCTGGTTGCCCGCCATGATGAAGGCCGCGCCCGAGCCGATGGAGCAGAAGCTGCCGATGATCAGGCGATCGACATCGGAGCGGTCCGGCATCAGGTAGCGGGCACAATCGTCGAAGCTGTGGCCGTGGTAGTAGCCGGAATAGTAGCTGAAACGACCAACCCGGATATTGGGGTTGGTCACCTGCTCGTCGAGCCGGATGCCCTTGAACGGGCTTTCGAAAGTGTTGGTCATGATGCTGTCTCGATAGATGGCCGGCGCCGCACGAGCGGACGCTGCAAGCCATGTGGTTGTTGAGAATGAGCAGCCGCACTCACCCGGCGCGACGCGCCGGGGGCAGCAGCATCGCCACGCCGATCAGGCGCGCGACGCGATGGAGGTGGTTCGGTCTGCCAGCTTCATGATGGCCCGCGTTTAGGTGATGGACGAAGCGGTGTCAAACAGCCGGCCTTGTGCACCTCACAAAGGCATCTCGGCGGCCAGCCGTTCGTCGATCTCGATGATGTGGGCGCATAGTTCGCTGGCGCCGGAGGCGTAACCGTCGAGCTTGAGCACATCGCCATCGGCAAAGCCGATCAGGATGTTGCCGGTCCAGCGCCGCTGCATGCCCACCACCTGCGCGAGGTCCTTGGAGATCCGGCTGCCGTTGGCTCCGGCGTAGTCGAGACTGGTGCCGCGCCAGCGCACATCGGTGCGCACGATGGAGCGAATTGTCGCCGCAGCAGTCAGCATGCACAGCGCGAAGGCTAGGATCAGCCAGGTCAGCATCTGCATCTGGGCTTCCGCGTCGGCGCGCGCCGAACCGACGAAGAGGCGAACATAGAGCATCAGACAAACAAGCCCGGCGCCAACACGATGCCGGACCAGTGCATGCCGCTTGGTGCGATCCGGCGCCAGCCCTGGCGCTCGGGCGGTGGCCGAAACAGGGCGCGCACCAGCAGGCCGACGGCCGCTGCGCCAGCGAGCCCCGCCGTGAACGGGCCGAAGAGATTGATCCACCACTGCATGGGAGGAGATCTAGCCGAAGACGGCTGCAGATTTGCTAAGGTTGTCGGACGAATGCTCAGGATGAAGGCGGTCGTGCCGCCGGCGGTCGACCGATGCAAGGAACACGGAGTTATCCCAGTGCCGACCCATGCTGCTGGGCATCGCCAGTTGTGGCGGATGATGGTTGCCGTAGTTGGCGCGCTCGTCCTGGCTGGCACGCCCGCGCTCGCCGCGACGTCTTACACCTGCTCCAATGCCGAATTGGTGCGCGTCGCCTGCGCCGACGCGGCCTGCGAGGTGCTGGATGAGGCGATCCTGACGGTGGCGATCGACGGCTACGATCGCTTCACGGTGTGCGGCGAGGCGCTGTGCTGGAGCGGGACCGGGACGCGCCAGGTCTCGGGCGCCTACGAGATCGTCACCGGCGTCGGCCTCAAGTCAGAAATAGGCGATGGCGGCGCGCCCAATGATGCGGTGCTGGCGTTCGACCCGAAGACCGGAATGGGGACGATCCTGGCGCCCCCATTCTATTCGCCGATCCACTGCCAGGTTCACCCCGGCGAGTGAGCGGGGATCAGGCCCGGGGATAGCAGCGTGGCTAACGCGCCCCCCACGTCCCCATTGCCACATTGGTACCACATATGACACCATAATGGGATGGAAATCGTCGAGTATACATTGGCCGATGGACGGAGCCCGTTCGGCGCGTGGTTCGAGGATTTGGATGCGGTTGCTGCCGCCAAAGTTACTGTCGCGATCAGCCGCTTGGCGCAAGGCAACGTTTCCAATGTCAAAGGCGTCGGCGGTGGCGTGCTTGAGCAGAAGATCAACTTCGGCCCGGGCTACAGGATCTATTTCGGTCGCGACGGGGACAGATTGATCATCCTGATCGGCGGCGGGACCAAGCAGCGCCAGCACCGGGACATCGCCGAGGCGTTGCAACGGTGGAGCGACTACAAAACCAGAAAGACCGGAGGCTAGCATGCCGCTGACACGCGACTTCAAGGATAGCATCAAGACCAGGGCTGATGCCGACCCGGCGTTCCGCGCGGCACTGCTGAGCGAAGTGGTCGACTTGTTCCTTGCCGGCGACGTCGCGACCGGACGGGCAGTGCTGCGTGACTACATCAACGCCACAGTGGGATTTGCGGCTCTGGCGGAGATCACCGGGATACCGGTGAAGAGTCTGATGCGAATGGTAGGTACCACCGGCAATCCGCGCGCCGAGAATCTGTTTGCGATCCTCGGCGCGTTGCAACGGGCAACCGGCGTGCAGCTGAGCGTGCGCGCTGCCGCCTGATCAGGCGGCGAAGTAGCTCTGCAGTGGGCGAACCTGCAGGTTGCCTTCGCGGTAGGCGATGATGCCTTCGACAGCCGCCACGGCGCCCGGGATGGTGGTGTAGTAGGGGATCTTGCCCATCAGCGCGGTGCGGCGGATGTCGCGGCTGTCCGAGATCGACTTGGCGCCATCGGTGGTGTTGATCACCAGCTGCACGCCGCCGTTCTTCATCGAGTCGACGATATGCGGGCGGCCTTCCAGCACCTTGTTGACCTTGGTTGCGGCGATGCCGTTCTCGACCAGGTACTTGTGGGTGCCGGAAGTAGCGACGAGCTTGAAGCCGGCATGCTCGAGATGGCGGCAGAACTCGAGGATCAGCGGCTTGTCGTCGTCGCGGACCGAGACGAACACCGTGCCCTCGCGCGGCACTTTGGAGCCGGCACCGAGCTGCGACTTGGCGAAGGCGATCGGGTAGTTGGTGTCGAGCCCGATGACTTCGCCGGTCGACTTCATCTCCGGGCCAAGCACGGTGTCGACACCGGGGAAGCGGTTGAACGGGAAAACCGCTTCCTTCACTGCTACGTGGTTCAGTTTCTTCTCAACCAGGTTGAAGCTCGCGAGGCTCTCGCCGGCCATGACGCGCGAGGCGATCTTGGCGATCGGCTCACCGATCACCTTGGCGACGAAGGGCACCGTACGCGAGGCGCGCGGGTTCACTTCGAGGATGTAGATGGTGCCGTCCTTGAGTGCGTACTGAACGTTCATCAGGCCGCCGACCTTGAGGGCCAGCGCCAGTTCGCGGGTCTGGCGCTTCAGCTCGGTGATCACCTCGTCGGAGAGGTGCTGCGGCGGCAGCGAGCAGGCCGAGTCGCCTGAGTGAATGCCGGCTTCCTCGATGTGCTCCATGATGCCGCAGACGAACACGTCCTTGCCGTCACTGAGGCAATCGACGTCGATCTCGATGGCGCGGCTCAGATAACCGTCGAACAGCAGCGGGTTGTCGGAAAGCACCGAGTTGATCTGGCCGGTCTTGTCGTTGGGGTAGCGGATCAGGATATCGGGCGGCACGAGGCCGGTCAGGGTATCCTGCACATAGCGCTCGAACTCGTTGGGCGAGTGAACGATGGCCATGGCGCGGCCGCCCAGCACGTAAGAGGGGCGGATCACCAGCGGGTAGCCCAGGCGCTCGGCGACCAGGCGGGCCTGTTCGAGCGAGTAGGCGATGCCGTTCTTGGGCTGGCTGAGGTCGAGGCGGCTGATCAGCTTCGAGAACAGGTCACGGTCTTCCGCCAGATCGATCGACGAGGGCTGGGTACCGAGGATCGGCACGCCGGCCTTTTCGACCGCGTCGGCGAGGTTCAGCGGGGTCTGGCCGCCGAACTGCACGATGACGCCGTGCAGCGTGCCGTTCTGCTTTTCGGTCTCGAGGATCTCGATAACGTCTTCCTCGGTGAGCGGCTCGAAATACAGCCGATCCGAGGTGTCGTAGTCGGTCGAAACGGTTTCCGGGTTGCAGTTGACCATGATGGTCTCGTAGCCGGCATCGGCCAGCGCGAAGGCCGCATGGCAGCAGCAATAATCGAACTCGATGCCCTGGCCGATGCGGTTCGGACCGCCGCCGAGGATCACCACTTTCTTACGGTCGGAGGGACGCGCCTCGTCGTCGGGTTGGCCGTTGAACGGCGCCTCGTAGGTCGAATACATGTAGGCGGTGGGCGAGGCGAACTCGGCCGCCGAGGTGTCGATGCGCTTATAGACCGGACGCACGCCCAGCGATTTGCGCAGGGCCCGCACATCCTTGGCCTGCTTGCCGGCGAGGTCGGCGAGGCGGCGATCGGAAAAGCCCATCGCCTTGAGGCTGCGCAGCGCGCCGGCCGTGTCGGGCAGGCCGAGCTCGCGGACCTTCTTCTCGGTTTCGATCAGGCCGTGGATCTCTTCGAGGAACCACGGGTCGATCTTCGATGCATCATGGATGTCGTCGAGGCTGTAGCCGAGCCGCATGGCTTCGGCGACGTGCAGCAGGCGCTGCGGGGTCGGGGTGGAGATGGCGGCGAACACCGCATTCTCGTTGTCGTCTTCCGGTGCGCCGGCGACGAAGCCGGGGATGCCGATCTCGTTGAAGCCGGTGAGCCCGGTTTCGAGCGAGCGCAGCGCCTTCTGCAGCGATTCCTGGAAGGTGCGGCCGATCGCCATGGCTTCGCCGACCGACTTCATCGAGGTGGTCAGGCGGTTGTCGGCACCGGGGAATTTTTCGAAGGCGAAGCGCGGGATCTTGGTGACGACGTAGTCGATGGTCGGTTCGAACGAAGCCGGGGTGGCGCCGCCGGTGATGTCGTTCTCGAGCTCATCGAGCGTGTAGCCGACCGCGAGACGGGCGGCGACCTTGGCGATCGGGAAGCCGGTCGCCTTCGAGGCGAGGGCGGACGAACGCGACACGCGCGGGTTCATTTCGATGACGATCATCCGGCCATCGGCCGGGTTGATGGCGAACTGCACGTTCGAGCCACCGGTCTCGACGCCGATCTCGCGCAGCACGGCGATCGAGGCGTCGCGCATGATCTGGTATTCTTTGTCGGTCAGCGTCAGGGCCGGTGCGACGGTGATGGAGTCGCCGGTATGGACGCCCATCGGATCGAGGTTCTCGATCGAGCAGATGATGATGCAGTTGTCGTTCTTGTCGCGAACGACCTCCATCTCGTACTCTTTCCAGCCGAGCACGCTCTCCTCGATCAGCACCTCATCGGTGGGCGAGGCGTCGACGCCGGTCTCGACGATGGCGAGGTATTCTTCCTTGTTATAGGCGATGCCGCCGCCGGTGCCGCCGAGGGTAAAGCTCGGGCGGATGATGCAGGGCAGGCCAATCACTTCGAGCGCCTGCAGCGCCTCGATGGTGTTGTGGGCCAGCATGGAGCGCGGGGTTTCGAGCCCGATCTTCTTCATGGCGTCGCGGAACAGCTCGCGGTCCTCGGCCTTGTCGATGGCCTCGGCATCGGCGCCGATCATCTCGACGTTGAACTTGTCGAGGACGCCCATCTTCTTGAGGCTGAGCGCGCAGTTGAGCGCCGTCTGGCCGCCCATGGTCGGGAGCAGCGCGTCGGGGCGCTCCTTCTCGATGATCTTGGCGACGATCTCGGGGGTGATCGGCTCGACGTAAGTGGCGTCGGCGAGATCGGGATCGGTCATGATCGTCGCCGGATTGGAGTTTACCAGGATGATCCGGTAGCCCTCGTCCTTCAGCGCCTTGCACGCCTGGGTGCCGGAGTAATCGAACTCGCAGGCCTGGCCGATGATGATCGGACCCGCACCGATGATGAGGATCGATTTGATGTCGGTGCGTTTTGGCATCTGTGGCTCTCGGTTGCGCTTTGGCTTGTCCGAAAAGTCTCGCGACTTTTCGGGCCTCAGCGTTTGGCGCGCGCGGAAAGACGCGCGTTGGCGCGGACTTGGGCGGCAGACTCTGTGGGCTAGGCGCGTCCTGTAACCGAAGCGCTGAGGGAAGGGAACCCCCAGCGCGAACGAAGCGTGTGCAAGTTGTCGCGGGGGCAGCCGTGCCCACGCGTCACGCGTCGACCGGCCAGCGCTTCAACGCCTCGGCGCCGGCCGTGCTGAGGCCATAGACGCCACGGTCGATGCGGTCGAACCAGCCATAGACATTGTGGAGCAGGATCCGTGCGGCGAGCGGGGTAGCGGTCTTGAGGTCGCGGGGACGCAGCGGGCCCGCCTGCAGTGCCGCGGCGCAGGCAAGGGCCTGCTGCCGGTAGGCGGTCGTGATCGGCTGCCGGGTGCTGCCGCCGGAGGGGGGGTCGCCGTTGCGGAGGCGCTGCTCCTCCACCAGCCGGTTGCGCTTACGGGTGTTCTTTTTCGGCATCGGCGCGATCGGGCTGACGATGATCTCGACATGGTCGCCGGTGCTGACCCCGAGCATGCCGAGGCCGAGGCGCCGGCAGAGGTCGCGGAAGCGGCGGTCGCGCTCGCGGCCCTTGCCGGTCAGAGAAGTGCGCGCGGCGATCCAGACCTCGTCGCTTTGCGCCTGGCGGTCGACCGCCTGCAGCACCAGCTCGAGGTTGAAGGCCTGCTTCAGCTCGCAGATCACCACCAACGGCGGTTCGCCCTCGAGCAGCCCGACGAGATCGCAGCCGCCGACCTCGCCTTTCACAGCGTAGCCGGCGGCTTCGAGGAAGCTTTTCACAGGCGGGTAGAGGGTGGTTTCCAGGGCAGGGCGTCCGAGTATGATTCTCGGAGCCGATGTTAGCTCAATGTCGGGCGTCGAGCGCGTCCCTGACCGCATCGATGCTGATGCCGAGATCATCAAGGCGCCAGGGCTCCAACTCCATCAGGCTGAGCATGGCCAGCCGACGGCTACGCTGTTGGCGCCAGGCGATAAAGCTCGAGGCCAGGGCGCGGATTGCGACGGCGGCAAGGCTGGAACGCGGTGCGTCCTCGTGGGCGGCGGACATCAGGCTCATTGCGGTTCTCCTCGGTTTGGCTTGCGGCACAGCGTGGCCGTTCGACTTCATGACGAAAGAGGAGGGCTGGGATCGACATCGGGAGCGCAGAAAGTTCCGAGGACCAGTTGCACGCGGGGTCCCGCGGGGTGTCGAACTTGCCGGTATTGGATCGACTACCTAGGTGAGCAGGTGAGGGCCAAGCCTTGTCGAAGCTCGCCTGAAGTGCGAGCTTTCGGCTCACGATCGTACTGGGAGACAGATGCCATGTGCCGCAACATCAAGCCGCTGTTCAACTTCGAACCGCCGGCCAGCAAGAACGAGATGCATGACGCGGCGCTGCAGTTCGTGCGGAAGATCTCGGGCTACACGCACCCATCCAAGGCGAACGAGGAGGCGTTCAACGACGCCGTGGCCGACATCGAACGGGTGGTGAAGCGGCTGCTCAAGGAACTCGAAACCGACGCACCCAAGCGCGACCGCGAGGTGCTGATCGCGCGGCTGCGGGAAAAGGCGAAGCTGCGCTATGCGCCGCGGGTCGAGGCGTGAGCAGATGCGGCCGCTGACGGCCGCATCCGGAGCACTCAGCTCTTCTTGAAGGTGATGGCCGAGGCGGTGGTCTGGCCCTTCTTGTCGACCAGGGTAAAGCCCAGCTTGATGCTGCTGCCGCTTAGCGTCATCACCGAGGAGGCGGTGCCGTAGCTGGTCTTCATACCGGCGGAGGCGAAGACGATGGTGCTGCCGGCCCGCTTGCCGACGGTGGTGGTGTTGGCGCCCTGGGCCGAGGACGAGGCCTCGAAGCGCTTGGTCGCATCATTGTAGACCATGCTGCCGCGGAAGCTGGCTGCACCCGAGCCGCCGAACGAGCAGCGGCCGGAATAAGTGAGTTTGCCGGCACTCGCTGCCTTGAAGGTGAGGCGGCAGACCACAGTGCCCGGATCTGGGCCGGTGACCTTGCCGCTACCGCGCCAGCTGCCCTCGTATTTGGCGAGGAGCGCATTCTCGGCGGGGCCGGCAACAGCCGGCAGGGCGACGGGCAGGGCGAGGACGGATGAGAGGGCGAGGACCTTGAGGCTCGTCGGCAGGCGCAGCATTAAGCATCTCCGGAATCGGGCGTTCGGTGGAGCAACGGTAGCGCGGCGGCTAAGGTTGCGGGAGGGGCTCGCGGAGTTTTGCGAGAAACGCGATGAAGCGGGGATGAACGGGCCCCCAAGTATTCCCCGGCGGTTCCAGAAACCGGCGTCGAGCGCTCCCCGGCCCCTTTGCATTTTTCTGAAGTTTTTTCGTCGGGCTTGTCGATTCCGCTTCGCCTGCTTCGTCGTGAAGTCGAACAGGCTGTTCAAACAGAGGAAACGAACATGACCACGAAGCTCGATATCGCCCCCGACAACGACAACCAGCTGGTGTTGGCTCGCATCATCGATGCCCCGGTGGAGCAGGTCTATCGCGGCTGGACCGACCCGGTGCTGATGAAGAAGTGGTTCGCGCCACGGCCGTGGACCACGCCGAAAGTGGTGACGGATGTGCGGCCGGGCGGCAGCACGCTGGTGGTGATGGCCGACGAGAACGGCACTGAATACCCCAACCCGGGCCAGTATCTCGAAGTGGTGCCGAACAAGAAGCTGGTGTTCACCGATGCCTATACCGGCGACTGGCAGGCAAGCGAGAAGCCGTTCATGACGGTGACGCTGACCTTCGAGGATATCGGCGGCAAGACCCGTTACATCGCGCGCTGCCAGCACTGGAATGCCGAGGACAAGGCCGCCCATGTGCAGATGGGCTTTCACGAAGGCTGGGGCATGGTGACCGAGCAGCTCGAGGCAGTGCTGAAGGCGCACTGAGGCAAAGCGAATAGCGAATAGCGAATAGCGAATAGCGAATAGAAGGGGTTGCCGGGACAACGAGCCCTGGCAACCCCTTTCGCTACTCGCTACTCGCTACTCGCTACTCGCTACTCGCTACTCGCTACTCGCTATTCCTCAGGCTCGGTGGTGAAGAGCAGCGGAAAACCCTCGTTGCGCGCCATCTCCGTGGCGCGCGTCGCCTTGCTCTCGGCGATCTCCTGGGTGAAGACGGCGACCACGCACGAGCCCTTGGTGTGGGCGGTGATCATGATGCGGTGCGCCTGGTCCTCGGTGATGCGGAACTCCGCTTTCAGCACGCGCACCACGAACTCGCGCGGCGTGAAGTCATCATTGAGCAGGATGACCTTGTGCAGCGGCGGCCGCGCCACCTTGGGTGCGGTGCGGGTACGCGGCTTGGTGTCGGTGTCGTTGGCCATGGTGCTGCCAATATAGTGCAGCCTAACCGGCGCTGCACCCTTTCGGTTGGACGACCGTCAAAGCCAGTGCGATGAATGACGTCGGATTTCAACAGGGTCATATTGCATGCGCGTTATTGGATCGGTTCTGGTCGCTGCCTGGCTTGTGCTTGGCGGCGGTGCGGCTGCTGCGGGCGATGACCTGCCCCCGGTGGTGCAATACCGGCTCGATAACGGGCTCGAAGTGCTGCTGTCGCCCGACAGCAAGGTGCCCAAGGTCGGGCTGGCGCTGGTCTATCGCGTCGGTGGGATGAACGAGCCGGCGGGGCGCTCGGGCTTTGCGCACCTGTTCGAGCACCTGATGTTCTCAGGCACGACGAAGTATCCCAAGTTCGACGACACCTATTCGGCGCTGGGCGCGCAGAACAACGCCTTCACCGAGGAAGATCGCACCATCTATGTCGTCGATGCGCTGGCTTCGGCGCTGCCGGTGCTGCTCTCGGTCGAGGCCGACCGGATGGCCAATCTCGGTGGCGAGGTCGATCAGCGCGAACTCGACCTGCAGCGCGACGTGGTCAAGAACGAGATGCGGCAGACGGTGCTCGACAGCGCCGGCCAGCCGGGCCTGCAGGCGCTGCGCTCGGCGCTGTTCCCGGCCCCGCACCCCTATGCCGAGGCGGTGATCGGCTCGATCGCCGACCTCGATGCGGCCAAGCTCGAAGACGTGAAGGCGTTCTTCGATCGCTACTATGTGCCCAACAATGCAGTGCTGGCGCTGGCCGGAGATTTTGACGTCGAGACGGTGAAGGCGCTGATCGCCGATACTTTTGGGCGCGTACCGCGCGGCGCCGACGTAGCATTGCCCGAGGTGCTGGACCCAAAACCCGTGGCGTTGCGCATGGAGGTGACCGACCGGCTGCCATCGCCCATCGTGGTGCTGGCGACCGCCGGGCCGGCCATCGGCACTTCGGACAGCGCGGCTCTGATGGTGGCGGGTGATCTGCTCGGCGATTACGAATATGGCGTGCTGCGCCGGGAGCTGGTGAACAAGGGGCTCGCCATCAACGCTACGGCGGGCTGGGATCCGGGCCGGCTCGGTGGGCGGTTCATGATTTCGGCCACGGCGGCGCCGGGCGTGACGCCTGACCGGCTCGAGGCGGCGCTACGCAAGGCCGTGGCGGAGTTTGTCGCGGCGCCGCAGGACGCCGCCGGGATCGAGCGGGCGCGGCAGACGCTGCGGCTCGACCGGGCGCTCAGCGGCGAAGCGATGCTGGACCGGGCGCGGTCGCTGGCGACGCGCTACGATCTCTATGGTGAGGCTTCGCCCGGGCTGGGAGACGATCCCCGGCTCCTGGCGCTGACCGCTGCAGACGTCGAAGCGGCGGTGCGCAAGCGCCTGGCGCCGGAGGCGTTGAGTGTTCTGACCATGCTGCCAGGCGCGGCGCGCAGCGAATATCCGGCCGTGCTGCAGGCAAGCTCGGGCACGGCGGCGCCGATCGACGTCGAGCCGCGGCCGGTGGTCGATGTGCCGGTGCTGACGGCAGGCGAGCCCGGGCGGGCAGAGTTGCCGCCACTCGAGACGGCGACGCTGTCGAACGGCATCCGGGTCGTGCACTACGAAACCGCCGGCTCGCCGCTGGTGCTGCTTGCCGCCTCGGTCAGCGGTGGCGCCGGCAGCGATGTGCCGGGCGAAGAAGGTCTGATCGAGCTCACCACGATGATGATGTCGCGAGGCGCGGGCGAGCGAGGCTTCGAAGCGTTCAGCAAGGCGGCCAAGGATATCGGCGCCGACATTTCGGGGCAGACCGGAATGGAGCAGTCGGCGGTGGTCCTCGGTGTGCCGCCCGAGCATTTCGCCGCCGGCGTGGACCTGATGGCTGATGCGGTGCAGCGACCGCGCTTCGAGCAGCCGGAATGGGATGCGCTCAGGGCCGAGGTGCAGCAGGGGCTGGCCTATCGCAAGATGGACCCTGGGGCGCTCGCCTATTACGCGATGGAGGAACTGGCGTTCCCGATCCCCGCGGGCCGGGCGGCGCTGGAGCCTACACCGTCGGGGGTGGCGGCGCTGACCGTAGCGCAGGCCCAGGCGACGCACCTCAAACTGTTCACGCCCAGGACCATGACAATCTACAGCGTCGGCTCGGTGAGCCTTGCGACCGTCAAGGCGGAACTGGAGCGGGCCTTTGGCGGCTGGAGCAATGCCAGCCCCGGCATCACCCCGGTGCCGCACCCATCGGCGGTGTTCGCCGATGGGCTGAAGGTCTATGTGACGCCGAGCGCCGGCAACAGCCAGGCAATCATCAATCTGTCGCGGCCTGCTCCGGCGTTCAACGATCCCGGGGTGCTGGAGGCGATCGCCGTGGCACGGCTCTTGGGCGGCGATTTCACCAGCCGGCTCAACCAGGTGATGCGCGAGGCGAAGGGCTATTCCTATGGCGTCGGCGCCTCGGTGTGGACCAACATCCCGACGGGCGGCATGCTGACGGTGTCCTCGGCAGTGGCGGCGGACCAGGTAGGGACGGCGATCGCCGATATCCGCGCCGGCTTCGAGGGGCTGGCGTCGCTCCCGGTGGCGCAGACCGAGCTCGACCGCACGGTGATGGCCACGGCATCCGGTACAGCCGGGACGGTCGAGACCTCGAGCGGGTTGTTCGGACTGGTGATGAGCGCCGCCAGCGCCGGGATGACGGCCGAGGAAATGAACGACAAGCTCGACGAGATCGTCGCGCTGCAGTTGCCGGCAGTAGAGGCCTCGGCGCAGTCGCTGGCCTCGCTCGACCGCGCTCTGGTGGTGATCTCCGGCGACCCGCAGTCGATCCTGCCGCAGTTGCAGGCGATCGGCATTACCGACGTGACGGTGATCCCGCCGGAGGAGTGACGCCATACGCGCAGTCGGCGACCCTCCCGCTTGCGGGGAAGGGGGGACCAGCCGAAAGGCTGGTGGGAAGGGGAGCCCCACGTACCGTGCC
>NZ_LAJE02000108.1 GCF_000970465.2 Devosia insulae DS-56
CCCCCTAAGAATGGGGAGGGAGACCAAAACACTGGCATCGTGAGGAGCGTCTCCCTCCCCATGTTTAGGGGGAGGGATCAAGGGTGGGGGTCAGCCCGCGCCGGCTCCTCATTGTGGAGCGCGACCCCCGACTCAGTTGCCCGCTCTCCGCAAACCCCCTAACGTCCCGGCCTCCCTGTCTTTGCTGCCGAGCCGATGGACCAAGCGCCCTATTCTGCCCCCAATGCCCCAGAGAGCGCGCCCATCACGCCGATGATGTCGCAGTTCCTCGAGATCAAGGCGGTCAATCCGGGCTACCTGCTGTTTTACCGGATGGGCGATTTCTACGAGATGTTCTTCGAGGACGCCGAGATCGCCAGCCAGGCGCTCGGCATCGTCCTGACCAAGCGCGGCAAGCACCAGGGGGCGGACATCCCGATGTGCGGGGTGCCGATCCACGCCGCGCAGGATTACCTCAAGAAGCTCATTGGCCTCGGTCACCGCGTCGCCATCTGCGAGCAGGTGGAAGACCCGGCCGAAGCCAGGAAGCGCGGTTCGAAATCGCCGGTGAAGCGCGACGTGGTGCGCCTGGTGACCCGGGGTACAATAACCGAGGACGACCTGCTGCCGACCCGCGGCTCGGCCTACCTCGCCTCGCTCAGCATGGTGCGGCACGGCGAGACGGATTTCGCCCTCGCCTGGGCGGATGTGTCGACCGGCGAGACCGCGGTGCTGGACGTCTCGGCGCTGGCGCTCGGCGACGAGCTGGCCCGTATTGCTCCGGCCGAACTGCTGCTCACCGATGCGACCCGCATCGCCCTCGCCGAGTCGAAAATCCCGCTGCCCGATGCGGCGCTGGTCAGTCTCGACGGGGCCCAGTTCGACAGCGAGCTGGCGAGCAAGCGGATCGCCGCCGCCTTCCCTGATGGCGAGGTCGACCCCACCGCCTATTCCCGCGCCGGTCGCGCCGCGCTTGGCGCGCTGCTCGATTATGTCCGGGACAGCCAGAAGGGCGTGCCCGTGGCGCTCCGCCCACCGGCTGCCGAGCGGCTCAGCGCCCATATGGCGATCGATGCCGCGACCCGCGTGTCGCTGGAACTCCTCGAAACGCAGCGTGGCCAGGAGAAAGGTTCGCTCCGGCACGAGATCGACCTCGCGGTCACCCCGCCCGGCTCGCGCCTGCTCGCCCGCCGGCTGGCGGCGCCGCTCTGCGATGCCATTGGGATCAATGCCCGGCTCGATGCGGTCGAGTGCCTGGTCGGCGATGGCCTTTTGACCCAGCGGCTGCGCAGCGATCTCAAGTCGGTGCCCGATCTCACCCGGGCGCTGACCCGGCTGGCGCTGGGCCGTGGCGGTCCGCGCGACCTCCGCGCCACCGGCGGCGCCATTGCCGCCGCTATCGCCCTGGCCGAGCGGCTCGCCACGCTCGATCGACCGCCGGCCGAGCTCAAAGCCATCGCTGCCCGCCTCGCCGATGCGCCGGCGGCACTCGCCGCCGAACTGGGCGCCGCCATCGATGAGGAGCCGCCGCTGCTGGCCCGCGACGGCGGCTTCGTCCAACGCGGCTATGATGCGGGGCTAGATGCCGAACGGGCGCTGGCGTCGGAAACGCGGGGCGTGGTGGCGGCGCTGCAGGCCCGGCTGATCGAGGAGACCGACGTCCGGTCGCTGAAGATCCGCCACAACGGCGTGCTCGGCTATTTCGTCGAAGTGCCGGCCGGGCATGGCGGCAAGCTGCTGGAAGCGCCGCATCGCGAAACCTTCATCCACCGCCAGACGATGGCCAATGCCATGCGCTTCACCACGGCGGAACTGGCCGAGCTCGAGGGCCGCATCGCCAAGGCGCACGATGCCTCGCTCGCCATCGAAGCGACGATCTTCACCCGCCTCGCCGATGCCGTCGCCGCCGAGAACACAAGGCTCCGCGCCATCGCCGATGCGCTGGCCGAGCTCGACGTCGCTGCCGCTTTGGCGCAGCTGGCGATGACCCGCAATTTCTGCCGCCCCACCATCGACGACAGCCTCGCCTTCTACATCGAGGGCGGCAGGCATCCGGTGGTCGAAACCAATGTGCGGGCGCAGCACGAGGTGTTCGTCGAGAATGGCTGCGACCTCACCGGTGGGGCGCTGTGGCTGGTCACCGGCCCCAACATGGGCGGTAAATCCACTTTCCTGCGCCAAAATGCGTTGATCGCCATCCTCGCGCAGATGGGCAGCTATGTGCCGGCTTCGGCCGCGCATATCGGCGTGGTCGATCGGGTGTTCTCGCGCGTCGGCGCCTCCGACGATATCGGTGGTGGCCGTTCGACCTTCATGGTCGAGATGGTCGAGACTGCCGCGATCCTCAACCGCGCCACGCAGCGCTCCCTCGTCATCCTCGACGAGATCGGCCGCGGCACCGCCACCTTCGATGGCCTCTCCATCGCCTGGGCCGCGGTCGAGGCGCTGCACGACCAGACCGGCTGTCGCGCCCTGTTCGCGACGCACTTCCATGAGATGACGGCACTTTCGAAGACCCTGTCGCGCGTCTCCAACCACACCATGAAGGTGCGCGAGTGGGAGGGGGAAGTAGTGTTCCTGCACGAAGTGGCCGATGGCGCTGCCGATCGCAGCTACGGCATCCAGGTGGCCAAGCTCGCCGGCCTGCCCGAATCGGTGCTCGCCCGGGCACGCCAGGTGCTGGGCGTGCTCGAACAGCGCTCTTCCGGCGGAAAAGCCGTCGTGCTAGACGATTTGCCGCTCTTTGCGCATCAACCGCCCACCCCGAAGGCGGCCGTTAATCCCATCCATGACATGCTCGATCAGGTACGCCCCGACGACCTTACGCCCCGCGCGGCCATCGACCTGATCTACGAGCTTAAGAAAATCCGCGATGCAGCTCGCCGAAATTGACGCCCGACCGCGAAAACCGGCCTTCCAGTTGACTTCGGCCGAGACCATTCTCGGCGACATACGGCGGCTCGTCGCTGGTCAGGACCCCAAGTCGGCTGCCAGCCGCAGCATGGTGCTCCAGCATGTCCGCTCGGTGCTCGCCGACGCCCGCGCCGGCGCCGAGGCCGAGTTGATGGCGACCGGCAAGGGCACCCGCTGCGCGATGAATTTGAGCGCCGCCGAAGACGAGATCATTCGCGCAGTGCACCATTTCGCGGTGCGCGACGTCTACCCGGTCGACAACCCCTCCGGCGCCGAGATGATCTCTATCGCCGCGGTCGGCGGCTATGGCCGCGGCACGCTGGCGCCGGGCTCCGACATCGATCTGCTCTTCATCCTGCCCTACAAGCAGACGCCCTGGGGCGAGCAGATCACCGAATACATTCTCTACATGCTGTGGGATCTCGGCCAGAAGGTTGGCCACGCCGTCCGCTCGGTCGACGATTGCATCCGCATGGCGCGTTCCGACATGACGGTGCGCACGGCAACGCTCGAAGCGCGCTACCTCACCGGCGACCGGAAACTGTTCGACGAGCTGGTGCGCCGGTTCGAAAGCGAAATCATGCCCAAGACCGGGCCGGAGTTCATCGCCGCCAAGATGGCGGAACGCGACGAACGGCACCGGCAGATGGGCAATACCCGCTATGTGGTGGAGCCCAATATCAAGGACGGCAAGGGGGGGCTACGCGACCTCCACGCACTGTTCTGGATCGGCAAGTATTTCTACCGGGTCAAATCCAGCGCCGAACTGGTGGGCAAGGGCGTGCTGAGCGCCGAGGAATACCGGCTGTTCCAGCGCGCCGAGGATTTCCTCTGGGCGATCCGCTGTAACCTGCACTTCCTCACCGGGCGGGCCGACGAAAAGCTGACCTTCGACGTGCAGCCCGACCTCGCCCAACGCCTCGGCTACAATGACCGCGCCGGCATGCTCGGGGTCGAGCGCTTCATGAAGCGCTATTTCCTCGTCGCCAAGGATGTCGGCGACCTGACCCGCATCTTCTGCACCTCGCTGGAATTCGACCACGCCAAGCCGCTCGACATGGTCGGGCGGGTGCTGGCGCCGTTCAAGCGCGGCAAGGTGCCGATCAAGGGCGAGACCGACTTCGTCATCGAAGGCGGTCGGCTGAATGTCGCCGGGCCCGAGGTGTTCCAGAAGGACCCGCGCAACCTGATCAAGGGTTTCATGCTGGCGGGGCGGCACGATGCGCACCTTCACCCCGACGCCATCAAGCTGATCCGCCGCTCGTTCAAGCTGATCGGCCATGACCTGAGGAACGACAAGCAGGCCAATGCCTGGTTCCTCGAGATTTTGACGGCGCCGACCTATGTCGAGCGCATCCTGCGCCAGATGAACGAAGCGGGCGTGCTCGGCCGCTTCGTGCCGGAATTCGGCAAGATCGTCGCGCTGATGCAGTTCAACATGTACCACCACTATACGGTGGACGAGCACCTGATCCGCGCCGTCGGCGTCATGGCCGACATCGCCAATGGGGGCCTGCGTGAACAGCTGCCGCTGACGCATGAGCTGCTGCCGCATCTCAACGATACGCGGCTGCTCTATGTGGCGCTGTTCCTCCACGATATCGCCAAGGGTCGGCCCGAGGATCACTCGATCGCCGGGGCGCGCGTCGCCCGCCGCTTCTGCCCGCGTCTGGGGCTCGATCCGGCGGAGACCGACACCGTCTCCTGGCTGGTCGAACATCACCTGTTGATGAGCGAGATCGCCCAGAGCCGCGATATCCAGGATCCGGAAACCGCCCGCTCCTTCGCCGACGTGGTGCAATCGCCGCAGCGACTGGCGCTGCTGATGATCCTCACGGCCTGCGACATCCGGGCGGTTGGCCCCGGGGTATGGACCGGCTGGAAAGGCTCGCTCCTGCGTGCCCTCTACTATGCCACCGAGCCGCTGCTGTCGGGCGGCCACAGCCAGGTCACCCAGCGCGATCGCATCGAGGCGGCGAAGACCGTACTGCGCGGCGCGCTTTCCGCCTGGCCGGCGCCGGAAGTCGACATCTATCTCGGTCGCCACTACGACCATTACTGGCTGCGCGCCGAGCCGGAACTACAGGTCGAGCATGCCCGGATGATCCGGGTCGCCGACCAGGCCGGGCAGATGTTCGCCGGCTCGATCCGGGTGAAATCCTTCGAGTCGATTACCGAGGTCAGCTTCTACACCCCGGACCATCCGCGGCTCCTGTCGCTGATCGCCGGCGCCTGCACCATGGCCGACGCTTCGATCATCGGGGCGCAGATTTTCGGCACCCGCGACGGCCGCGCCGTCGACACTTTTAGGCTGCGCCGCTCCTTCACCTCGGACGAAGACGAAAAAGTCCGCGCCACCCGCATCATCGATACGGTGAAGCAGCTATTGCAGGGCAAGCGCCAGGTGCTGATCGACCTCGGCAAGGAAAGCCGGCACAATAAGCGGCTCAAACCCTTCACCCTGCCGGCGCAGGTGGCGGTGTCGAACACCATCTCGGAAAAATTCACCGTCATCGAGGTGATGGGCCTCGACCGCACGGGCCTCCTCCACCAGCTCACCCGGCAGATCTCCGACCTCAACCTCACCATCGGCTCGGCCCATATCGGCACCTATGGCGAAAAGGCCGTCGACGTCTTCTACGTCACCGACCTCACCGGCCATAAGATCGAGTCGAAATCGCGCCAGAAGAAAATCCATGACGCATTGCTGGCGGTGTTCCAGGGCGGGGATGAGAAGGCGGCGAAGGTGGCGAATGGGTAGTCCGGTGGCTGTGGCCCCCCACCCCTGTTC
>NZ_LAJE02000109.1 GCF_000970465.2 Devosia insulae DS-56
GGACAGGGGTGGGGGTATCTTCCCGCACCGGCGCTGGCGGCATGAGAAGAGCCACAACCGTCACCGCCGAAACACCCCCACCACCTCGACATGCGTCGACCACGCGAACTGATCCACCGGCACGACGCTCTCCAACCGATACCCACCGGTAATCAGAATCGCCGCGTCCCGCGCGAAGGTCTTGGGTTCGCACGATACTGCCACCACGGTCTTCACGGTGCTGCGCGCCAGCTCCTTCGCCTGCGCTTCGGCGCCCGCCCGCGGCGGGTCGAACACCACTGCATCGAACGGGTTCAGCTCGATCGGCGCCAGCGGGTCGCGGAACAGATCGCGCACCTTCGCCTCAACCGGCTTCAGTCCCTGCACGTGATTGACCGCCTTCACCAGCGCCGCGATGCCCTGGCGGTCGCTGTCGGCCGCGAACACGCGCGCCCCCTCGGCCAGCCGCAGCGCGAAAGGCCCGACCCCCGAGAACAGGTCGGCCACCGACTTCACCTTGCCAACGCCTTCGCTCACCAGTCGGGCCAGCGTCTCTTCCGCCGCCGTCGTCGCCTGCAGGAAACTCGCCGGGGGAATCTCCACCAGCCCCTTGCCCATCTTCACCGCCGGCGGTCGCGCCATGTAGACCGCATCGCCGTTGAAGGTCAGCCGCGCCAGTTTTTGCGCCCGCGCGAATTCGGCCAGTGCCACCGACTTCAGCTTCCGTTCCGACTTGATGCTGAGGTCGATGCCGGTATCGGTGAGCGTGAAGGAAACGTCGCAATCCCCGGCCAGCGGCTGCAGCGCCCGGGCGATCCGAGGCGCATGCTTCGACAAAGTCGGCACGAGGATCGGGCAGGCGTCGATATCGAGCACTTCGTGACTCTTTGCCCGCATATAGCCGGCGCCGGTCTTCCGCACATGCAAGGTCGCCCGCCGTCGCCCGGCGCCGGTCGCATCGACCAGCGGCTGCACCACGGTCTCGACCTCGGCATGCTGCAAGGCGATCTCGACCAGGCTCCGCTTGAAGCTGGCATAGGTCTCGCGGTTCAGGTGCTGCAACGAACAGCCGCCGCAGGCCCCGAAATACGGGCTGATCGGCTCGGCCCGCTCGGCGCTCGGTTCGATGATGCTGATGAGCGTGCCGCGCTCGCCTTCGCGCGCGATCTCCACCCGCTCGCCCGGCAGGGTGAACGGCACAAACACCCGCTCGCCACCGATCTCGCCGATGCCGTCGCCGTGCTGCCCGATACTGTCGATGGTAACTTCTGTCATGGGGAACGCACTAACAGGCGAGCGGGGCTTTGGCACGCGTTTCCCGACTGAGACAGACGACCCCCTCCCATCCTCCCCCATAAAGGGGGAGGTGCCTGTCGGTGCTTCTGGCACGATCGAAGAACGAGCCTCGACTCTTCACCTCCCCCTTTAAGGGGGAGGCCGGGAGGGGGCCGTCTGCTTCGGTTCTTGCGCCCAGAGACATGACCCAGTGCCTCAGTTCACCGGCTGGCTCACCATTTCGAGCAGGCTGGCGATCGACACGAACGGGATCCCCATCCGCTCGCTGAGCCCCGTGGCGCAGGTCGAGACCGTCGACAGCCCGATCTCGCACCCCTCGGGGATCTGCGCCTTGGCAAAACGCGTCGCATGGGCGTTGAGCTCGGGGACATAGAGCCCCTTGTCGCCGGCATAGCCGCAGCAGGTGATGGCATCGAGCACCACTACCTCTTTGGCAATCACCGCCGCCAGCGCCTCGATGGCGCCCTGCTCCTTGAGCCGCTGCGCCGAGCAGTTGTGATGCACTGCCACCGCCGGCAGCGGCTTGGTGATGGTCAACCGCGGCAGGATTTCCTTCAGCAGGAACTCCGCCGAATCCATCACCGCGGCCTGGCCCGGATGTTCGCGCATGTGCTTGGCGCAGGTCGAGGCATCGGTCACCACCTGCAACGCGCCAGCCCGGCTGAGACCGTCGAGCTCGCGCCGCGTTGACCCGCCGACCCGCTCGGCTTCCTTTGGAAAACCCTTCGACAGGAACGGCTGGCCGCAGCATTGCCCCTCGAGCTTTTCCGGCACCACCGGGTCGAACCCGGCGCGCCGCATCAGTTCGATCATCGCATCAGTGGTCGGCAGCAGCCCGTTCTCGCGCGTCGGCGCGCCGAACATCCGAGTCGCGCAGGACGGAAAATACACCACCTGGCCGTTCGGCGCGTTGCTCGGCGCCACCGGCTTGGGTGCCCCCGGCCCCGGCCGCAGCGCCGGCGATACCCGCGGCACCGCCTTGGGCGCCAGCGCATGCATGGCGCCCGCCACCGCATCCACCACACCATTGCCGACGATCCGGCGGCCCAGCGCCTGCGCCCCGACGCCCAGCTTCATGCCGGCCTCGAGCGCCGCAGTATGCCCGCCGACCCAGTGCGCCACGTTGCGGTCGCCATCGGTCCGCCGTCGGCCGCGCTCGCCGATCACCATGGTGCCGGTTTCGATCCCTACCGGGCAGCGCAGCGAGCAGAGATTGCACGCCGCGCAGGTATCGAGCCCCACATACTGGAAGCCCTCGTCCATGGCTTTGAGCCGCTCCGGGTCCTCCCCGGTTTGCCTGAGCCGCGCCCGTTCGCGCGTCACCGCGATGCGCTGGCGCGGGCTGAGCGTCATGTGATGGCTCGGGCAGGCCGGCTCGCAGAAACCGCACTCGATGCAGAGGTCGACAATCTCGTCGGCCAGCGGCATCAGCTTCAGGTTCTTGATGTGGATGTCGGGATCGGGGTTGAGCAGCACGCCCGGATTGAGCAGCCCCTCCGGGTCGAACAGCCGCTTGATCTCATGCATGATGAGATAGGCCTTGGTGCCCCACTCCGCCTCGACGAACGGCGCGATGGCGCGCCCGGTGCCGTGCTCGGCCTTCAGCGAGCCGCCATAGCGCACGGACACCAGCTCCGACAATTCCTTCGAAAAGTGATCGAACTTCACCGCCGCCTGCGGGTCCATGAAGTTGTCGCTCATCTGGAAATGCAGGTTGCCTGCGAGCGCGTGCCCGAAAATGATCGCGTCCTCATAGCCGCAATCGTCGAGCAGTTTGCGCATGTCGATGACGAAATCGGCCAGCCGGTCGATCGGCGCCGCCACGTCCTCGGTCAGCATCGAAGTGCCCTTCGGCCGGGCCGCGCCGCCGGTGGCGAAGAAGCCTTTCCGCACGTCCCACAGCCCGTGCGAAATGTGCTCGTCGACCGAGAAGGTGATGTCCGTCGCCCCCTCCGAGGCAAGAATCGCCGAGGCCTTGGCCGTCTCGATTTCGAGCGTCGTCTGGTCGGGCGCCGTCACGTCGATCAGGATCACCGGCGAGGTCTCGGTGAAGAACTTCACATAGGGCTGTATCGCCGGCAGGTGCTCGACCGTCGCCAGCGCCCGCCGCTCGATATATTCGGCCGCCGTGACGCCGGTCGTCACCTGCACGCCGCCATTGGCCAGCTTCGAGATAGCCCGCGCGCAGGAATAGGGGTCGGGGAACGGGATCAGCCCGGTCACCTTGTAGGGGTGCTCGGGGATGGTGTTGTAGGTCACCTCGGAAACGAAGCCGAGCGTCCCCTCCGACCCCACGATCAGGTGGATCAGGATGTCGATCGGATCGTGGAAATCGAGCAGCGCATTGATCGAATAGCCGACGGTGTTCTTGATCCGGTACTTTTTGCGGATCAGCTCGACCAGCGCCGGATCGGCCTTGACCTTCTGGTGCAGCGCCTTGAGCTCGTCGAGCAGCGGCGCATGCGACATCCGGAATGCCGCGACCGATGCCGGATCGCCGGAATCGAGCACCGTGCCATCGACCAGCATCACCCGCAGCCGGTGCATGGTGTGGTAGGTGTTGTAGGCGACGCCGCAGCACATGCCCGACGAGTTGTTGTTGACCACCCCGCCGATCTTGCAGGTGGCCTGGCTCGCGGGGTCTGGCCCCAGCTTGGCCCCGAACGGCTTCAATGCCTTGTTGGCATTGGCGACGATCACCGCCGGCCCCAGCGTCACCCGCTGCCCGGCCTCGTGAATCTCGAGCTTCTTCCAGCCGTCGCCGAGCACCGCGAGCACGCCATCGGTGATCGCCTGGCCGGACAGCGACGTCCCCGCTGCACGAAACGTCAGCGGCAGCTTTTCCGCCCGAGCTGCCGCGATCACTGCCCGGACTTCGTCTTCGCTGTTGACGATCACCACCACTGCCGGGATCAGCCGGTAGGAACTGGCATCGCCCGAATAGGCGTAAGTCATCACCGGGTCGGTCATGATCCGGTCCTTGCGGATCAGATCCTTGAGCCGCGCCACCACCCCTTGCGTCGCCGCAGCCCGGTCCACCCCGATCGGGGCCATCTCGTTCACGTCACTATCCGCCCTTTAGGCCCGGAACGAGAAATCTCGCAGCCGGGCAAGATGTTTGGCTGGCATGTTAGAGACATTCGCAGCTGGGCGGTAGTGAGGCATTGGTCGTGGGCGGATCAGCCGACGAGGTCCAGCTTCTCCATCGTGACTTCGGCGGCAGCCCAACTGCCACAACGAAAACTCCCGCCTGTCGGGGGATCCGGTCAGACGGGAGCGCTGGTGATTAGTCCCCGGAGCTAGCCGAGGTCGACGTCGGTCGTATCTTCCTCCAGCCCCTCGCGGATTTCCTGGGCCGCGCGGCGCAGGATTTCCGCCACCCGGCGGTCCTCCTCGGGGTCACGCCGGATCGCTTCCTTGATCGCCTTCTTCAGCGCCTTGCGCGCATCGTTTACTTCCGGCGCCACGTCGTCGAGATCACGGTCGGGTCGGCCGTAGTGCTCGGGCCGTTCCGGCCGTTCGGGCCGCTCTCCCCGCTCGGGGTGTTCGGGATGATCCGGGTGCGGCGGAGCACCGCCCCGATCGCCGAACCAGCCATGCCGGCCAAATTCCCGCCCCATGCCGCGAAATCGCTCGCGGAACTGCTCCGCCTCCCCTGGCGTGAACGGGAAGTCCTGGCTCGCCATGCGCTCCCGCAGGTGCTCCATGCCGGAGCCCGCCTTGGCGAGGAAATCGAGCGTCGACTGGATCGCCTCGCGATTGTCGTTGAGGTGCGTCCGGCCTTCCTCGGTAATGGTGTAGAGCTTCTTGTTGCCCTCGGCGGCCGAGGTCACGTAGCCCGCCTCCTCAAGATAGGTCAGCGCCGGATAGACGATGCCCGGGCTCGGCGAATAAAAGCCCTTCGAGTGCTCCTCGATCGCCTTGATCAGGTCATAGCCATGCCGCGGCTGCTGTTCGATCAGGAACAACGCCACCAGCCGGAGGTCGCCCGAGGCCAGCATCCGCCCGATGCGGAAATTGCCCCCGAACCCACCCCAGTCGCCAGGGTTGATGTTGGCTTCGAAGTTGCCGAATTTGCGGAACCCGCGTCGCGCCATGGCTTCCATGCGCCGCCAGTTCCGGTCCCACCTGTGGTCGTGATCGTGCACCTTTCACTCCAAGATATATCTTACGATAGCCGGAAGATATGCCTCGGCTGGTCGAGCTTCAAGATAGCTCTCAAGATATATCTTAAGTCAGCGATGCTGCCTCTTATCCTCCCCCGCGTGGCGGGGGAGGGGGACCAGCGAAGCTGGTGGAGGGGGCCTGCCAAGCCTGGGCCATCCTGAGATTCATCAACCCACTGA
>NZ_LAJE02000110.1 GCF_000970465.2 Devosia insulae DS-56
ACACGTGTCGCGGCGAGAAGGAACGGGGTGAGGGAGAACAGCGTGGCGTAAAGCGCCCCATAGAGGCAGAAGGCGGTGATCAACCCGGCGCCGAACCCCTTGGCGGCGAAGAGCCGCGGCGGCACGATCGCATCGGCGGCTCGGCGCACCCAGAACACGAAGCCGAGCAGCAGCGCAAGGGCGAGGCGGATGCTCGCCGGCATCTGCGCGCAGACCCAGGCGATCTCGTGGCCCCGGATCAGCGACCAGGGGGCAGCAAAGGAGAAGTCGCCGATCAGCACGATGCCGACGATATCGAGCTTGCTGCGCACCCCATGGCTCTCTTCGAGCCGGGCGAGCGCCAGCGGCACCAGCAGCAGCACGATCGGGATGTTGATCCAGAAGATCCAGGTCCAGTGGATGGCCTCGGAAATCGCGCCGCCGATGGCGGGGCCGCTGAGCGGCGCCAGCCCGGTGATACTGCCGAAGATGCCCAGCGCCTTGCCCCGGATGTCGGCAGGGTAGGCGACACTGAGGATGGCCAGCGCCATCGGCATCACCAAAGCCGCGCCGGCGCCCTGCAATGCCCGGGCGACGATCAGCGTGATGACGCTCTGCGACATGGCGCAGGCCACCGAACTGAGCGCGAAAACCACGAGGCCCGCGACGAAAATGCGCTTGCGGCCCAGCCGATCACCGAGCGCCGCGCCCACTGGGAGCAAGAGGGCGAAGGCGAGGTTGTAGGCATTGGTGGTCCATTGCAGTTCGGCGAGGCTGGCCTCGAAGCTGCGCTGGATGCTGGTCAGCGCCGCAGCCGTCACCAGGCTGTCGAGTGCGACGGTGAAGGAGGCGAACGCGGTGAGCGCCAGGGCCCAGCCCCGCGCGCCAGTCTTGGAGGTGTCCATCTTTGCCTCGGCTACTTGGCAGCGAGCCATTCGCTGCGTCCGAACCAAGGACGCTCGGGCCAGCAGAAAGGATTCGCGCGTCGCGGCGAATCCTTTGGCGCGTCTCAAACGTCATCTCCGCATCGACCATATGCGAGGCTTCAAATGAAACTGATCAGCTACACCACCAGGCCCGGCCAGGCGGCAGCGAACCGGGAGAAGATCGAGGCGGTTTTCGCGGCGCTCCACGCTGCGAGACCGGAGGACTTTTCTTATATGGTGGTCGAGGCCGGCGAGGGCGAGTTCTTCCACATCGTCCATGCCACACCGGCGGCGATCGAACACCTGCAGGCCATGCCGGCCTTCCAGGCGTTTTCGGCTACGGTGGGCGAACGGCAGCAGGCGCCGAGCAACAGACGGGATGCGAGAGTGGTCGGCAGCTACGGGACCCTGGTGCGGGCATGACAGAGTACGTTTGCCCGTCGGAGGAGCTGGAACGGTTGCTGTTCGGCATCCGGCCGCGGCTGCACCGGTTCTGTGCCCGCATGCTGGGCTCGGCCATCGACGGCGAAGACGTGGCGCAGGAGGCGGCGCTCAAGGCGCTCGAGGCCTTCCCGCGCCAGTCTGAGGTCCACAATCTCGAAGCCTGGGTGTTCCGCATCGCCCGCAACACGGCGCTCGATTTCCTGCGGCGCCGCAACCGCGAGCCAGTGGTGCCCGTCGATGACGAAGCCGATTTCGTCGACCCCTATATGGACACCGAACGTGGGCTGCACGCCGCCGAGAGCCTGCGGCAGTTCATGCGCCTACCGCCATCGCAGCGCGCCTCGGTGATCTTGGTGGACGTCATCGGCTATTCGCTGGAGGAGGTCGCCGAGATCCTCGAAACCACCATTCCGGCGGTGAAGGCATCGCTGCATCGTGGCCGCGAGCGGCTGAAGCAGTTTGCCGCCGAGCCATCATCGGCGCCGCTGGCCGAGCTCCCCGACGCCGAACGACAGCAGCTCGCCAACTATGTCGACCGCTTCAATGCCCGCGACTTCGACGCGCTGCGGGCGCTGCTTGCAGACGATGTCCGCCTGCATGTGCGTGGCGAGCGCCGCTTCGGCCGCGAGGTGGGGGAATATTACACCCGTTACGCCGAGATCTTCGATGTCAGGTTGGCGCCCGGCATCATCGAGGGCCAGCCGGTGGCGCTGGTCTATCGCGACGACGTGCTCAGCTATTTCATCGCGTTCGATTGGCGCGATGCCAAGATCACCAAGATCCTCGACTTCCGCTACGCGCCCTACGTGTTCGAGTCGGTGGCGGTCACGCAGCTTGCCGCGTGACCGTCGTCTGTTTGCTTTGAAGACACGACGCTGATCGGCGTCAGATCGCCTCGAGCCATCCTATGAGCCGGGCGCCCTCGCGCTGCAGTATCGACGGCTCGTGAAAACTGTGCGTCAGCAGCATGGCACCCTGGAGAGAGGCAAGAAGTTGCAGTGCCAGATCGCCTGCGTCGTCCTTGCACCCCATCGCGCGAAACTGCGCTTCCATCCAGGCCAACGGGGTCGCAAAGAGAGATCGTGACAGCTCTGCGAGGTGACCGCCTTCCTTCATCATTTCAGCGCTGAGCGATCCCATCGGGCAACCGTACTGCGAAACCATCGCCGCATTGGCGACCGTCGAGTCGATGAAGGCGGCAAGTCGCGCCCGCGGCTCCGGCAATTGGTCGAACTGCAGCTGCTGCTGCGCCGCCTGGTCTTCGCGACATGAAAGGATGGCCTCGCCGACGTCGTCTCGCGTCTTGAAGTAGTAGTAGACATTCCCGAGCGGCACCCCCGACTCCGAGGCAATTTCGGCGAGTGTCGTCTTTCGGAAGCCCTGCCGATGGGCAAGGTCCACCGCCGCCTGTGTCAGCCGCTCGCGCTTGCTGCCCGCTACATTCCTCCGCGCCGCCAAAATGCCCTCAGCTCACGAACTCGGTGCTTTGGCGCATCATATAGGCGCTCATCTGCCGGGCAATCCCGTGCGGCATGAGCGGCACCATGAGGCTGTAAAGAAGCCCTGGCACCACCATCAGTTTGTTCGCCTGGACGCCCTTGAGGCCCGCTGTCACACATCTCTCGACCGGCATTGGCTTCATCGGCATGTTCGCAAGCCTCAGGCCCATCTTGTCGATGAGCGGCGTCTCGGTCGGTGTAACAACAAGCACGGACACATGGACGCCAAGTGGCTTGAACTCATGGTGCAGGCACCGGCCGAGCGTCGAAACCATGGCCTTCGACGCCGCCTCCTTGCTGTTGTACGGGACACCACTGTCGGCCCCAAATGCCGAACCCAACAGCATCCCGCCCTTGCCCCGCGCCGCCAACCGCCGACCGAAAGCGTGCGCCAGATACATGTAAGAGACACCGTTGAGCTGGGCTACGCGCCGCAAATCCGCCTCCTCGAAAGCAAGGAAATTGCCCGGCTGACCGATTCCGGCGTTGGCGACGAGCAAGCCTACGTCGAGGTCCTCCGTGCCCTCGACGACGCCACGTTGCCCATCCTCGGTCGCAAGATCGGCGACGATCACGCGAACTGAAATGCCGTGCCGCTGTTTGAAAGCCTTTGCCGCCTGGTCCAACAGAGCTTCTCGTCTGGCGACCAGCACAAGATTGAACCCATTGGCTGCGAGCTGGCGCGCCGCCTCATACCCAATCCCCGACGAGGCTCCGGTGACCACTGCCCAGGGGCCAAAGCGGCCGAGGTCCACCTTGGCGTATTTCGCGTCTGATTTGCTCTGCAAGGTCACTCTCCACGTGTCAGTTAGTCAACTAACTTACACTAGCGCTGCCGTCAAGCGGCTACCCGCGTTGGTGTCATTCTAGACGTGACAGCTATTGGTCCGGGATATGCCGTAGCCGAGGTAGCCTGTTTACCACCTGGGGCGCCCGACCAGTGTGTGTATGGTCGCTTTGGGCCAAAAGCGGACCCTCGCCAGGGAAGCAGCCCTCGCGCGATCGCCACGTCGCTTGCATGCCGCCGTCTTCGGCAGATCCGACGGCACCAAGTTTACCATGATGCGCTCTACCTACCCCAGGGCCAGGTTCAGCCGATAGCTCAACGCCTCGGCCAGATGCGGGCGGGCGACCTTTTCTGCTCCCGCCAGGTCGGCGAGGGTGCGCGCCACTTTCAGCACCCGGTGATAGGCGCGGGCCGAGAGGTTGAAGCGCTCCGAGGCCTGCAGCAGCAGGGTCTGGCTGTCCTTGTCGGGGTTGACCAGTTTCTCGATCAGCGACGGCCCGGCGGCGGCATTGGTGAAGACATCGGGGTGGCCGGCTTCGATATAGCGCTGGCGCTGCCGCTCGCGCGCCGTCTCGACCCGGGCAGCGACGGCAGCGGAGGGCTCGCCCGTCGACGGGCCGATCATGTCGGCCGCCGAGACGGCGGGCACGTCGATGCGCAAATCGATGCGGTCTAGGAATGGACCCGAGACCCGGCCCTGGTAGTCGAGCGCACATTGGTCGCCGCGCTTGCAGACATGGCCGGGTGTGCCGGCGAGCCCGCATTTACAGGGGTTCATCGCCGCAATCAGCTGGAAGCGGGCGGGAAAGCTGACATGCGCATTGGCGCGGGCGATCACCGTCTCGCCCGCTTCGAGCGGCTGACGCAGGCTGTCGAGCACCGAGGGCGAGAACTCCGGCAATTCGTCGAGGAACAGCACGCCGTTATGCGCGAGGCTGGCTTCCCCCGGCCGGACCTTGAGGCCGCCGCCGACCAGAGCCGCCATCGAGGCCGAATGGTGTGGCGCGCGGAACGGCCGGCGGTCACTGAGCGCCCCGCCTGCCAACTCCCCGGCGATCGACTGGATCATCGACACATCGAGCAGTTCGCGCGGGTTGAGCGGCGGCAGGATCGAGGGTAACCGCGCCGCCAGCATGGATTTGCCGGCGCCGGGCGGCCCGATCATCAACAGGTTATCTACAAAAGACCTCACTCTGCCCTGGCCTCTGCGGCAACGACCAAAAAACAGAGGCTCGGGCAGACGTCCTGCCATCGATTTCAACCACATCTCCCAAGCCGTCCTCGCGGCCATCTACAGGCTCGCGGAGACCTTCCGGCTGGTAGATCGAACTGGACGAGAGCGAGGACGAACGGCCGTCCGTCAGCGCACGGCACCGGCCAGCGGAGCCACGGCGTCGTTCACGACGAACCAAGGCTGCTACCCGTCCTACCTGGGGAGGCGGATAGGGGCAGACATCACCTCCTCCCGAATGGCGAGGGTGACGCAGTAGGAAGCGTGAGGTCGTCCTTGAGGATGGGGACCATCTCCCGCCTCGCACCGCCGCACGGCTGGTGGGCGGAGGTCGGTCGGGGTGCAGCGCCACCTCGCTCCTACACGGGCACAGCGCTGACCCCGACTTGCTAGAGCGGGACAGGGAATGGTGTTGGGCGTTGACCTAGGCTTTGGCGCGGGCTTGGTTCAACGCGAACAGCCGGGTCAGCACCTCGTCATCGGTCAAGTCGGCTGGCCACCCGTAGGCAGCCGCAACGGCGGCGTCCAGTGCCTTGTGGGCATGGTCCAGCCACGCGGGGCGCTGGTTGTAGAGGTTGGTCAGTGTGCGGGTCCGAAGGACCTCCGCAGCCGCCTCGTTGCTGGGGATAAGTCTGTCGGGGTAGCCGGGCACGACCTCTGGCTCCCGCCGCACGAGGTCGGCAGGGTTGAGCCAGTTCTCCCTCAACTCGTTCAGGCGCTTTGCTGCCTCGGCGACGGCAACCGCACGGGGGTCAGTGGAGTAGTCCGACGCCAGTACCGCTGGCGTTAGCCCCTGAGGGAACGGAAACGTCTCGAAGCCAAACGACGGGGTGTACTGCGGGTCGTTCCCTACACCATGCCACCCGCCCAGACGAAGCGACCAAAGCTCATGATGTCGGGAGTGGAGCAGCCCAAACGAGGTGTCATCATCCCGCGTGATCGCTACAAGGCGGCTATCTGGCAATACGGACGAAGGCAGCCAGACGAACACCCGATACCTCGAAACCCGTGGTGTGGCGATGTAGCGGGGGACCTTGTCGAGCAGTGACTTGAGGGACGGGACCGTTTCACCGTGGAGCCACCAATGCGACCTGCGCCGGTCACGGCGGTTAGTATCGCGGGTCGGTTTCACCGTCAGGCGGACGTGTTCAAATGGTCCTTCGTACGGGGCGGCGTCCCCCTCAGTTCTTTCGTGGAAGTCAACAATCCAGAGATCGCGAGGACGCCTCACGATGTCGCTGCCGTTCATCCACGGGCGGAGAACGTCTGCGTTGGCCCGTCCGTTCGGGTTGAGGGGCATTTTGAGCCACCGGCGAGCTGTCTGCCCGTCAACCTCAAACGAGCCGATCTTTACGGGGCCCTGCCAAGCAACCCCCCCATTCTCCGCAAGTCTCTTTGCTCTGGTCAGGTCTACAGCCGAGGATGTGAGGTCCGCATTGATTTGCGTGGCGGCATGTCCGTCGAGTTGCAGCGCCTGTCCTCCGACCGGCTTGCCGTAGACGACTAGCGACACACGCACTGCCGCGCCCTCGACGGTCCACGGTTCGTCCGACCACGCAGCGACGATGCCGGGACCGTCCGCGATCTTGTCCATGACGCGGCGGTTGGCACCCGCGCGGACTGAGTTAGTCGTGACGAAGCCAACGCGATGAGATTTGCCGACCACAAGCGCCTGTAGGCCTTTCTCCAGCCAGTAGACCACTAGGTCCGCCTCTGCCGGAACCCGACCCGCGTAGATGGTGAATAGGCGCTCCACCGCAGCATCCCCCATCTGGGACCGTAGCAGTTTGCCACCGAGGAACGGAGGGTTCCCGATGATAGCATCAGCCGCGGGCCATTCGGCCTCCACCCAGTGCCCCTGATAGACGTCGCCAGCGGGTTCCCACGAGGTGAGGGCGTCCCGGCACTCGATATTGTCGAGAGGCTTCAGCACCGGGTCCTCGGTGGCGGAAAAGCCGTTCCTGAGCATCCACTGGATTTCGCCAATCCAGACCGAGACCCGCGCCAGTTCTGCCGCGTAGTGGTTGAGCTCGATGCCGTGGACCACTTCCGGTCCGATCTGGGGGAACCGCCGAGGCAGACCCAACGCCTCCGCCTCAACCTGTGCCCGATGCTCAAGGTCCTTGAGCGCCTTCAACGCGAGATAGAGGAAGTTCCCCGAACCGCAGGCAGGGTCCAGCACCCGGTAGTTGGCGAGACGCAAGAGGTAGCGGTCCAGCGCAGCTTGCGCTTGGTTCTCGGCACGGGTTCCCGCACCGCCCTTGATGGCGGCGGCCTTCCCCATCAGCGCGGCGATCTCCGCCTTGGCCTCGTCCCATTCGGCGGCCAGGGGCTCAACGATCACCGGGTCGATGATCATCATGATTTTTTCTCGGTCGGTGTAGTGCGCCCCGAGCTGGCTGCGCTTGTCGGGGTCTAGGCCACGCTCGAACAGGGTGCCGAGGATGGACGGGTCGACGTCGCCCCAGTATGCGCCCGCTGCCTTGTGGACGATTTTGATCTCGTCACGGGTGAGAGGGAACACGAGGTCCCCGTCAAACAGCCCACCGTTGAACCACTTTACCCGCTCAAACCCGACCCGTCCGCCCTTGGTCATCGCGCCAAACAGCTCCCGCGCGAAGGTCTCGAACTCGGCGGGGTTGTCGAGCGCGTGACCCAACATGCGGGTGAACATCCCGTCGGGGAGGAGCTTCACGTCCTCGGCGAACATGCAGAAAACGAGCCGGTTGATGAAGTGGGCGACCTCCTCAGGCTTGTGGCCACGCCTCCGCAACGAATGCGCCAACACGGCGAACTCGCTCGCCACCTCCTCGGTCAACTCCTGTCGCGTCTTTGCGGGTCGCAGGGCTTCGGGTGCAGACAGGGCGGACTTGAGCCAGCCCCTCTTCACCGGGTCCTCAAGGTCGAGGATGGCGATCTCGTACCGCTTGGACACCGAGTTGGTCCAGTTGGTGTAGATGCGGATCGTGGTGCCGATGTCGGACACGATCAGCAGCGGCGGGTTATCCAGTGCGACCGCGTAACGTTGCAGCTGGGCAAACGCATCGTCGAGGTTTGCCCTGGTCCCCTTGTACTCCCACGCGAAGAACCCGCGCTTGAACACATCCGCGAAGCCATTGCCCCCGGTGGTCTTCGTGGCACCGACCTCGAACCCGTAGTCGAGGCCCGTATGGTCGACGTCAGCTGGCTCAGGCTCACCAAGTAACCGGCAGAGGTCAAGGAAATGGGCTTGCGCACCCGCCCGCTCCTTGATCGGGGAGTTTGCCCATTTGGCGATGAACTCGTGCGGTGTCAGTACCTTGCCCCCAAGCGGTGGGCAGTAGTCATAGCCAAGCGTGACCAAAGACACCAGTCGCTTGGGGGGCCACGCCGGTCATGTTTCAAGCAGGTTGCGGTCTTGGGTAATGTACCCGATCAGTTTTCGTCGGGTAGTTCGTCCTCGGGTTCATCCGCCAACCGTGGCACAGGGTGGTTGAGCTGATGTTCTGCCATCAGGTCGTCAGGGTCAGCGGTCTTCAAGACAACCAGCGCCCGAATACGAGCATTGCGGATGCGGTGGTACTTCGAGACCAACTGCCGGGTAACGTCGACGATAGCTGCAACGTCCTCCTGGGTGAGATCGGGGAAGCGGTATGCCAACCAAGAGATGCGCTGCGGTACCGTGAGGTCACGCTGGGTGCTGACCATGTAGGCGTTCAGCGCGGCGGCGGCCCTTCGCCCGTCCCAAGTACGCTCCTTTTCGATTGCGTCAACCGCGTCCTCCCATCGCTCAGCAATCCATGATCGGATGCCGGGACCCAGCACGTCGAACGGCTTGGCACCCTTCCGCTTTGGTTCGATCCGCTTCCCCCATCCCCGCTCTACGACCCAGCGCTGCAGCCGGTGGCGCTGGTGGTTCGCCGCACCCTCGACTTGCAACACATCGAGCTGCCGAAGAACGGTTCGTATCTTCCTTTGACCCAACCCGTAGAGCTGACCGAACTCGGTCACGGGGACCCAGTCGCCTATCGAGACCGTCAGCAGCTCGCCGGTGGAACGGTCCAGCACCTCGTTGAAGTATTCCATTCGCTCTCCTCGAAATGAAGAAGGTCCCCGAGCGTGTCGAGGACCTGTCGTTGTCGTCATGGTGGTTGTCGGGTTAGTGCGTCCTGAACGGGACTATGGGTCAGGGCAGCAAGGCATAGAAAATCGCTGCCTACGACACCCGCCCAGGCGACATCAGGTCAGCGTGGGTCGAAGTGGTTTGCCCTGATGTTCGTCGGAGAATGGGGGGACCATATCCCCCTCTTCCAATGTCGATACCCTCGGGAACCGCTCGGAAGCCGGAGGTCTCCAGGAGGTCGAAACTCATCGACAACGACGTGTTAGCGACGCAACACGTCCTCCCGGAACGAGCGGTCAGCTTTTCCGGTTAGCAACAGGGTCCAAAAACAGCGCAGCCCGATCAGGCTGCATCGGTGGCGATGCGTCGCACTGAGATCAAGAGGATGCGAAAAATCGAGTGAGGCTCGGCAGCCGGCAGAGGGTGGTAGATCAAGAGGTGCAATAGAAAGGGGCCGACGCCGCGGTCATCAGGTCAACTGTCGGCCCAGCGCCGCGGTCCACCCTGATGTTCTGACTGGGACGGGGGATGATACCCCCGTACTCGTGATCCCCGTGGACGGGAGGTCATCGGTAAGTCACCGGCCGTCGTGAGGTCAACATTTCGTCAGCCTTACGTTGACGTAATGTGTATCTGAACGGGGGCGGATGGGCGTCTACCGAGAAGGCATAAAAAATCGGGGCCTCCTCTCAGCCCTTGTTTTCTGGGCTTGTCGCACGGCTCTCGATCATGGACGCCACGTACCGGTTCTCGAGTTCCTGATGCTCCACAATGGTCTGCCGGAACCGGTCCGTCATCCCGCCGCCCCATGATTGGAACTCCTGCAGTTGGACCTTGGCGAGAAGGCTGCGGTGGTAGGACGAGAGTAGTTCGTGGGTCGTGGGGCCGGGCATGTTGGTCACCGTGAACAGATGCGGAACAGTGCCACGCGTTGGGCAAGGCGGGCAACGGGGGTCTGGGTCAAAAAACTGCGGTGGGACGCTTGACGGCGAAAGGGCGGTTCAGAGCCTCTCAGGGACTCAGCAACGGCTTTGGCGAAGGTGATACCAACCGATGCCCTGGTGGCCGTCTGGAGTCATCTGCGGGGCCGTGGCGGGCATCCCGTCGGCGCGGTATGCTCCCCCTGTTTGAGGGATCCCCGAGGCGAGCGGTGCCTATCCCGTCGGCATCTTCCTGCTGGCCGATCGTTTCTTCAACGCCGCGCGGGATACAATCATGTCCCGGAAGAAGACTGACAGGCCGACGCGGCTGGAGGACTCTCCTTGGTCATCTGTTGCGGCCGCCAGCGGCCTCTTGGATGGTGGATGTGCGGAATGCAACGGACGGAATGACTCCGCTTTACCCAACAACGCTCGGCTGTGTTAAGGACACCCTGATTGGAGAACCGCATTGCGCCGTTGGCTCTTAGCTACCGCCGTTCTGGCTGTCGTGATGTCACCGGGATATGCGGCGGACAGAGAGACGTTCGGCCACTACACCCTCATTTGTGAAAACCCCGGGGGCCGATATGTCGCCGTACTCCTCGATCACGCGGCCGAAGTGGTAATCGACCCCGACAGCACCCACACCAGTTTGCCGATCATCGGCCGCATCCAAACCAAAGAAATCGGCGCTCTAGTGTTGCGGACGCCGGACCCTACCGTGACCGAAATCCTTCACCTTTGGCCCGAGGCCAAGATGGAGGTGTTTAGCGACGGCGACATGGTGCAAGTGGACGAGTGCAGTACGTAAACCGAACCCCATGGGACATCACTGCGGGGCTGGCTGATTGGGCATAGGTTCATCGAGGCGCCGCCTGATATAGATGCAGGGACCCACTGACCTATGGACAGGACCCCGCGCGGCTCGTGGCTTCTGCGGTGAGCGAGAGGACGGGCCGTGCCGAACGATTGGAGAGGAAGGTTGAGGGTAGCCGCGAGTAACCTACGCCCCGCAGCCGCTGCCATCATCTTGACCCTGCCGATCACTCCGGTCCAAGCCTCTGCACCATGTCCGTATGTCTTTTCCAGCGGCGTCGAGGGCATCGTCCTGGTTGAGGATGCAGTCGTGCTATACTTTGTTGGTGCGGGACCTCCCGACCGATGCCCAATCGTCGGGCATGAGGGGTCCATCGTCTCTGTCGACTGCGGATATTCTACTTGGACCTTTCAGCTGATCTCGTCCGTCCCCGACGGCGAGACCAACATAATGGTGATCGGGAAGGGATCGGACGGCGCTCCTATCCCGGGTCCCTTATACAAAAGGTGCGACGTGGACCCAGAGAGCCTAGGCTTCGACTGAGGTCTGCGTGCGTTTCGCCAGTCGCGCCAGCGTCGACCGTGAACAGCCCGTCGCCTTGACGATGGTGTTCCAAGTCTGCCCGGACTTGAGCATCGCGACGATGGCAGCGTTGCGCTCAGCATCCTCGGGTCGTCCCCGATAGCGGCCATCAGCCTTCGCCTTCACGATGCCCTGCGCCTGCCTCCGGCGTCGGTCGTCATAGTCCTTGCGGGCGATGGCCGCGATCATGTCGAGCATCATCCCGTTGATGGCATCGAACATGCGCTGGGTGAACTCGTCAGTCGTCGAGGACAGCATGGACCATGAGGTGGGTAGGTCCAGCGCCACGACCTTGACCTGTCGCGACCTGATCTCGGTCTTGAGCTTGTCCCAGTCCGCAGCATTGAGGCGGCTCAGCCGGTCGACCTGTTCGATTAACAGCACGTCCCCGGCACGGCTGTCGGACAGGAGCCGGAACAGTTCTGGGCGCTGCAGCGAAGCCCCGCTCTCGTTCTCGAGGTAGGTCGCGGCGATCTGCAGCCCACGCTCTGCCGCGAAGGCCTCGAGGTCTGCCCTCGCGCGGTTCGCGTCCTGCTCCTTGGTCGACGCCCTGAGATACGCCCTGACAAACATTCCGATACCACTCCGGTTCGATTTGAGTGGTGTCGTTATTGTCGGTTCGCTTTGGGTTGTCAAGCAGTCTTATCGAACCAGTGTCAAGGGTGGTTCGTTAGAGGTATACCCGTCCGAAACCGTGCCGACTGCATTAACTCAGGCGGTCGGTCGGTGGTCTTCGTCCCATCGACGGGCGACCATTTGGGCTAGCGCGACATCGTCTGGCGTCATTGATCTGGCCAACCGGTCACGCGCGACCGATGAGGGCCGATCCCCACGTGCTGCAGCTAGGTTGAGCCAGGTGTGAGCCCGAACGAAATCTTGGAGGACACCGTTACCGGTCGAGTACATCCTGCCGAGGGCCGCCATGCTGCTGGTATCGCCCAGCTCTGCGCCCGCCGCGTACCACTTCAACGCCTCGGCAAAGTCCTGCGGACAGCCGATGCCCTCCGACAGGCACTCGGCCAAGACGAACGCAGCCCTCGCGTTCCCCGCCTCTGCAATTTGACGGACGTAGACCAGCGCCTCGCGGTCAGTGGTCGCGGTAGTGCTTGAC
>NZ_LAJE02000111.1 GCF_000970465.2 Devosia insulae DS-56
TCTGAGCTCTGCTTACAGTCGAGCAGCCAGATGTCGTAGACCGCGTGGTCGATGGCGTTGAGGGCCGGGCTGTCGGCGAACATCCAGCCGGTGAAGATGCGGTCGATCGAGCCCTTGAGGCTGACCTGATCGACCTCGACGAACACGCTGGTGCGCTGCGTCTCGGTCGGGGGCCGGGTGTAGCAGGCGCGCGGGGTGATCTGCAGCGCCCCGAACTGCACCGTCTCATCGACATAGACATCGAAGGTGGTGATGCGGCCGGTGATCTTGTCGAGCCCGGAGAACTGGGCGACCGGATTGGCGATCGTCTCGGCCAGCACAGGCGTTGCCAGCGCTAGGCTGGCCGCCAACACGAACAATCTCGAAACGGCTGCGATCAAATCAAGGGCTCGACGCTGATAGTGCGATGAGGTTCATGTCAGACTGAGCCGAAAATGGGGACGGTCGAGAACCGGAGCGGAGCGTACCTTGCGGTACGTGTGCACCGGAAGCGGAGACCGTCGCCATTTGCAGGCCAGTATGGCGTGAAGATCGCCGCACTATTCCGGAGACCACGCATCATAGTCGCCGGTGACCCGGGGACGCTCGCCCTTGTTCAGCAGGCTGCCGTCCGGGCGGTAGGCCGCGGCGGTGCCAGTGAGGTTGGGCTGGTGCGGCAGCTGCCAGGAGCGGGCGGTGTAATCCTGCTCGGTAGGCGGGGTGTTGGTGCGGTAGTGCATCCAGCCATACCAGCCGGGCGGAATGGTGGTCGGCTCGGCGTAACCGCCGGCATAGACCACCATGCGGCGCTCGTAGCCGTTGGGGCCGGGCTTCGAGCCCTTCCTGGAGCGGTAGTAGCGGTTGCCGGTCTCGTCTTCGCCGACATACTCGCCTTGCGTCGCGATCCAGAGGCGCGTGCCCCAGGTGTTGCCCCGCCACCAGGCCAGGATCTCGATCAGGAAGTCCTTCATGCCGCCGTTCGCCATACCGTCTGAACCCGTCTCGAAAAGCCGTTCGCGGGGACAAATCGCCCGCCATTTTGTGCCTGTGGCTCTAACATGCCGGGGCGCACCCGCCTAGAGCAGGACTGCGCTTCGTTGAATCGCATTCCAGCTCCAGGTTCTTATCTGGTCGCGAGATCGAACCGGAAAAGTCTGCAACTTTTCCTGATCACGCTCCGGCACAAAGGCGAGCCCGTCCTGCCCTCTACCTATGGTGTGCCGACCGACCAGAGGGCGCTCTGTATGGTCGTCGATTTGTGACGGAAATAATGCGCTTGACAGGATTCGCACCGAAAACTGCCTCTCACTTAGCCCCGCCGGTTCACCTTCGCGCACTGCTCAAAGGTGGCGAAAGAGTGGTCGATTTCCCGGGGTTTAGGGCCAGTTCCGCCAGCGATCCGCAAGGTGGTGGTACCGAAAATTGACCTTCCGGCGCGTCGAATCGGGGTTGGAACTTTTCCCCGTAATCCACATATGAGATACTGGATTTAGCCGTCGGATCCGGGCAATGCCACTAGCAGTTGTATGTTGTGATCATGGCTCGGCATTGACCGACTCGAAGCATCGGACGCATCCTTTCGAGGTTGCGCCGGGCTTGTTCAGACGGCACGACGGACGACCGGGACCACGCGGCGGCGACAGTTCGCTGAAGGTCCCAAACGGGGCTCCTAGGCCGTTTTTCACGGTCAGTTAGACAGCGTCATACAAAGAGGCAGAAGCCGTCCTTGGCGGCTCGCGGGCTTTCCTGTCCGCTTTATTGGGGAATATATAGACAAATGCGCATCGAACGTCGGTTCACGAAAGCCAATGACAGCGCCTATGCGGGGATCGAATTCCGCTCGGTGACGAGCGAGATCAAGAACCCCGACGGCTCGATCGTGTTCAAGCTCGAGGGCATGCAGGTCCCCTCGACCTGGTCGCAGGTGGCGGCCGACATCATCGCGCAGAAATATTTCCGCAAGGCCGGCGTCGCCAAGATCCTGAAGCGCGTCGAAGAGAACGACGTGCCGAGCTGGCTGTGGCGTTCGGTCCCCGACGAGAAGGCGCTGGCCAAGCTCCCCGAAGCTGAGCGCTATGGTTCGGAAACCGACAGCCGCCAGGTGTTCGAGCGTCTCGCCGGCACCTGGACCTACTGGGGCTGGAAGGGCAAGTATTTTGCCACCGAGGAAGATGCGCGCGCCTTCTTCGACGAGCTCTGCTTCATGCTGGCCACGCAGCGGGTTGCCCCCAATTCCCCGCAGTGGTTCAACACGGGCCTGCACTGGGCCTATGGCATCGATGGCCCCGGCCAGGGTCACTTCTATGTCGACCCCTTCACCGGCAAGCTGACCTCGTCCAAATCGGCCTACGAGCATCCGCAGCCGCATGCCTGCTTCATCCAGTCGGTGACCGACGACCTCGTCAACGAGGGCGGCATCATGGACCTGTGGGTGCGCGAGGCGCGGCTGTTCAAATATGGCTCGGGCACCGGTTCGAACTTTTCCAAACTCCGCGGCGAGGGTGAGAAGCTCTCCGGCGGTGGCAGGTCCTCGGGCCTGATGAGCTTCCTCAAGATCGGCGACCGCGCCGCCGGCGCCATCAAGTCGGGCGGCACCACCCGTCGCGCCGCCAAGATGGTGGTGATCGATATCGATCACCCCGATATCGAGGACTACATCAACTGGAAGGTGAAGGAGGAGCAGAAGGTTGCCGCGCTCGTCACCGGCTCCAAGGTGGTGTCGAAGGCGCTGAAGGCCATCATGAAGGCCGCGGTGAACTGCGAAGGCACCGGCGACGACTGCTTCGACGTCAACAAGAACCCGGCGCTGAAGCGCGAAGTGAAGGCGGCGAAGAAGGCACTGGTGCCGGAGAATTACATCCAGCGCGTCATCCAGTTCGCCCGCCAGGGTTACACCGATATCGACTTCCCGGTTTACGACACCGACTGGGATAGCGAAGCCTACCTCACCGTATCAGGGCAGAACTCGAACAACTCCGTCCGCGTCACCGATGATTTCCTCAAGGCCGTCGAGACCGACGGCACGTGGGATTTGCTGAGCCGCACCAAGGCCGGCAAGGTGACCAAGACCGTCAAGGCGCGCGACCTGTGGGAACAGATCGGCTATGCCGCCTGGGCCTCGGCCGACCCCGGCATCCATTTCCACACCACCATCAACGAGTGGCACACCAGCCCGGAAGCCGGCGAGATCGTCGCTTCGAACCCGTGCTCGGAATACATGTTCCTCGATGACACGGCTTGCAACCTCGCCTCGGTGAACCTCCTCCCCTATCGCAACGCCGACTCGTCGTTCGATGTCGCGGCGTTCGAGCACACCACCCGCCTCTGGACCGTGGTGCTCGAAGTTTCGGTGATGATGGCGCAGTTCCCGTCGAAGGCCATTGCGGAACGCTCGTTCGTCTACCGCACGCTGGGTATCGGCTACGCCAATATCGGCGGCCTGCTGATGACCTCTGGCATTCCCTATGACTCGGCCCAGGGCCGCGCCATTGCCGGCGCCATCACCGCCGTGATGACCGGCGTCTCCTATGCCACGTCGGCCGAAATGGCCGGCGAGCTCGGCCCGTTCCAGGATTATCCGCGCAATTCCAAGCATATGCTGCGCGTCATCCGGAACCACCGGACCGCTGCCTATGGCAGGACTGATGGCTATGAGGGCCTCAGCATCAACCCGGTGGCGCTCGATCACGCCTCGATCGGCGACGATACGCTTTCGACCCGCGCCAAGGCGGTGTGGGACGATGCGCTGACGCTGGGCGCACGCCACGGCTACCGCAACGCGCAGGTCTCGGTGATTGCCCCGACCGGCACTATCGGCCTCGTGATGGATTGCGACACCACCGGCATCGAACCCGACTTCGCGCTGGTGAAGTTCAAGAAGCTCGCTGGTGGCGGCTACTTCAAGATCATCAACAACGCGGTGCCGCCGGCACTGCGCACCCTCGGCTATTCCGAAGCGCAGATCGCCGAGATCGAGGCCTATGCCGTCGGCCACGGCAACCTGAACCAGGCGCCGGGCATCAACCCCGGAACGCTTCGCGCCAAGGGTTTTACCGACGAGAAGATCGCCGCGCTCAACGCCGCGACCAAATCGGCCTTCGACATCAAGTTCATCTTCAACCAGTGGACGCTGGGCGCCGATTTCCTGAAGAGCCTCGGCGTTACCGACGCCCAACTCGGCGACATGACGTTCGATCTCCTCGCCTTCCTTGGCTTCTCCAAGAAGGACATCGAGGCTGCCAACATCCATGTCTGCGGCTCGATGACGCTTGAGGGCGCACCCTTCCTCAAGGACGAGCACCTGCCGGTGTTCGATTGCGCCAACCCCTGCGGCAAAACCGGCAAGCGCTTCCTGTCGGTCGAGAGCCACATCCTGATGATGGCGGCGGCGCAGCCGTTCATTTCGGGCGCTATCTCCAAGACCATCAACATGCCGAACGACGCGACCGTCGCCGACGCCAAGGAAGCCTACCAGCTCAGCTGGCGCCTGGCGCTCAAGGCCAACGCGCTCTATCGCGATGGTTCGAAGCTGAGCCAGCCGCTCAATTCCTCGCTGGTCGCCGATGAGGACGACGAGGAAGAAGATGCGGTCGAGCTGCTGAACGCGGCCAACCAGATGGCGCGCGTGCCGCAGATCACCGAGAAGATCGTCGAACGCATCATCGAGCGCGTGTCGCGCGAGCGCGAGAAGCTGCCGAACCGCCGTAAGGGCTATACCCAGAAGGCCAATATCGGCGGCCACAAGGTGTACCTGCGCACCGGCGAGTTCGACGACGGGCGCCTGGGCGAGATCTTCATCGACATGCACAAGGAAGGTGCTGCCTTCCGTGCCATGATGAACAACTTTGCCATCTCGATCTCGCTCGGCCTGCAGTATGGCGTGCCGCTCGACGAGTATGTCGAAGCCTTCACCTTCACCCGGTTCGAACCGGCCGGCATGGTGATGGGCAACGACCGGATCAAGAACGCCACCTCGATCCTCGACTACATCTTCCGCGAACTCGCCGTGTCCTATCTCGACCGCGAGGATCTAGCGCATGTCCACGCCGACAGCCCGACGGCGCTGTCGCAAAGCGGCGAAGGCCAGCGCCCTGCTCCGATCCCAGCGCAGAACCTCGTCTCCCGCGGCATGACCCGCGGCAAGGTGAAGGACCAGAACCTGATGCTGGTCTCCGGCGGCCTCACCGCCGCCCAGGCCTACAACCCCGTCGCCTCGATGCAGACCTCAACCGTCACGGCGCTGAAGGCCGCAACGGCGCTGAAGATCGAGACCAGCCCGACCGTGCTCAACGAAGCCGAACTGAACCCGATCCCCAGCCCGCCGACGCAGCAGGACGCGGGACAGCTCCGGGCCCAGGCGCTGATGCAGGGTTATACGGGGGATCAGTGCAGCAACTGTAACTCGATGCGGATGAAGGTGTCGGGGCACTGCATGGTTTGTGAGGACTGCGGGACGACGACTGGGTGCAGCTGAGAGCCGCCGACCGCGAAGACATGAAAAGGGGCGCTTTGGCGCCCCTTTTTTCAGGCCGCCTCAAACATCGACAGCACTAGGTTGTATCATGACCAAAGGTCCTTTCCTCCAGGAACTACAGTCGAAGATCGAGGACGCGCTGGAACCGTTACTGGCCGACCTCAGCGGTCAAACGCTCAAACGGACCATCAGCAAGATTCAACGCGAGGCGGTTCGATCGTCGTTAGCTGCCTACCGGAAATCGGCCCCCGCAATGCTTGAAGCCAGACGCAAGGGCGCGAGATCCTTTGAGGCACGCACTCTCCGTCGCTGGAAGCGGGCTATCGACCTCTTCGAAACAATCATCGTCATTGCAAGAGAACTGGGGAGCTACAACAACGATGAACTCCGTCCGAGCGCCGCTGATGAAGACGACTACATCTTCGACGCGCTAGCCCACCTCCACGCGAGGGGGGTGCTTATTGCCGAAGAGATAGCCTGCCTACTGCGCGGAGGGTTTCCGGATGCCGCTCTCGCTCGGTGGAGAGCTCTGCACGAGGTGAACGTCACCGCTGCCTTCATAGCCAAGCATGGAAATGACACAGCGCTCAACTATTTGGGAAGCTTCCATTTCAACGCTCGCCGCGCAGCGGCGCAGCTCAATCAGTACGCGGAACGCGCGGGCATCACGCCGTTCGATCACGACGATATTCAAAGCTTGGACGCCGCATGCCTCGGCGCCGAGCGCCAGATCGGTCGCGCGATTGGTCCGGACTACGATTGGGCGCGGCCAGCCATTCAGAAGGACAGGGTCACATTTGCCGATATTGAGTTCGACGTCGGGCTCGATCACTGGCGTCCGCGATACCGCTGGGCCTCGCAGCACAATCATTCCGGCTTTCGCCCGGCGGACAAGTTACTCGGAATGGTGGAGGCCGCCGAGTACATCTTCCTTACCGGAGCAAGCAATTCTGGCTTTGTCGACCCACTTGATATGACCGCAATATCACTAGTCCATCTCACATCGACATTTCTCCTATACAAGCCAAATGCAGACAGGGTCGTACATATCGAAACGCTTATGAAGATGCAGGAGAAATTGGGGCCACTCGCTCTTCGCATCGAGCGGACAACGCTAAATACTCATCGGAGAAAAAACCCAATGCAGCAAACGACGTAGGTGCCTAGCCAGCCTTGCGCAGCCACGGTGTGGCAGCACGACATATCTAGGATTTTCGATCTACAGACTCTATTTAGAGGTCGTTTGACTATGTATCTTCAGAGCTATGTAATGCCCATCTGCACGTATTCCACCAAGAGCGGCAATGCGACAATCGAGCGGCTGGTCGGCACCGCGTTTCTGATCTCCTCAGACGGTTTCTTTATTACTGCTAGTCATGTAGTCACCGAGGCACAGGCGATAGTAGAAGGCACGGCGAGCCGGATTGGAATCGTAGGAAAAGACGACAACGGAAAGTCCACTAAATCCATTGTTGCCCAACTTGAGTGGTACCACACGGCCCCTGAGCCCTACGACATAACGTTGGGACATTCAGCATATATGTCTGAGACGCCGTTCAGACTGTCTGACCGCGAAGTGAGCGTATGGCAGGACGTGGCAACATATGGATACCCTGTCAGCGCCATCGGTGGAGATATCTCTGGCCTTCGCCTAAATCTTCGTGCTCAGAAGGGTTATGTGCAGCGCACAACGGCACCGAGCGATATGCACATCGGAAATCATCCCAACGGCCTTGAACTGAGTTTTCTGGTGAGTCCTGGGCTGAGCGGCGCGCCGATCTTTATCAATCACAAGGACCACATGGAGGTAATCGCTGTTGCGGTCGCGTCTTACAAGACCGAAACAACCGAGGCAGAGCTAGTCGAAGTGTTGGATGATGGCGCGGAGTATCGCGAGAGGATCCTTCGCATCGAACAGTTCGGCTTTGCACACTCACTGGCGGGACTGAAAGGGTGGAAACACGACGGAATATCTCCGTTCGAGAGGTCGTCTCAAAATAGAGATGCCACCGGGGAACTCATCGGTGGCGTCGCCGCCAGCCTCCCAGAAGATTGACTGTCTCTCTCGGTTGTCACCGGTGGCGCGGCCACACACGCCCTCCGCGCGCCGCTAGACTGCCCCGGCTGGAGCGCGGCATCTGCTGAAAGCACTTATCCCCGCCCCTCTACCCTGTGCCATCCTCCCCTCGTCCGCTGAACCGAAGCGAGATCATGACGAGTGGTTGGTGTGGTGGAGGTTGGGTGCGTTGGCAGTCGTGTCGGCCCGGGCCCAAGTCGCAGCCCGTTGGGCCGTGGCCCTGTCCGGCTGCGGGCGCGCCGAAAGACACCGCCACGGACGGAGAGACCATCCCCCGGTCAACGACCATCTCCGCTCGGGGAGACGACCTGCCTGCCTCGAAACGTCCGGTGTGGCGACACACCGTGGATCTGGACCGAGGGGATAAGGTTCCGGGGCGGGCGAATGGCGCCGGGGAAGGCCCCACTCGGCAACCAGTCTCTTGTGGCTGCCGAGGGGCGAATGTCGCGCAGGTCCTTCGCTTCGCTCCCGTCCTCCGGGGCCACTTGGCCGCCGGACGCATCGGTGCGTCCCGGCTCGACGCACGACGAGCGTCGTATTGCCGACGCCAACCATGGCTTGTGATACACACCGTCTCCCACCCATCCGCCAGCACAGGCTCCCGCCATGAAGACCTTCACCGTCCCCCATACTGACGTCACCGCGTCGAGCGTTGTGCTGGGCCTGATGCGCATCGCCAAGATGAGCGACGCTGAGGTTCGCGCGCTCTACGACGCGGCCGTCGAGGTCGGCGTCACAATGATGGACCACGCTGATATCTATGGCGGTGCACCGCATGTCTGCGAGGCGCGGTTCGGCGACGCCCTGAAACTCCCGGCGTCCGACCGGGCGAAGATCCAGATCCAGAGCAAGGTCGGCATCCGCCGCGGCTATTTCGACTTTTCCTCCGAGCACATCCTGCAATCGGTCGATGGCTCGCTGAAGGCGCTGCGCACCGACTATCTCGACGTGCTGCTGCTGCACCGCCCCGATACGCTGGTCGAGCCCGACGATGTGGCAAAGGCCTTCGACACGCTCCACGCCAGCGGCAAAGTCCGCCATTTCGGCGTGTCGAACCACACGCCCGGCCAGATCGAGCTGCTAAAATCGGCGGTAAAGCAGCCGCTGCTGTTCAACCAGCTGCAGCTCTCGATCGCCCACGCCAACCTCTTCGCCCAGGGCGTCGCCGCCAACATGGGTGGGCTCGAGCAGTCGGTCTCCCGCGATATCGGGCTCCTCGACTATTCACGGCTCAAGGGCATGACGCTGCAGGCCTGGTCGCCGGTGCAGAAGGGCTTCTTCGAGGGCGTGTTCATCGGCGATCGCAAGGAATACGCCGAGCTCAACGACGTAATGGACGAGCTGGCCAAGAAATACGCCATCACCCCCATGGGCATCGCCATTGCCTGGATCACCCGGCACCCGGCCAACCTGCAGGTCGTCCTCGGCACCACCAAGCCCGGGCGCGTCCGCGAGAGCGCCGCCGGCTCGGACATCACTCTCACGCGCGAAGAATGGTACCGCCTGTTCCGCGCCGCCGGACACACCCTCCCGTAACCGGCACCGGGCGCGGAGTTTTGGATACTCGATGGCCACCGCGATCTCATCGGGTCGCTTGAGCGGCACGATGCCGCCAACTTATTTGTCTAATCGCACAGCACATTGCCTTTCGATTCCAAGGATCTGCCGCCCGGATCCGGACCAAGCGAGACCCACCCGTGAAGCAGCTGATTGCCGTTCTCTTTGTCATGCTGTCGATCGGCAGTGCCTATGCCCAGCAGGCCAAGCCGGCTCCGCCAACATCCTCAGACGCCGTCGATCGGCTCATCGTCGTGCTGGAGGATCCGGTGCTGCGGGAGCAACTGCTCGAGCATCTGCGCTCGACGCCGAGCGCGGCCGCACCGACGGCCGCCGGTGCGGAGGAGGCCGATAGTGGTGGAAGCGCCGGCCTGGTCGGCGCCTTGTACCGCTGGTCTGACGAGCTCGTCACCTCCCTGCCCACGGCCACCTTCGGCGTGCCGATCGATCGCAAGCTGGCGCAGGCCGGGACGCAGATCGGTAGCCGGGTGCAGAGCGGCGTCAGCAGTGGGCAGTTGCTGCAGTTCGTCGGCTGGGCCTTGCCTGGCCTCGTGATTGTTGCCGGGATCGGCATTGGCATCCGCCGGGTCACGCGCGGGCTGGTGCAGGCGACCAAGCCGGTGCGGAAGCGGAAGCTGGCGATGGGGTTGATGCTGAAGGTGGTGCTGGCGGCGGCGGCGCTGTTCGTGGTCGCTGTGCTGGTCAACTTCCTGCCGGTGCCGAAGTTGGCGAGTACCAGTTTCACCAGCCTCGCGGTCGGTATCCTCCTCGCCATGCTGACGGCGGAGCTTGCGACGTCGGCGCTGTCGGGCTTTGGCAGCGTGCGCAGCGTGCGGCTGATCCGCTATGGGCAGCACCGGTTCTATCCGTGGTGGCTGGCGGTCGCGAGCTTTGCGACCTTTGCGGCACTCAGCGCCGACCCGACGCTGCGGCAGGTGCTCGGCTGGTCGGCGGCCGACTTTGCCGGGCTGATCCTCAACTGCATCGCGGCGCTGATCATGCTGGGCTTCATCTCGCGCCACCGGATGGCGCTTGGCCGTCTGATCTTCGGCACCGCGGCGCGCGCCCCGGTTTCGGACAATCCGATCCGCAACGCCACCCGGCGCCTGGCGCGACACTGGCACCTTCTCGCCTATGGCTTTCTGATCCTCAGCATTTTCAGCCTCCTCGCCGGGCAGCGCGACAATGATGTGTTGAGCCAGATGCTGTGGTCGTTCGCCGCCGTGCTGGTCGGCATGGTGACCATCGCCGTCCTGCACCGGCTCACCACGCCCAAGTCGCCGCGCTACCGCTACGAACGCTATACGCTGCGCCAGATCCTTACCGGCAAGGTCCTAAAAATGCTGAGGGTAGCCGCCGACACGCTGACCCTCTTCGCCATGGCGATCACCATCGCCGGCATCTGGGGGTTCAACATCTGGGGCTGGCTGACCACGGATGGCCGCGTCATCGTCGGCCCACTGTTCGCCGTTGCCACCGTTGTCGCGGTGGCCTGGCTGATCTGGGTGACGCTCGATGCCTGGATCGCCACCACCCTGGCGCCCGACAAGGGCACCCGCCCGGGAGCCCAGCGCTCGAGCCGGCTGCAGACGCTGTTGCCGCTGATGCGCAATGGCGTGCTGATCCTGCTGGTGGTGCTGGGCGGCATTGCGGTGCTGGCCAATATCGGGGTCGACGTGACGCCGCTGATCGCCGGCGCCGGGGTGTTCGGCCTCGCCCTGAGCTTTGGTTCGCAGCAGTTGGTGCAGGACGTGATCACCGGCTTCTTCATCCTCGCTGAGGACACGATTGCGGTGGGCGATACCATCAGCACCGGCGATCGCACCGGGGTGGTCGAGAGCCTGTCGCTACGCAGCATGCGGCTGCGCGACAGCGATGGGGCGCTGCACTCGATTCCGTTCTCGACCGTCAAGGCGCTGAAGAACAGTTCGCGGAATTTTGGCGTGCTGCGGCCGCGCTTCACCGTGCCCAGCGGCACCGATCCGCTGGCGGTGATCGACGAGATGCGGACCGCTGCCACCGAGTTGCGGGCCGACCCGAAGTTCGCCAAAGCCATTACCAGCGACATGCATGACCTCGGGATCGACGAGATCAATGCCGGATCGGTGGTGGTGAGCGGCTCGCTCCGCACCAGCCCGGTGCGGCAGCCGGAAATTGCCCGAGCCTTCAACGGCCGGATGCTGGCCGGGCTCGCCGAGAAGGGGATACGGCTCTAGGTCATATCAAGAAGGGAAGTCCTTCGGCCTTGGATGCCCCAAGCCACCGGCTGTCACCCCAGCGAAAGCTCATCAGCGCTAAGTTGGATCGTGCCCCACCCACCGGGTCATTCCCGCGAAAGCGGGAACCTCTGTTTTCTTGACCTGCGGCACGATCGCAAACGGGGTTCCCCGCTTTCGCGGGGATGACACCGAGTTTGGGGGACCTGCAGAGCCTCGGGTCGCATACCCGGCGTCACCCCATTTGGCAGCTAAGGTGGCGTCCATCAAGCCAAACGAAGTCGCTAACTTAGCGCCTATGAGCGAAAGCTGGGACCCAACTATCGGCTGGTGCAGGTGGCGAGCGGACGAGGGCAAAGCCCTCGCCGCGGGGTCCCAGCTTTCGCTGGGATGACATCCCAGGTGGGGCGATTCCAGTGGTTCAGCTCAGGTGCAGTCCAGCCGTGAAACGCTATAGCGCGCGAGCCAGCCGGCCGAAGTCAGCCTTGCCAATCTTGCGCGGATGTAAGGTGGCGGACAGGGCGGCGTAAGGAGGCGGGCCCACGATCCTCGCGGCCGTCAGACAATGTCGACGATTGGTCGACCCGGCCGTAACCGATTGGAGTTGTCATGCGCAATCTCGTCCTCCCAGTGCTGCTCGTTGCCGCCCTTAGCGCCTCATCCGGGGTCATGGCTGCTGGCTACGGCAGCGGCGGCAACATGGTCGCCCCCGCCACCCCTGCCCCGGCTGCCCGCGTGCTCGCCCACGCGCTCGCCATGGCGACCCCGATACACCTCAAGACGGCCCGCGGCACCCTCAAGCTGATCGACGCCAAGGCGTGCACCGTCACGCTCAGCAGCAGGAACGTCTATCAGTTCGGACCCAAGTGCGACTTCTCCAGGCTCAAGGTCGGCGAGAGGGTGACGATCAGGTGGACCCCGAAGGGCAAGCTGCGCGACGCCACGCTGATCGCGGCCCGCTGACTCCCTGCGACTGAAAGCGGGCGGGAGACAGTTCGAGCAACGTCCTCCGCCCGCGCTTCCGGCCTCGCCGAGAAGGGCGTTCGGCTCTAAGA